>CACXIR010000058.1:13183-15833 GCA_902767785.1 Fibrobacter succinogenes | reverse complement strand
TGGCAATGTGGGTTTGCTTGAAGATGATTGCGCTGGCGGCAAACAGCAAAAAGGCGGCGACGGCACGGAAGTTGATGCTCCGCTTGCACCAGATTTTATTGAACACCTGGCCAAATCCGTTAAGTCCGCCCCAAATGATAAAGTTCCAGCTGGCTCCGTGCCACTAGCCGCCCACAATCTGCGTTGCCATGGCGTTCATGTTGGTGGTAATGAACTTGCGGGATTCCGGCTTGACGTAGGCGTAAATGGCAATGTAGAGGAAGAACACCCCCAGGGCGATTCCCACCCAAACGCTTCCCGAAAGCAAAATTGCCACCAGGCTCAAGAATCCCATCCAGAAGAAAGTCCCCACGGAAGCATTTCGGTTGCCGCCCAGTGGAATGTACAGGTAGTCACGCCACCAGCTAGAAAGGGAAATGTGCCAGCGCCGCCAGAATTCTGTGGGGGATAGGGCCTTGTAGGGGCTGTTGAAGTTTTGCGGCAGTCTGAATCCCATGAGGAGTGCCACGCCGATGGCGATGTCGGTATAGCCCGAGAAGTCGGCGTACACCTGCAGAGAGTAGGCAAACAGGGCAATCAGGTTTTCAAGACCGGTAAAAAGTAGGGGAGTGTCAAAGACGCGGTCCACAAAATTGGTGGCCAGGTAGTCGCTCAAGATGATTTTCTTGGCAAGACCGTTCAGCACCCAGAACACAGCTATGCCAAAAGTGCGGCGGGGTAGGAAATACTTTTTGTATAGCTGGGGTACGAACTTATCGGCACGCACGATGGGGCCCGCCACCAATTGCGGGAAAAAAGACAAGTAAAAGCCGAAGTTCAAAATGTTGGTCACAGGTTTGATTTTACCGCGGTAGATGTCAATGCAATAACTCATGGCCTGGAAGGTAAAGAAGGATATGCCTACCGGCAATATGATGGTGTCAACCAGGGAGTGGGTGCCGAACATCTTGTTGCTGGCTGCCGCAAAGAAGTTGTATACGTGGAGTTCGATTCCGGTAAAGTCCCGCAGGGCATCCAAAAAGAAGTAGGAATATTTGTAGTAGCAAAGTACCAGCAGGTCGATAATGACCACGACAATCATCAAGAATTTCTTTTTCCAATGGGCTTGAGCTTTTTCTATCCACTTGCCTATAAAGAAGTTTGCCACCACGCAGAAGGCTAGGATGCACACGTAGCTTCCGCTGGTCTTGTAGTAGAAGAACAAGCTGGTGGCGAACAGGAACGCGTTGCGGAGTAGAATGCGGTTCTTGATGACAGTAAGGAACGCAAATACGACGGCGAAGAATCCCCAGAAGTAGAACTGCGTGAACAGCAGCGGACTGTTGGGGTCAAAGGAGAATGTGCGAGTGAGGTAGGGGATTAAGTAGTCAAGCATGGTGTTTACTTATTACCTCTCTCGTTTTTTGTCGTTGGCTGTGCCGCAGGTTTGTTCTCTTGCTTAGCCTGTGCGGGCAGGTTGGCAATATGTTCCTGGTACGCCTGGATAAGGGCCTTGTAGAACAGGTCGCCTAGCAGGTTGTAGCCCGAAAGCTTAAAGTGAACCTTGTCTTTTTTGGCCAGGTCCGCTTTTTCCCACTTGGCCATGGAACCAAGGCCGCCCATAATGGAGAATTTGTCCCAAACGCCAGCCTTGTGCTTTTCCGCCAGCATAAAGAAGGACTTGCGGGCCACTTCGCCATTGGTGTGCTGGACAAATTTTTTTCTCTTGACCTTGCGGAACATGTCGTTGTTGGTCTCGAAGATGATGGCTACATTGGGGTTCACCTTCTTGAACCTTGCAATGAGCTGGTCGTAATCTTCGCGGAATTGCTTGTCGTTGAAACGCTGCACGTTGGCGTCGTTGATGCCGATGGCGAAAATTACCAGGTCGGGTTTGAAATATTCCATCTCCTTTTCGAAAAGTGGACACACTTCTTCAAAATAGTCGTGGACTTTTGCTCCGTTGATTCCCACGTTGGTGTAGATGATTCCTGGTGCGTCGTTCTCGGCCAAAATGCCGGTCAAGGTAAAGTGTGGACGGGCGTTCTTCTTTACGGAGTCCGGTACGGCGGCAGGTTCCGTAAAGCAATGGTCGTCGGGATTGTTGGTGGGGTCCTGTTCCCCTTCTTCGTAGTTGATGCCCGCTTTTTTCGCAGCCAGCTCGGCACACTTGTTGTTGACGGTAGTGTCCCTATTCTTGGCCTCTTCCCGCAACAGGCAGGCGGTATCCATCACGTCACAGTCCCCTTGGAACATGGAGTCCAAGGCGGGCTGGGTACCTTGCAACTGGAGTACGTTTTTGGGGATAGATGCTTTTTTTGCGGTGTCTTGCTTGCCATTCAAAAGGGCGGAATCTTTTTGCAGTGAATCGGCTTTCAGGGAGTCCGCCTTGGCGATGGAGTCTTGCAACAGCGAGTCGTTGATGAATTGCGCCACGGTGGCTTGCTTCAAGGAGTCCACCCAGCGGAATTGAATCTGGATGGTATCGATGGGCCGGGGGCTTTGGAACACGAAACTCTGGCTTGTGGTATCCAAGGTACCATAGATGTCCATGGAATCCACTCGCAGTACGGGGACCACGTCGCCGTTGTCGCTGTAGCCGAAAAGGCGGAAACGGGTTTCGCCCCACATGGGGGTGGAGTTGTACTTGTCCAGCAGTATGGTGATTTCG
>CACXIR010000058.1:0-13165 GCA_902767785.1 Fibrobacter succinogenes | reverse complement strand
CGTTCTTGTTCTTGTCCCAGATGCCCTTGTAGTAGCTGGCGTAGCTGGAGGGCGTGTTTGTGCGGGCAGCGGAATAGGGGAATATGAATCCGCGACCGGCAGAGGCTCCCGGGTATTCCTTGATAAAGTGCTCCCGGATGCGTCCCGAAATCACGTCCGCCTGCAGGTGGGAACCGCCCACGTGCATAATGCGGACCTGCCCCTTGTTTTCGAATACCAGGGTGTCCATCTTGCTGAAGAAGGGCTCAAAGCTGGATGCTCCCTTGGGGAACTGTATCACGTTTACGGTGGTATCTACAAAGTCGTACTTGGCAAGGTCCAGGCTGTAGCTGCCGGGAGCGGGCATGGGACCCTTGGCAAAGGCGAATCCTAATGCAAGTGCAACGACGGTAAGCAGGCGGGTCATCATTTGGCCACCTCCGTAGTCTGGAGGCTGTCAACGCTTGAACTGTCGACGCTTGTACTGTTGCCACCCTCGTCTCGCAATTCGTGAATGCCTTTCAGTTTTTCGTCGCTGATTCCGTGGCGGTCGCGGAACTTGAAATAGTCGTAGTGCATGCGGAGCGCTGCACAGAACAGGTCGCCCATGTAGGCGGCACCTCTGCGTGTGAAATGGATGTGGTCGGTAAAGCCCAGCGCGGGTTCCCGGTTCACCCACTTGATCATGGAGCCATTGCCGCCCATTACCCTATGCATGTCCCAGTAGGCAGCACCGTTTTCCAATGCCACTTCCCGGAGGGTTTTGACGGTAAGGGCTAGGCCCGGATAGGTTTTCCATTCGCCGTCCACCTGCTTGGCCATGTCGGCAGGGCCGATAAACAAGATGTCGGCATCGGGGTTGGCCTTCTGGATGGCCTGAATCTGGCGGGTAATGAGTTTGCGAGTCCAGTCTACGTTGCTGCTGTTGGTGCCTGGCACCAGGTTTCCGCCGTATTCCATGATGATAAGCCTGGCGTTCATGGCCTGGTATGATTCTGCCAACAGTTGGGAATCGATACGGTGGAAGACCGTACCCGAGGAACCGCGCATGGCCACGTTGTCCACGGCCACGCCGTAGTCCCCATCTGCAGAAACGGCATAGATTTCGGCACTGCCGTCCATGTAGATCTTGATGTTGGAGGTGGTGTCCGGCAGTTTCCAAGTGTACACGTTAATCTTGGTGAGGCGATCCACTTCGGGGCCAGGGGCATTCTCGAATGCGGTGCGGGTCTTCACTTTGAAGGTGCTGTCGTCATTGAGGCCCACGGTATCTCTGTAGGTGCGCTGGAATACTAGCCGCATTCTCAGGTTGCCCCGCTTGCCTGCTAGGACTTTTACCGTGGAGTAGCCGCCCACGTGGGCAAAGGCGTTTTTGCGGTCTTCTCGTTTTTTGATTCCTATAACGGCAGAGCCTTCCAGGTCGGCGAACTGCGCCAGGGGACCATAGCGGTTGTGGTCTGCTTCCTCGTCCTTGGGTCCAAACAGTATGTAGCGTTTCAGGTCGCCCTCGTTCCAGTGGCTGGTGGTCTGGGAGGGAATGGTGAGTATGGGGGGCATCATGCCCGGGCCCGCACCGCCGAATTCCTGCTGCAGGTCTTCGCGGATGGTGGCAGAAATACGGTCCTCTTCCAGCTGGGAGTCTCCGTAGTGTACGATGTGGACCACGTTGGTGTCCAGCAGAGCCAGCTGCAGGTGCAAAAAGAACCGGTCAAACCAGGTGGGATCGTCGTTTGGCAGGTCAAAACGGGTTTTGCCTGCTTTGAAAAAGTCTTCGTAGTACTTGAGGGAGTCGTTGTAGGCGGCGAATTCCTTGCGCTTGGTGGCCTCCATCATTTCGCGGATGGCTTCTTCGGGGTCTACTGCGGCGGAATCTGCAGTAGAATCCACAGCGGCCTTTTTCTCGAAGATGTCGGTGAGTTTGGGGTAACGCAGGGTGTAGTCGCCCACATGGATTCCGCCATCGGGGTATACCACAGCCACCACGGCGAGGACCACAAACAGGCTAATGATGGAAAGTAGTGTCTTTAGTGGGGACATTGGCGGTTAGGCATTGAGTCGTTCAACAATCGCAGCAACATTGCCCACGAACATTTCGCCGGTACGCATGTCCTTGTATTCGAACTCGCCTGCTCCTGCCTTGGAGCCGTCCACGTACACGACGATCTTGGCACCTTGGTAGTTGGCCTGGTCCAGCTGCTTGCCCATCTTCATGGGGGCGAGGGGGTGGGACACGGTGTTTCCGCCTGCGCGGAACACCTGGGCGGTCTCGAAGACCTTCTTCATGTCGTTCCCGAAGCTTGCAATGTAAAAGTCTACGCTTTGCTTGGGGCTAGGGAGCAAATTGTGCTCGGCTAAAAGGTCTGCCAGCACCACGTCTCCCATGCCAAAGCCCACGCCGGGAATTCTCTCGCCGCCCAACTTTTCGGTAAGGCTGTCGTAGCGGCCGCCGCCGGCGATTGCGCGCATGGATTTGCCCTTGTCAAAGACTTCGAACACGATGCCGGTGTAGTAGGCGAGGCCACGAACGATCGAAAGGTCCAGGTTCACGCAATCGCCGTAGCCCGCTGCAGCGAGCGTCTCAAATAAATCTTCGATTTCTTTGAGCGCGGCGGCCGCGTTTTCGCTCTTTACGGCACTGCGGACTTCTTCAAGGCTCTTGCAGCTCATGAATTCGTCCAGCTTTTTCACCTGTTCTTCGGTAAGGCCAGCCTCGGCCAGGGCCTTGGCAAACGCCTCGGGCCCGATTTTCAGGCGGCGGTCCAGCACCGGGTAAACAAGGGCCGGGTTCGGCGCACCGATTTCTTCCAGGTAGGTGGCCAAGAGCTTGCGGCTGGAGACGCCGATGGCAAATTCGTTGTCCTTCAGGCCGAACTTGCGGAGCATGGTGGCGATGGCTGCCATCAGGTCGGCTTCGGCGTAGATGCTCTCGGTGCCGATAATGTCCATGTTCAGCTGGAAAAACTCGCGGAGACGGCCCTTCTGTGCCTTTTCGTAGCGGAAAAGCCGCGGCATAGAGAACCACTTGAAGGGCTTCTTCAGTTCCCTGGCCTTCTGGATGACCAGGCGGGCAAGGGTCGGGGTCATTTCGGGGCGGAGCGCGATTTCGCGGTCGCCCTTGTCCTTGAAGTTGTAAAGCTGGCTCACGATTTCTTCGCCGGACTTGCCCGTATAAAGCTCCAGATGCTCGAACATGGGGCCTTCGTATTCTTCGTAGGCGAAACTTTCGGCGGTGCTACGCCAAGTGTCAAAGATGTAGTTCTGGATGCGCTGCGCTTCCGGGTAAAAATCGCGGGTGCCCTTGGGCAACTGAGGAATAGAAATGCTCATAGTGGGCGAAAATTTAGAAAAATGGGCGTTTTGCGGGCAAAAATGGGTTGTGAAAGTCCGTTGAAAAAGGGGCGTTTTACATTTTTTTTGTAATTAAACGTGCTTTTCCGTTATAAAAAGAATATATTACTGATGGGGAGTATTTGGGAGGTGTCTATGAGTCTTCTTCAAGGAAGAAGCTTTGTTGCGTTGAGCATTGTGGCCGCCAGTTCCATGTCGGTTGCCTTCGCCAAACAGGTGAATGTTTCTACTGCCACCGAATTGACTTCGGCTACTTTGAATGCCAAGGCGGGGGATACCATCTGGGTAGCCCCGGGCATGTATGAACTGCCCTCATCCAACTGCCAAAAAGACACTTTCGTGAATAATACGGGCCGCGATTGTGGCCGCATCTGGCTTGGTGCCGACGGCACAAAGAACAATCCCATAGTTCTCGCAGGTTCAGACCCTGCAAATCCTCCTGAGATTTACGGTACTGCGGTCAACAGCAACTACGGCATCCACGTAACGGGAAATTACGTTATCCTTAAAAACCTGAAAATCCATACCTTCAGCAAGGGCGTGGTGTTCGATAATTCTGTCGGTGCCCTGATGGAAGACTGCGAGGTGTACCACACGGGAACGGAACTGGTCCATGTTCGGGATTCCAGCCAGCAGGTGACACTGAACCGCAACTTTATCCATGGTTCGGGTTACGAAACTCCTAGGTACGGCGAAGGCATTTACGTTGGTACGTACTTTAAAAGTTGGGCGTCTTCGCAACAGTCCGACAAAACTGCAGGTTTTTGGGGGGCTGACGCCTCACAGCACCGCTACAGCGGCTACGACTGGCGCGTGAACGATACGAAAATCACCTGCAACATCGTGAAGGCCACAACGGCAGAAAACATCGACGTTAAGGAAGGCACGATCAGGGGAACTGTCCAGGGCAACATGTTTATAGCGGATAGCACCAATTATGATGGCCAGGTGGACTACGACGATGCCAACATCGACATGAAGGGTGCCTCCTGGAGCGTTACGGGCAATTACTTCTACAATTCCAAGAAATCGGGATTGCCCTATTACAATTCCCATTTCCGCTACTTTGTGGAAGAAGTGGTGATGCCCAGCGACGGGAACAAGGCGAACAGCAATATAGGCAAATATGAAACTGCCGTGGGTTACCCGGTTACCGCCGATAGGTACGCTCAGAACGGCTGGTGCGATAATAGCGGCACCGACAAGAACGACTGCGTAGAGAGCAAGAACCATGTGGTAGAGGAAATTGTGGATGTCCGCAACGACTGTGCGGAACTTTTCAAGATTCCTTCGTCCAGTATTGGGTATTCGTCAAGCTTTACGCCGCCGTCTAGTTCTTCGGTTAATCCGCCAAGTTCATCTTCGGTCATATCCTCTTCAGGAAGTACCTCTTATGAAACCGCACGTTACGAGGCGGAAGACGCGACTTGCACTGGTACCGGATGTGAAACGAAGAGTCACAAGGATGCTTCTGGTGGCAAGTACGTGCTTACCAAGAACGATGGCAACATCACGTTCAACGTCAATGTTCCCACCGCCGGGACATACACAGTCACCATCCGTTACAATAATTCCGCCAGTAACGCCAAGACCCAGGATATCTACGTAAACGGAACCAAGGTGAAATCCCTGGAATTCCCAGTGACTCTGGAAGGAGACGTGGGTGGTGCCAATGCCGCTTTTGAGGACATGCCGGTGCAGGTATCGCTTAAAGCTGGGGCCAACACCTTCGCTATCAATAAGAGTTGGGGATATGTGGATGTCGACTACATTGAGTTGAAGGTTCCTCTGCCTTCTACCTCTTCGTCCTCTAGCCAACCTTTAAGTTCTGCTGTTGAGCAATCATCTTCGTCGGTGACGCAATCTAGCTCTTCGGACAATCCGTCCAGTTCTTCTTCGGTCACATCCTCTTCAGAAAGTATCTCTTACGAGACTGTTCGTTACGAGGCGGAAGATGCAACTTGTGCTGGTACCGGATGTGAAACGAAATCTCACAAGGATGCTTCCGGTGGCAAGTATGTGCTTACCAAGAACGATGGCAATATCACGTTCAACATCAATGTTCCCACCGCCGGGACATATACGGTCACCATACGTTACAATAATTCCGCCAATAACGCCAAGACCCAGGACATCTATGTAAACGAGACCAAGGTGAAATCTCAGGAATTCCCGGTGACCTTGGAAGGAAACGTGGGTGGCGCCAATGCCGCTTTTGAGGACATGCCGGTGCAGGTATCGCTGAAGGCGGGAGCCAACACCTTCGCCATCAATAAGAGTTGGGGATATGTGGACATAGACTATATCGCAATCGATGTTCCCGTGTCGTCGGAAACAACATTCCAGACCGTGCGTTACGAGGCTGAAGAAGCATCTTGCGTTGGTTCCAAATGCGAAACGAAGAGCCACAAGGACGCTTCCGGCGGCAAATATGTACTTCCCAAGAACGAAGGGGACATAACCTTCAATATTGACGTTCCCACTGCTGGGAAATATGATATCCTCATCCGTTATAACAATTCTGCCAATAACGCAAAGACCCAGCATGTACTTGTGAACGGGGTTCAGGTAATGAATGTGGAATTCCCGGTGACACTCCCTGGTAATGTGGGTGGTGCCAATGCCGTTTTCGCTGACACGACCATCACCTTCTCCTTGATGGCGGGAACCAACACCTTTGCCATTACCACCTTCTGGGGTTATGTGGACATCGACTACATCGAGGTGGCTGTTCCCAATCAGAACGGTCCGATGTCATCGTCTGCGACATCACCAACCACCAGTTCCTCGGTGCAGCCAGCTTCGAGTGCTTCTGCAATGGCTAATCCCTCCATTGCGGCAAATGTACCCCTGTTCAGGGCCTATGCTGCGGGCAAGTCCATTCATCTTGAAGGGGTGCAGCCGGGCCAGGCATTCGCTGTCCTGGATATGCAGGGGAGGGTGCTGCGTTCTGGCCGCATCCCTGCATCGGGTCTATCCGTACGTGTGGACCGCCCGGGAGTTTACTTGGTCAAGGTTGGGTCGAGTGTGCGGACTGTGAAAGTCCTCTAGTCTAGTACGCAGCGGACAGAGAAGGCGTACCTTTTGTCGTAACCCTCGATATACACGTAAGTCCCCGTAATGTTCATTATGCCGGCTTGATAAGATCTTGAAGGAGACGTTGATGGTACATATTGGACCATAGACCAGAAATAAGCACTGGAGCCTACAAGGTCTGCGTCCCCATTTTTAGTCCAAAATCCAGCGGGGAGGGCGGCAAATCCATAGTCGTCGGTACCATCCCCCTTTTTCCATCCTGAGGTGGCCATTAATTTTTTTGCAGCATTGTTCTTACCGCCCGCCATGTCAACTAAATCATTAAAATCATACGAACTGGGCAAATGCCATCCCTTGGGGCAGGAGCCGCGTGCAGGTATTTTTGCCGTACACAATGAGTCATAACCGCACCCAGCAGTGGCTTTGGAAAACCGTCCCATACTATCCATGGCGGCACTCCAAGTGTACCGGAGCCCATACTTGGAACAGTCTTCAGGGTCGTCTTCGAGGCAATAAGACCTCGCTGCCCCCTTGTTGTACTTAATGTTCAGGTTCTCAGCCATCCAAACCAAGGTCGTATCGCTCTTCTCTTCGGCACCCTCTTCTTCGTCACCATCCTTTTCCCTTGTTACGGTAATAGTGACGGTCTTGTAAATCTTGCCGTTGCGGAAGTCCGTCAAGGTATTCTTTTCTGCATCGTAATAGCTGCTATCCTTGTAAACAAATTCGGAGCTGGAAGACTCGGGTTCGGCAACTTCTTCGGCTTCCGAAGATGACGAATTGACTTCAGAGGACTCGGGTTCGGTAACTTCTTCGGGTTTCGAAGACGACGAACTGACTTCAGAGGACTCGGAATCGTTGCTGGAACTGCTATCGTCGCAAGCAGAAAAGTTGAACAGGAATGCCATAAAAAAGGCTAACGCGCAAAAACTAAACTTGTTAAGCATGGGTGTCTCCTAAAATGCGGCACGGAATATAGCAATTGGACAAGGCCTATTTGTTGCTTTTGAGCATGTCTAGGGCGAGTTTGGATAAATAGTCGGTGGGATAAACGCCTGCTTTATTGAATGTCTTCACCCCGTTTTTATTCCTTACGATCAAGTAGGGGACGCCATCCACTTTAACATTGAACTCTTTATCATGGGTACTGTACCAATAGAATGTTTTCCAGTTCCAAGGAAAATCATGTCTGTAGACCCAGCTATGGATTTCGTCTTTAGAGTCTCCCTCCATGCCGATGAGGACGCTTATCTTGTGTGTTTTGAAAAATTCGTTTAGAGATTTTAGACGGTCCACTTCTCCAGAACAATGGGGACACCAGGTACCCATGTCGAAGATGAAGGTTCCGTTTTCTCCTGCGCATTCATCCAGGGTCGTCGTTTTTCCGTCGATTAAAGTTAGAGCGATGTCGCCTTTGATCTTGCTGACAAAGGGGTTGAATCCTTTTACCTTGAATACATAAAAGGCGGCAACAATGACAAGTGCGATAACGAAGATCTTCTTGAACGTCATAAGCCTAATATATCCTTTTTTGAGGTGAAAAAGATTGCGTGTGATAGCTTTTTTGCCCATTTGGTGGGATTTTTTGCCGCCATTGGCAAATCGTGGGCAGGCGGCTGGATTGGGACTGTTGCCAAATTGTTATTAGTTGCTTTTGAGCATATCTTTGGCGAGTTTGGATAAACGTTTGGTCCCTAAAGCACCTGATTCACTGTATGTCGACCATCCTCTTTTGTTCTTTACGAGCAGGTAAGGGACGCCGTCCACATTAATATTGAACTCGCGCTCATGTGTGTCTTGCCAATAGAACGGTTTCCAATTTGAAGGAAAATCGTGCTTGGACACCCATTTACGGATATCTTTTTTTGATTTGCCTTCCATGCCGATGAGAATGTTTATTTTGTTTGACTGGAAAAAATCGTTTAGCGATTTTAGGTGTTCTACCTCTTGGGCGCAATAGCCGCACCAGGTACCCATGATGAAGATAAAGGCTCCGCCTTCTCTGACACCCTCGTCTAGGGTCATCGATTTTCCGTCGAGTAACGGAAGGACGTTGCCACTTTTGACTTCTTCGGCAAAGGGATTGTAACCTCTTACCTTGAAAACATAAAAGGCGGCGACAATGACGAATACAATAATGAAGATTTTTTTGTATGTCATACTATCAATATATCCTTTTTTGAGGCGGAAAGGATTGGGCACGATAGGATTTTCTGTCTTTTTGGACTTTGAGCTTATCGTTGCTTATGAAAAGAATTTGTAAAATTTTTGTACGTCCCTTGCCAACTTTTTGACTTTTAGGTACATTAAAGCCCGACGACGCATCTCGCTGTTTTAAGGCGAGGTGCGTTTTGCGTTTAAGGGGTTTTCTTAACCACCGACACGCAGAACGCCTCTAACAATCAACCAACCGCAAAAGCGGCTATAACAACGGAGGCTATATGAAGTCTAAGAAAAACAGGGAACGTCAGTCCGCATTTCCTAATGTAGAGGTGCTCAATGCCGAAGACGAAGAGCCAGTCGAGATTATAAAGTCCGATTGGTTCAAGGAAATGGAGTCGTGTTCCACCCCCGCAGAGAGTTTGAAACTGCTTCGCACGACCTTTGGGTACACGCAGCAGCAACTTGCCGACAAGGTGGGGATTACCAAGCAGCAGGTGTCTGCGATGGAGCGGGGTAGGGAGCCGATTGGCCGCAAGATGGCCCACAGGCTTGCAAATGCACTGGGAACAAGTTACAAGAACTTGTTCTGGTAAAAAAGGAGAGGACGGGGGATTGTGATGGCGGGTTTTGCCTCGGTTTGTGGAAGACCTTTGTAAAATAGAAAAGTTTCCTTGTGTGTATAACAAATATTGTTATATTGGCAATAGAGGTAGGAAAATGCTGGCAATTTACTTAATCCTTATACTGGGGGCGCTTGCTTTGCTGTCTGGCTCTATAGCCGGAATTTCACTTGTAATTGAAGTGAATAGGCTGAAAAAGCGGGTTGAAATGTTGGAAAAGAATGGGAAAACGCAAGAATCTTCAAACTTCTGGAACAGGTACAACGAAACCAAGCCTAAATGAAATTTTAGTGTAGCCTTGAATTATGAAAAGGACCGCTAGGATTTTATAGGAGAAATTATATTTGTTCCGTCTGTAGTAGATTATTCGACCGCTGGTTTACTTGTTGCCGAAAATCTTGTTTCGAATCTCTTTGCCGAAAGTTCCGCATTTGAATTCAATGGACGGGTCGGCTTTTCCCGGTTTGTGGAATTTCGGCGTGTTCATTTCCTTTAACTCGTCTTCATTGACTCGATTTGAAGTGAGCTTTCCGTCTTTTTTGATAATGACTAATTTCTTGGTTGGCTCTTGTTCTTTTGAAGGTTCTTTCTGCTGACATTGCTTCAGTTCCTTTATCTTTTCTATAGGAACTCCATAGAATTCAGCCTGATTTTGGTCAAACCAATTTTCATCCATATAACTACCTCATAATAAAATATAAGATAACTATCACGTGTAAAGAAAAAAGACCTTATCAATGTTACTATGATATGAAGTTATTCTTTTATCCTGGTTTGTAAAAAAGAGTTTGTAAAATTAAAAGTTTTCTCTTGAATTTTTTTAGAGGGATCGTGTTAATCACTTTTGTTCGGTGAATCTCATAACACCATAAGCTTCGTTAATGGCGTCGTGCCAGCGTCCAAAGTCCCACATTAGGAGTGTTCCTAATCGCATGGAGTCTTGGTCATAGCGGTTACAGCATATTGCTTCGGTCGAATTACATTGCATTCGCCTTGCGAAGCAGTATATGGGTTTACCGACGTTATCTTTGCGGAATTTATTGTCGGTTTTGTTACGGCACAAGAAACAATTCTTTATGGGCAAATTCCTGTCCGCAAAGAATGCAACTAGAGCTTTGTAGAGTAATGATTTGAATAGTTGGCGACCTTCTAAATCTTCATGATAATTAACTTTGTCAAAAAAAGAGCTTGGCTCAATAAGTACGTAATCCAATAGGTCGGATTTGATACTGGTATAGGCTAGATGTAGTTGGGGAAGGTGGTCTTCGTTCATAATCTGCAAACGGCCATCTTTATGTAAAACGCATAACATGTATTCAGTAGAAAGACAGCTCATTTTATTGGAAGCCTTCTTTGTGTTGTAATGACGAATTCTCCATTGACCATCGTGTAAGATGTCATCAACTAAAAATTGAATCGTCTTTATTCCATCAGGAAATAAAAATCTATTTGAGAATTGGAATGCAAAATTGACTCTTAATTGAGCTCCGGCTTTATTGGTAAGCAGGACGTTTGGGCTAAAAGACTCGGAATCATCTTTTACAATGGGTAATTTTTCAGCTAGATTAAACCAGTCTTGAACAGCTTGCTTCTTGCATGTGGCTTCTTTCAAATAAGGACATTGTGCGTGAGGACAGGAATACTCAATTCGGTACGGTATATTTAGGGTGCTGCCGGAGTGAACTGCTTTTTGGTGTACTTTAATAAATTTGTTTTTGGCGTCTGCGATTTGATCCTCGCAATTGGGAGGATGCTTTACTAGAGGTAAAGATATGTTGTGAATGTCAATCAGTTCGTTGTCTGCATTAGTCAGTGATTCGTCATTAAAGACTTTTAAATCATCTTCTGTTTGTACGTGAAATTCAATGATAGGAATATTAGATGCGAGTTTTTCGGCGGAGCAAGGGTGTGTAACGGCAATCTCAATATAAAGTCGTTCTCCAGAATTGTCAAGCAACAGAATATCAGGCTTGAAGCCTTCATCCCATTCTTCCTCATAGCATTGGTTATATCGTGGGAGAATTTCCAAAAAATCGTCAATGTAACCGGAACAAGGATCGTCGAAACCGTAGGGACAGATGTCTTTTTCACATCCACTAGGACGCTTTATTCCTATGCGGAAAGGAGAACCTTCTTCCTTGTGTTTGTTGTATAGGTTAATAAATAACCGTTTGCCGAGTCGATGAAGGTAAGTTTCGGGATTGCATGCCCCTTGTGATTCTGGGGTGTTATGGGCGAAGTAATGCTCGTTGATTTTGCCAAGACCGGCTCTCATTGGGCAACCGCAGCCGATACAGTAAAAATTGTTGGTTTTGCGGATATCTGGCGTAACTGTCTCTATGTTGAAGAGAACGCCATTTTCATTCCTTGCATACCTATATTGAGCCATGCTAGTAAAGATAATTCTCTCAGAATGTCAATAGATGTCAGTAAACATTGTTTTTCTGTTATTTAAGATGAAAATTATGACGTTTTACTGCGTTTTATGAAAGCCTCTATAAAGAATATTTTCTGATATACACTTCATTTTATTTACATCGCAAGCGTTTGAGACGGTGGTTGCGAGGGAACGCCGTGACCGAGCAACCTCCTGCGTAGCGAACCCATTTTTCGAGGCGAGAGGGCATAGTTGCTAGGCAAAAAATCCGGAGGGTAGCGGCGAACGAAGTGAAGGCGCGACCGACGGTCTTTTTTGCAGGCGACTGTGCCCTTGAGACTCGGATTATTAATGGGGTGTTAGGGGCGGAGCCCCTAGGAGAGGGGGTAGGGGAAGACCCGGCTAGATGGCGGCTCGTGGGCCGCCATGACGACGGGGCTGGAGCGAGGGGGAGGCTTCCCCCTTTGTAAGGAAAGGAGATCCCCGGTCAAGCCGGGGATGACAAGAGTGTGGCGGGCATGACATTTTAGTGCTTTTAGGCTGTTTTGCACCATTTTCTCTTGTCTTTCGCCTTTCGCCCCGCGTCTTTTACCTATATTTCACACCCGTAGTTGCATTTTTGCCTTGGTCCTGCGTCCAGATTCGCCAATTCCACTGGGCCTAAAGCAGGGAAACTCGGGCATAAACATGTAATTAGTTAAACAATCAAAAAAAAGGAATGGCTATAATGGCTACAATCACTAAGGAAAAAGCTGCAGAGCTCACCGCCAAGTTCGGCGCCAACGAAAAGGATACTGGAAACGTCCGCGTGCAGGTCGCTATCCTCACCGAAAAGATCAAGAACTTGACCGAACACATCAAGACCCACAAGAAGGACTTCCACTCCCTGCGCGGTCTGTCCATGATGGTTGCAAAGCGCAAGAACCTCCTCAAGTACTACGGCGAAAAGGACATTGTCGCCGCTCGTGCTCTCATCAAGGAACTCGGTCTCCGCGGCTAATCTGCGGACTGGAGATAATCTATGTCTATTGATGCTTATCATCAAAAGTACGGCAAGATGCTGGACCCCAAGGAAGTGTCCGTGACACTCCCCGACGGTCGCGTCATTACGTTTGAAACGGGCCGTATTGCAAAGCAGGCACGTGGTGCTGCTGTCGCCAAGATGGGTGACGCCTTCGTGCTTTCTACCGTTTGCTACGGCGAAGAGAAGGAAGGTGATTTCTTCCCGCTCACCGTCGAATACCGCGAAAAGGCCTACGCTGCCGGTCGCCTTCCGGGTGGCTACAACAAGCGTGAAGCCGGTCGCCCCTCCGACGAGGAAACTCTTTCCGCTCGTATCATCGACCGCCCCATTCGCCCGATGTTCCCCGAGAACTTCACCCGCGAAGTCCAGGTGATCGTGCAGGTTCTGTCTGCTGACCGCAAGTTCGCACCCGATGTGCTGGGCGTGTCTGCAGCATCCCTCTCTATCGGTCTTTCTGAACTGCCCTTCGAACAGCAGGTTGCCGCCGTGCGCGTGGCCGTTGTCGATGGCCAGAACGTGGTGATGCCCACCTACGAACAGATGGCCTGCGCCGATCTGGACCTGGTGGTCGCCGGTACCGAAGATTCCGTCTGCATGGTGGAAGGCGGTGCCTACGAA
>CACXIR010000057.1 GCA_902767785.1 Fibrobacter succinogenes | reverse complement strand
TGCAGGTGTTCATGAACAAGCTGTTCGGCGAAGGCGTCAAGACGCGTTTCCGCCCGAGCTTCTTCCCGTTCACGGAGCCCAGCGCCGAAATGGACGTGAGCTGCGTGTTCTGCGGTGGCAAGGGTTGCCGTCGCTGCAAGGGAACCGGCTGGATGGAAATCGGCGGTTGCGGTTCTGTGGACCCGAACGTGTTCAAGAACTGCGGCATCGATTCCGAGAAGTACACGGGCTTTGCATTCGGCTTCGGTCTCGACCGTATCGCCATGCTGCGCCACGCTATCCCGGAAATCGGCCTCTTGACCAGCAACGACCAGAGATTCCTGAGCCAGTTCTAATACAAGCAAACAAGCAGTATCGTGAGCCGAAGGCGACCTTTGACCACTTGGCGCTTTAGCGCCTATGTGGGCATGGCGACCTTTAGGTGGGAGCGAGTGAGGAACCGGAGGTTCTTTACTCTAGATGACGAACGAGCTGTATTAAAAGAAGCGGACCATTGCGGCCCGCTTTTTTATACCCTTATTTTTGTTCTGATTACTTCAGGAACCAGTAAGCGATATCGATCTGGAAGCGGAACGGACGGAAGTCTGCATCTTCCCCGGGTTCCAGCAGGCCGTAGGTCATGCGACCACTGAATTCAAGACCGAACCACATGGTATAGCCCATTCCGATAGAAGGTCCCATCTGGAAGGTGTTCCAACCATCAACATCGTTCCATTCATCAATAACTGAGTCATATCCTTGGGCAAGCATATTGATGGCCATGTCAAGACCAGCTTCCATGAACAGGCCGCGGGTGAAGTTGATTCTTGCCAAAACAGGAATGTCCAAGTTCATGAACAAAAGCGAAAAATCTGTTTTCCCCTTGGTCCAAGAATATTCATTCAGCTGGAATTCCAGACCGGTACGCAACGCCATCATTTCGGAAAAGTGGTACAATAAGCTTGCACCAGCAGCAAAGCCGGACGAAACGGTTTCGTCGGCAAAGTACTCGGCACCGTCGCCCATCATGGATTCGGACTGGTAGGATATGCGTGCACCAAAGCCAAGTCCCTGAGCAAACGCACCCGAGGTGAACATGGCCAAAATCGCAAACAGAATGATTTTTTTCATTTTATTCTCCCAAGTTAGTGTTTAAACTATTCGCAACGGTGGAAATCGTCTTCCACGCGGATGATGTCGTCTTCGCCGGTATACTCACCCACCTGGACTTCCACGATGACCAGCGGAAGCTTGCCTTCGTTCTGCAGGCGATGCATTGTACCCGCCGGAATATAGGTGGATTCGTTGGGCCGCACCAAGAACACCTTGTCGCCCACGGTGCAAGTGGCGGTACCGCTTACCACCACCCAATGCTCCGAACGGTGAAGATGCTTTTGCAGAGAAAGACGCTTGCCCGGCTTCACTACGATGCGTTTCATCTTGTAACTTTCAGAAGATTCCAACACGGAATAAGTTCCCCACGGGCGGTTCACCGTCTGCGGGACACTTACCAGATCGCTGCCCCTTTCCTTGAGCATTTCCACTACCTGCTTCACCTTCTGGCTGCTGGAGCGAAGGGCCACCAGCAGGGCGTCAGGGGTATCTACGATAAGCATGTCGTTCAAGTCGATAGTAGCGATTGTCCTCTGGCTTCCCATCACAAGGGAATTTTTTGAACCCACGGTAATATGACGGGGATTTACATTGTTCCCGTTCTCGTCATGGGGATATTCGCCATAAAGGCTGTCAAAGCTACCCAGGTCACTCCAGCCGATATCGCTAGGAACCACCTTCACCTTGTCGGACTTTTCCATGACCGCATAGTCAATGGAGTTGGAAGGAATCGCCTTCATGTCATCCAAGGCAATCCGGATAGGCTCCCCTTTCTCCTTGTTCGCACGAGTCAAGGCAATCTTTGCCGCATTCAGAATATCGGGAGAATATTTCTTCAGTTCGTCCAAGAAGGTCTTCACCTTGAAACAGAAAATGCCGCTATTCCAGTAGAAGTTGCCTGCCAACAGGTATTTCTCGGCAGTAGCCAAGTCCGGTTTTTCCACGAAACGCTTAACGTTTTCGCCATCGGCTTCAATGTAGCCGTAGCCCGTTTCGGGACTTGTGGGCGTAATGCCAAAGGTGACGAGGTTGCCTTCCTTGGCCAAGTCCTGGGCACGCAACAGCACCTTCTTGTATTCGTCCCTCTTACGGATCACGTGATCCGAGGGAGAAACCAACACAATTTCCTCGGAGCTCAAGGTAAGGCATGCCAGAGCTATGGCTGGAGCCGTATTGCGGCCCACAGGTTCCAACAAGAAGGAGCATCCCTTTTTGCCCTCGGCTTCCAGCTGATCTTTAGCCAAGAAGAACTGATCCGCATTGGAAACGATAAACTGCGTTGTACAAACGGCAGAATTAGTCTTGACTGTCTTACGGAACAGCGATTGACCGTCAAAAAGAGGGGCAAACTGCTTTGGCATCAGGGCACGGCTCACAGGCCAAAGCCTAGTGCCGCTTCCACCACAAAGAATTAAGTTAATCATTATCTACCTTCTTATTCGCCCCAGTGTCCATTCGAAATCAACTGAGCGTTACGCGCAGTCAGCACGCCATAGTAAACAGTCTGGACCGACGGCAGGATCAGGCTTATGAAACGATTCCAAGTAGCCAACCCAGAAGCATCTACATATACAATATCATGGGCGTTCAAGTCAAAACGTTCCGCCATAGCAAGTGCCATTGCATTCTTGGCATTCAATTGGAACACGTCTATACGTTTATCCGAAGTGTTGCGGATAACGTAAATGGCTCGGGACGAGGCATTCAAAGCTTGCAAACCGCCAGCGGTAGACAAGGCTTCCACCAAGTTCACAGTACCGCTTGTCAAATCCACCAGGCCCACTCTCTGAACTTCACCCATCACATACGCACGATTCCTTTTTTGCATGGTGGAAAGAGAAGGAACAAACAACTGGTCGTCCGGCTTCAAAAGAATCCTGTCCAAGGGAAAATCGCTATTGAAGGAATCCAAGAAGTTGATGTTATAGACCTTATTCCCACGACGAAGCTGCATAGACCTGGGATCTGCAAACTGGTTGAAGCCACCCACCTCGGCAATAGCCATGGGAATGGTCATTGGAGCTTCCGAAAAGAATGCATAACCGGGCTGTTTCACCTCACCTGTAACAAATGCCTTGAGACTCCGATATTCGGAAACGCGGACATCCACCTGAGGATCATTGAGGATTTTGTCAGACAACCTCTTGGTGATTTCCACTCGAAGTTCCTGCGCGGTAAGACCAGCCACCTGAAGTTCGCCAGCATATGGGTAGAACAACTTACCATCGGTAGTCACTTGCTGACCTGCAGGTTGGTACTGTCCCATGGGAGACGTCAGTTCAGGGTGCTCCCACACCACAACCTGGATCATGTCCAAGGGGCCAATACGGTATTCCAATTTCGGGAGGGAATCTACCAAAAGTTCCGACAAGTCGCCAGCGACAGTGGAAGGATCGCCACCCGTTTCAGCGGCAGACTTGATATCTGTACCAAAATCCCCTTCATCGATAGAATGGAGGAAAACGGTGATCCCATTATAGTCTGCAGAATCACTAGGAGTAGACATCCGCATCTGCGGAGCAAAGAAGCACCCGCTCAACGAGAAAGCGGCTGCACTCAACAATAACCATTTGACTACTTTCATAAACTTGACCAGACTTACGCCTGTCCCTCACTTTGTTTGATTTTTTGAACCCAATAAGGAGTCAATTTTGAAATAAAGTTCCATGCCAGCACGAAAGCACTCTCCGGCCTGCGGTAGGGGTCGGGAACGTCCACCTGCATATGTTCCCCATAACGGAAAACTTTGCCTTCGGTCCAGGGATATTTCCGCAAGATTTCTTGCTTCTGCCCATTTTCCATAACCAGAATCAAGTCCGCCCACTTAAGGAGATCCATGTTAATCTGGCGAGCATGGTGGGCGCTCATATCCACGCCATGCTCCAGGGCAATTTTCTGGCTGATTTCATGAGCAGGATGGTCCACCAAGGCACCGAGACCGGCACTCATTACGTTAAAACCATCGCCCAATTCCTTTTTCAGCAGGTATTCGCCTGTAGGACTGCGGCATATATTGCCCGTGCATACAACAAGAATATTTTTCATCGTATGTAATGATAGAAAAAAGAGTTGACTCAGATTTCGGATTTCGGAATTAAAGCTCAAAAGCGAAGCCCAAATCCTTAAGTGCCGGATTCTTGGTGTCCTTTTCAGAAAGCAGCGGTTCGAAGCCGTTTCCCACCAGCCACTTGATGCCGATTTCAGGGTCATTCCACATGAGGCCACCCTCGTCCTTGGGGTCGTAGAGTCGGGTGCACTTATAGACAAAAGACGCCATCTCACTGAGCACTACAAACCCGTGGGCAAAACCTTCCGGAATGTAGAGCTGGTTTTTCTTTTCGGCGGAAAGCACAATGCCCTCCCACTTGCCGAATGTGGGGCTGTTCTTACGGAGGTCCACAGCCACGTCGAACACTTCGCCCTCGATAACACGAACAAGTTTACCCTGCGGATTCTTCTTCTGGAAGTGAAGGCCTCGGAGCACACCCTTCTTGCTACGGGATTCATTATCCTGTACAAAATTCACCTTCAAGCCAGCAGCGTCGAACTCCGCTTTGTTATAGGTTTCCATGAAGTAGCCACGGGCGTCACCAAACACCGTCGGTTCCACGACCACAACGCCTTCTATGGATGTTTTGATGAAATTAAACTTTCCCATTATCTATTTCCGTACATTTTTTCGTAATACTTTTCGTAATCGCCACTGGTAATATTATCAAGCCATTCCTGGTTGTCGAGGTACCAGCGCGCCGTCTTCTCGATACCTTCCTCGAACTGCAGGGACGGTTCCCAACCCAACTCCTTCTGGAGCTTGGTGGAGTCGATGGCGTAGCGGGCATCATGCCCCAGACGGTCGGTCACGTAAGTGATGAGGTTCATGTCCTCGCCTTCGGCACGGCCAAGCAGCCTGTCGACTGTTTTGATTACGACCTTGATAATGTCGATGTTCTTCCATTCGTTGAATCCGCCGATGTTGTACGTCTCGGCAATCTTCCCGTTATGGAAAATCACGTCGATAGCGCGGGCATGGTCTTCCACAAAGAGCCAGTCGCGAACGTTTTCGCCCTTGCCGTAAACCGGGAGCGGTTTCTTGTGGCGGATATTGTTGATGAAGAGCGGAATCAGCTTTTCGGGGAACTGGTACGGACCGTAGTTATTGGAGCAGTTCGTCACGATGGTCGGCATGCCGTAGGTGTCGTGGAACGCGCGTACAAAATGGTCGGAACCGGCCTTGGAGGCGGAATACGGGGAATGCGGAGTGTACTTCGTCGTCTCGTAGAAGAAGTCGTCACCATAGGCCAGGTGATGTTCCGAGCTGGAGGCGGTCGTGGTGAACGGAGGCGTGATGCCTTCTGGGTGATTCATCTTGAGTGCACCGTAAACTTCGTCGGTGGAGATGTGGTAGAAACGCTTGCCCTCGTACTTTTCAGGGAGAGATTCCCAGTAGAGCTTCGCAGCCTGGAGCAGGCTCAAAGTGCCCATCACGTTCGTCTTCGCGAAGGTGAACGGATCCTTGATGGAGCGGTCCACATGGCTTTCGGCCGCAAGGTGGATGATGCCATCCACCTGCTCGTCCTGCATGAGCTTGTAGAACGCGTCGAAGTCGCAGATGTCCATCTTCACGAACTTGTAGTTCAGCTTGCCTTCGATATCCTTGAGGTTCGCAAGGTTGCCCGCGTAGGTCAGTTTGTCGAGGTTGATAATCTTGTATTCGGGATACTTATTCACGAACAAGCGGACCACATGGCTCCCGATAAAGCCCGCACCGCCGGTAATCACAATAGAACGTTTCATAGATTAAAACCTTATCTTTCCTTCGGCGACTTTTCGCAGGTGCTGTCCATAGGGAGACTTGCCGTACTTGGCGGCAGATTCCAGCAGTTTTCCCTTATTAATCCAACCATTCCTGTAAGCAATTTCTTCAATAGCAGAGATTTGAATGCCCTGGCGGTTTTCCACCATCTTCACAAATTCGCCCGCTTCGATAAGGCTGTCCATAGTCCCGGTGTCCAGCCAGGCAAAGCCGCGGCCCAACAGTTTCACATCCAACTCGCCCTTGTCCAGATATGTCTTGTTCAAGTCGGTAATTTCCAATTCCCCGCGAGCACTGGGTTTTTGTCTTTTTGCAAAACCAGACACACGGTTATCGTAAAAATACAGGCCCGTAATGGCGTAATTACTTTTGGGATCCTTCGGTTTTTCTTCCACCGAAATCACCTTGCCACTATCATCGAACTCCACCACGCCAAAACGTTCCGGGTCTTCTACGTAGTAGCCGAATACGCTAGCACGTCCATTTTGCTCAGCATTTTTCACGGCATCTTTCAAAAGCCGGCTGAAACCATTTCCATAGAAAATGTTGTCGCCAAGAACCATGGCACAGCAATCATCGCCAATAAACTCCTCGCCCAAAATAAACGCCTGGGCAAGTCCATCGGGGCTTGGCTGCACCTTATAAGAAAGTTTAAGCCCCATGGCAGAACCATCGCCCAAAAGCCGTTCAAAGTTCGGCAAGTCCGTGGGAGTGGAGATAATGAGGATTTCACGGATGCCCGCCAGCATCAGGGTAGAAAGCGGATAGTAAATCATGGGCTTGTCATAAACAGGCAAAAGCTGCTTACTGGTAACCATGGTCAGCGGGTACAGTCGAGTTCCGGATCCACCGGCAAGTACGATTCCTTTCATAAAGGATAAAATAGCTATCTTTACGCCCCATGGCGGAGCAGAACAAGCCCATTCTCAAGGATTTTATCGCTAAACTCGCTGCTAATGCAGCGAAACGTGACAGAGTACCCGCTTCCGAAGACATTTTGGAGGCGTTCATGGAATGGGCGGAGTCCCGCGGAACAACGCTCTACCCCGCCCAGGAAGAGGCAATCCTTGAACTTTTGGATGGCAATAACGTTATCCTAAATACGCCCACGGGAAGCGGAAAATCCATGGTGGCCCTGGCACTCCATTTTGACAGCGTAGTCCACGGGCGTAAAAGCGTTTACACCTGCCCCATCAAAGCCTTGGTGAACGAAAAATGGATGGCACTTTGCAAAGAATTCGGTGCGGAAAACGTGGGGCTTTCTACCGGCGACGCCACAGTAAACCGGGATGCACCCATCCTTTGCTGTACCGCTGAAATTTTAAGCAACATGGCGCTTAGCGAAGGCGAAAAGCTCTCCATTACCGACGTGGTGATGGACGAGTTCCATTACTATTCCGACAGGGAACGTGGCGTCGCCTGGCAGGTTCCGCTCCTGACGCTGCCACAAAGCAGATTCCTTTTGATGAGCGCCACCATAGGGGCAACGGATTTTTTCGAGCGGGACCTGACAAAGCATACCGGCAAGGAAACCGTCACGGTCCGCTCCACCCAAAGGCCTGTTCCGCTAGACTTCAGCTACAGCACCACAGAACTTTCCACCGAAGTGCAGAAGTTGGTAAACGAGGGCAAAGCTCCCGTCTACGTGGTACATTTTACCCAAGCCGCAGCGGCCACCAACGCCCAGAACTTCATGAGCTTGGACCTGTGCAGCAAAGAAGAAAAGCAAGCAATTAACGAAGCTATCAAAGAAGTACGCTTTTCCAGCCCCTATGGTCCCGATGTCAAGCGTTGGCTCAAGCAGGGAATAGGTCTGCACCACGCAGGGCTTTTGCCCAAGTACCGCATCCTCTGCGAAAAGCTGGCCCAGAAGGGCCTGCTCAAAGTAATCTGCGGCACCGACACCTTGGGCGTAGGCGTAAACGTCCCCATCCGCACAGTACTCTTTACGCAACTTTGCAAATATAGCGGAGACAAGACCGCCATCCTTACAGCCCGGGACTTCCACCAGATTGCAGGACGTGCCGGACGCAAGGGATTTGACGACGTAGGCTACGTGGTGGCACAAGCACCGGAACACGTTATCGAAAACATGAAGTTGGAAGCAAAGAGCCGCCAAACCGGAAAGAAATTCCAGAAGCGTAAGCCTCCCGAACACGGCTACGTCCCCTTTGACGAAAGCACCTACAAGCGCCTGATTGATGCAGCGCCGGAACCCCTCACTTCCAGTTTCCATGTAGACCACGGGATGCTCCTGAACATCTTGAGCAGGGAAACCGACGGTTGCGCAGCCATGCGTATGCTCCTAAAGGACTGCCACGAAAGTGCCGCCAACAAGAAACTGTTGCAACACCGGTCATTTCAACTGTTCCGTAGCCTTGTAGAAAAGAAGATCGTGGAGTTCGTAAAGCCAGTGGCACCTGGCTATAGCCACCTGCAGGTCAATTTGGACCTGCAAGATGACTTCGCCATGAACCAGCCCCTTTCGCTATACCTGCTGGACACCTTGCCAAAACTGGATAGGGAAAGCCCCGAATACGCACTGGACGTGATTACCCTATGCGAAAGCATAGTGGAAAATCCCGACGCCATCCTTCGCATCCAGCAGAACAAAGCCCGGAATACCCGCCTAGACGAACTCAAGGCCCAGGGCATGGAATTCAACCAGCGCATGGAAGAAATCGAGAAGGTGGAATACCCCAAGCCACTGCGGGACTTTATCTACGACACCTACAACACCTTTGCCGAAGTCCACCCGTGGGTAGACGTGAACGTAGAGCCCAAATCCATCGTCCGCGAGATGTTCGAGTCCTTCAGCACCTTTAGCGGGTACGTGAAGCAATACAACCTGCAACGCATGGAAGCAATTCTGTTGCGGCACCTGAACTACGTCTATAAAGTTTTGAGCCAGACCGTTCCCGACGGCTACAAGAACGAGGAACTGCTAGAAATGCAGGACTACCTAGGGGACATGATCCGTCGGGTGGACTCCAGTTTGCTGGAGGAATGGGAAAAGATGGCCCACCCCGAGGACTACCAAAAACGCCTGGAGGCGGGAACCGCCGAAGACGAGGCAGAAAAGGCCTTTGGCGCCGACAAGGCTGCAGCCGACATCACCTACGACAAAAAACGCTTCCTGGGAATGGTACGCCAGCGGATTTTCCAGATTATGGGGAGCCTGGCCAAACAAGATTTTACGGCGGTCCTGGACAGCCTTGCCGACGACCTTGCCGAGGGAGAACTCCTGGCCGACGGCGAAGGGACTCCTTGGACCGAAAAACGCCTGATGGAAATCATGGCCGCCTACACCGCGGAACACCACAAGTTCCGCCTGGACAACGAAGGTCGCGCCTTGGCCCACACCATTGTCACCTACGAAGGCGACACCATGCACATACAGCAAATGCTCCAGGACGAAGAAGAATTCAACGACTGGAGCATTGATTTCGATATCAGCTTGAACGATAGCCGGGAGGCGGGAATGCCCCTACTGAAACTTTCCCGAATCGGGGAAGTGTAGATTTTTTTGAGGCTGAAAAACGCCCTCTATTTTTTCAACAAGAACCCTGCAACGGACTTTTCACGGACAAAGGTCTGTTGGGCTACCGCCTGCACATCAGCAGCGTTCACCTTGTTCAGTTGGTCCGCCCAGTTGAGGAAAATCTTGTAATCGCCGTACATCTCATACCAGGCCAGCATGGTGGCCACGTTTTCCATGTCGGTAAAACTGCGGACCAGGGCCGCATAGGCGTGGTTCTTCACCTTGTCAAAATCCCTCTTGCTGATGGGTTCCGACTTCATCTTTTCCAGTTCTTCCCAGACGATTTTTTCTGCCTTTTCCGGGTCTACACCGGGACGCAGGTTCACCTGGACTCCAAATTCAGAAACGTATTTGTTGGGACTGTTGAACGCCCTCACCGAAACCGCCAGCCGCTCCTGCTCTACCAACCGCTTGTAAAGGCGACCGGACCGTCCGTTCAAAACCCCCTCGATAATGTCCAAGGCGTAAAGGCTCGGGTCCCCCACTTCTGCCGTCTTAAAACACACATTATATATGTTGGGAGCATCATCCCGCTTGATGGTGAGCCGCTTTTCACCAGCCTGTTCCGGGTCGCGGATAGTCAGCGGAGGAAAAGCCTCACCTGCGGGAATGTTCCCAAAGTACTTCTTTACCATTTCCATGGTAGAAACCGTATCCAAGTCCCCTGCCAAAACCAAGATGGCATTGCGAGGTTTGTAGTACTTGCGGTAATGCTCGTCCGCCATTTCACGGGTCAGGTTATCGATATCGCTAGGCCAGCCGATAGTAGGTACCCGGTAAGGGAATGCCTCGTAAATCATGGAGTTCAGGGTTTCGTAAAAACGGCCCGTAGGCTTGTCGTCGTAGCGCATGCGACGTTCTTCACGCACCACGGAACGCTCTGAATAGAATTCCCGCAAGACCGCGTTCTGCATGCGGTCCGCTTCCAGCCACATGAAAAGTTCAATCTTGTTCTTGGGAAGGGTCACAATGTAGGCCGTCATCAGATCACTGGTAAAAGCATTGAGGCCAGTGCCGCCTGCCGCCTGGTAGGCACTCCACAGTTCATCCTTCACAAAAATCTTGCGGTGTTCGTTCACCACGGAGTCGTGTTCCGCCGTCAACTTTTTCACGGCGGCGGTATCGCCGGCCAGTTTTGCCGGGCGGATCAAGGCCTGCAGGGAATCCTGTATTTCCATAAAGCGGGCATCTGCCACGCTGTCGGTAATTCCCACCTTCTTGGTACCCTTGAAAAGTTCATGTTCCAGAATGTGGGCCAGACCGGACTTGCCGGGAACCTCGTGTACGGAACCTGTCACATAGAACAGCCTACAACTCACCGTAGGGGACTGGGTATTGGGGTGCAAAAGCACCGTGAGTCCGTTGGGCAAGACTTCCTTGTGGACAGGCAGGTTCACGGAGGCCATGGCGTTCACAGAAAACAGGATGCAAGATGTAGCCAACAAAAAGGCTGGGAATTTGAAATTCATATGGGGAATAATATAAAAATGGGGCAAACAAAAAAAGAGACTAATCTTTCGATTAGTCTCTTTATACCCCTTTAAGGTTGGGCCTCGCCACTTCGTGGCTGAGGCCTTCCCGCTTGGGGAGCATAAAAAATAAGACCAACCTTTCGGTTGGTCTTATTATACCCCCAAGCGGTTTCGAACCGCTGTTGCGGGAATGAAAATCCCGAGTCCTGGGCCACTAGACGATAGGGGCGTTAAGTAAGGCCAAATATAGGAAACTTTATTTCTTTGTAAAGGGTGCAATCCCTAAATTTTTTAAATTTCGGCCATAGATGCTGGAAAAACGGCTCAAAAATTCCCTTTTGAAGGGGATATTGCAGTTCCTACCCCTGGCCATCGGCGCAAGCGCCGCCGATGGTGCTCTCCTGTGGGGGATCCGCTCTTTCATGGACCTGATTAACCAGGAGTCGCCCTTTACCCTGTGGGAATGGCTCTTGATAATGGTGCTGCTGACCCTGCTACGGCTCCTTTTCTTCTACTTGAAAATTAGGCAGAACGACACCTGGACCTACGCCACCAGCGGACGACTCCGAAATTGGTACCTCCGCAAGTTGCGGAACCTTTCCCCAAGATTTTTCCACGATCCTAAAAACGCCCCCCAAACGGAAATGGCCTTTGATTCCATACACACCATCCAAAACAACGGAGCCGTTTTTTTTCAGGGAACCCAGGCGGCCCTGCAACTGCTGGTTTTTGTACCCGTGCTATTGTACATTTCCTGGCCCTTGACCCTTTTCCTTTTTGCGGTCATTGTCCCCCTGGTGGCATGGCTGCAGCGAAAAATCCACCGCATGGGTCCCGAAGAAGAGTCCCTGCTTTTTGAAAGGTCCAGTTTCAGGAACCTGTTCGATACTTGCCGCAGGCTGTTCCGCTCCTGGAGCGTTCCTAGGGAACGGGCTGCTCTTTCGGGGGAACTCCAAAAACGCTCCCGGGAACTGAGCCAAAAGACCAAGGATTTTTCCATCCGCAAGAACGGTCTTGCCCTAGTGATGGAATCCGTTTCCGTGCTTTCCATGATCCTGGTCCTTGCCTTTTGTGCGATTCTTATTTCCAAAAACTGGATGGACGGAAAGGGCCTGGTGCTTTTCTGCTCCGCAGTACTATTGTGCTACAAGCCCGTGAAGGAATGTTCCAGGACCCTCCCCCAGTTCCGCGCCCTCATTAGCGCCTGCAAAACCCTATTCCAGTTCGAGGCTCTCCCCGAGAAATCGGGAGCGGCAAACATACAAGGCGAAACTTTTACCATTCGCAATGGCTGTTTTGCGTACGGCTCCGCTGCAAACCGAACTGTCGTTTATAACAAACTAAACTTGGCCTGGGACTGCAATAAGCCCGTTCTTTTGCGGGGGCGTAATGGAGCCGGCAAGACCACCCTCCTTAAGCTCATGGCACACCTGGAAGAATGGGACCACGGCGAAATGACGCTACCTGGAAAGGCTAAACCCGAAGGCGTGTTCCTTGTACCCCAAGACCTGGAGCTGCCGCCTAGAAGGCTCTTGACAAAACTACTTGACGAGTCCGCAGATTCAGCCGTCAAGGATTTTTTTGACTTTGCGAACCTGCAAAAACTGGTGGCAAAAGAGAGCCTTTCTGGCGGAGAGCGCGCCAAGGTCGCCCTGCTGTGGGCTCTGGCCAGTTCCTCGAAAATCCTGCTGCTGGACGAACCCTTGGCAGGCATCGCACTTGCCGACCGCATGCCCGTCCTGGAAAAATTCATGGAAGCCTGCAACCGCATGGACAAGTGGTTTCTGATTTCCAGTCACGACGCCCTGCCTCCCGATGTAGAGGACAGATTCCTCCTGGTGGATTTGGACCATGAAAATCCTCTATAAGTGGCGCGGTTTTATCTTGGGTGCCTTAGCAGTTAGCTTGCTGCTTATACCGGGCAAGACCTTGAACTTGGCGCAGGGCGTCGTGACGGCCACCTTGCTACTAGCAGGCATCCTTTTGCGTATTTTCGCCCGCACGTCCATCGGGGAACACACCCGCGGTTCGGTACACGAGGCACCGGAACTGATGACCACCGGAGCCTACTCCTTGATGCGGCACCCTCTGTACCTCTCCAACACCCTGATTGCCTGTGCCGCAATAATTTTCCACTTGGGTTTTTCCTGGACAGCAATTCCCTTTGGGGTGGCGGTAATCCTATTTGAATGCGTTCTAGCCCTTGCCGAAGACCGGTTCCTAAAAAACCTGTTTGGGGAACGTTGGACCAATTGGGCAAATAAAACATGGGCTTTTTTGCCTAATCCTGCACATTTTAAACGATCCG
>CACXIR010000056.1 GCA_902767785.1 Fibrobacter succinogenes | reverse complement strand
ATATTGTATCCGCCGAGTTTATATTTATGAATCATCTTTCATTCTCCTTATTTTAGGGGCTAGGGACTAGAGGCTAGGATCTAGAGATTAGGATCTAGATGCATTTTTTGAAAAAATACCTTTAGAAACCGCAAAAAGCAACAAAAAAACACTTTTTTTTGCTTTCATTTGAAAAAAACGTTATATTTAGGTTATGCTCGTAAAAATCTGGACAGACAGTTTTATCATTACCGGCGAAATCGACACCCTCCGTGACGAACGCCTTACCGACTACATCCGCGAGAACAAGGACTTTATCGCCGTGACCCAGGTAAAGGTCAGCGATAAGAGCGAAAAGGACTTGTTCCGTACCCACTTCTTGAACGTGAGTACGCGGCACATCGAGATTATCTTACCGGCGGAGTAGTGTTTCCTGGCTGAGTTGTGTTCGCGGCTACCCTGCGGGGTTGTCCAGGCGGAACACTTCGCCCAATGCCTTGTCGTCCAAATCGGTGAGCCAGGTTTCCCCTGCGCTTACGGTCATATCGGCAATAGCCTTCTTGGATTCCAAGAGGGCGTTTATTTTTTCCTCGAAGGTACCCTTAGTAATGAACCGGTGGACCTGCACATTGCGGGTCTGTCCAATGCGGAAGGCACGGTCGGTGGCTTGTGCCTCGATGGCGGGGTTCCACCACAGGTCGTAATGGATGACCTGCGATGCGGCGGTCAGGTTCAGACCGGTGCCGCCCGCCTTTAGGGAGAGGATGAGTATCTTGCTTTCGGGGTTGTTCTGGAAGTCGTCCACCATGTTCTTGCGCTGGGTCTGGCTGCAGCCTCCGTGGTAAAAATAGGCGGGAAGGCCTAATTCCTTCTCTATGGAGCTTTGCAGCAGGAATCCCATCTCGGCGAACTGGGTAAAGATGAGGGTCTTTTCGCCTTGTTCTTGGATGGAGGTGAGCAGGTCCATAAGCATCTGGAGCTTGCCGGAACTTTCCATGTCTGCACCATCCACGCCTTTCAGGAATGTGGCGGGGTGGTTGCAGATTTGCTTGAGGGCAAGGATCATCTGCAAAATAAGTCCCTTGCGCTTGAACAACCCATGGGCATCCTGCGAAATCTCAGCCAGCTGCTTTTCTTCTTCAATCTGGGCTAGGAAGTGGTCCAGGGTGCGCTGGTACAGGGCAGCCTGTGTGGTCGTGAGTTCTGCGTATTCGTCTTGGATAATCTTGTCGGGCAGGTCCGCAATAATGTTCTTGTCGGTCTTGAGGCGGCGTAGCATGAAGGGAGCGGTAATCTTCTTGAAGGTCTCGGCCGCTTCTTTGTCGCCGTTTTTCTGGATGGGGGTCTCGAATTTTTCCCGGAATTCCTGGGCGCTGGCGAAGAACCCGCGGTTGGCAAAGTCCATAATGGTCCAGAATTCCATGAGGCGGTTTTCTACGGGTGTGCCGCTCATGGCGATTTTCAGGGGAGCCTGAAGGTTCCGCAAAAGCCTGCTTTGTTCGCTGTCGGCGTTCTTGATGTTCTGGGCCTCGTCGATGACCACCGCCTGCCATTTGCGTTCGCTCAGTTCTGCATAGTCCTTGCGGAAGGTGGCGTAGGTGGTGAGCAAAATGTCGGAGTCGAACTTTTGCAGGTCCCGTCTGCCGCCGTGGTAGGCCGTAAAGGTGAGGCTCGGGGCGAACTTCTTGATTTCTACCTGCCAGTTGCAAAGCAGGCCCGCGGGCATCACCACCAGGGCCTTGTCCTGTTGCAGTTTACCCTCTTCCTTGATTTTCAGCAGGTAGGCGATAACCTGGAGGGTCTTGCCCAGGCCCATGTCGTCGGCCAAAATGCAGCCGAATCCGATTTCCAGGTTCTTGTACATCCAGGAGTAGCCCCGCATCTGGTAGGGTCGCAGGGTGGCGTTCAGGCCCTGCGGCAGGGGAATTTCCGTCTCGCCCCGCCAGGCATCAATCTGCGCTTTGGTTTCGGGCGTAAGGGTGATGGGAACGCCGTCGCATTCGCCGGTGAGGGCGGCCTGCACCAGTTTGGACTGGTTCTGTTCCGGCGGCGGGGCGGGGGATTCCATCTGTTTTTTCAGGTCTTCCATGTCCTGGGCAGAGACCTCTATGTACTGCCCCTTGTATTTCAGCAGGCCATCTGCCTTTTCTGCCAGGGCCATGAATTCCTGCGGGTCCAAATGCTCGTCGCCCAGTGCCACTTCCCAGTTAAAATCCAGCAGGTCTTTCGCAGAGAACATCCCGAAACTGACGCTGCCCTGTAGCCGCATTTTGGCCTTGGGCTTAGAGATGTTCAACAGGCTCGGGGGAATTTCCGCCCGGATGCCCATGATTTCCAGTTTCTTGAGGCAGTCCTGCATAAACCGCAACAGTGCGGACCCCTGCAGGTAAACAGGCGATTCCCCCTGGTTGTCTACGTAGGGCTTTAGCGGGGCGAAAAAGTCTGCCACGCCGTAGAGGATGTCCTTGAGGGCAGGGACCCTGGGGTCCCCGGCGCGGCATAGTTCTTCAAAGGGCTTGATGGCCGCAGCACTCGAACCCGCCGCAGTTTCTGTCGCGGGCCAAGCTCCCTCCACCCACACGTTCAAGGCAACCTGGTCGCCCTGCTCTGTAGCACGGAAAACAATCTGGTTTCGCAGCTGGAAGTTTCCGTACACCGAAAACCACTGGCTGATCTTGCCGGGAATGGAAAGGGCGTTGCTCTTCAGCTTGCCAGAGATGGCATCAAAGAAAAACGAGAGCAGGTTGGCATGCAAGGGCTTTGGTCCGCCCTTGTAGGTGCGGGCGAACTTCAGCAACTGCCCGATGAACAGCGAAAGCACGTGCCTTGCGGCACCCGTGATTTCTAGGTATTCCTCTTCCTTGGCGGTAAAGGCGAACTTTGGCGGGCATTTAGATTCCAGCAGGTCCACCACGTCTTTGATTTCGTTCAAGAATTCGGTAGGCACCCAACGCACCTGGGCGGTGTCCCAGCGAACCCAGAAAACCTGGGGGTAGATGCAGCCCTTGCACACCAGGTGGTAGGCCACCTTCATCAGCAGGTGCAGGTAGCGTACCGTGTAGTGGTGCCACGAGAAGTTCCCCGGCGAAATGCAGCAAAGTGCGCCCATGATTCCCGCTGCCGTCAAGTCGGACTGCAAAATGGTTCCGTCCTTCTCTTGCTGAAAGTGCCAGTGCCAGCCGTCTTTGTGGAACAGCTTCAGGTTTTCGCCCTCCATCAGGAAGGTCTTTACGTTGTAGACCCTGAAATGCTCCATGAACATGTCAAAGTTTTCGTAGGCCGCAAGGAATTTGCGGCAGGCCTCCAGTTCGTCGGCGTAACTCTTGCGGAAGTTTCCGCCGGGGCAAAAGGCGGGGAAGTTGGGCAACATGGCGGGCAGAATATGGGAATAGTCCTTCCAGCTGGCATACTGGAATTCGGGCAGGCGTGGGTGCGCTTCTGCCTCCCGCTCACCCGCCTGCACCTGCACTAGTGCAGCTTCGGCGGGTACGTCTTTTTCAAGTGCCTCTTCGACCATGGCTGGCCAAATATAGCAAAAATTTCATGCTCAAATGAGCATGAAATGTCTAGAATTTCCGGGTGAATATGCACATGACCGTACGCAGGTCCCACTCCGTGCCAACCTGCTTTTGCAGCAGTTCTTCGCTGGTCTTGTAGCGGTTGTTTTCGTAGCGGCGGTCTCTAGAGATGGTGGCCATGAGCATGCCGTTCCAGGTGTCGTTTACCTTGATGGAGACCATGGGGATTATGTTCACGGTCTTGAATCCCGGATTGTAGTCCTTGTAGGCGGGGTCAAAGTCATAGGCATGCTTAAACCCGCTTACGTTGGCTGCCAGCATGGCCATGGGTACCCGTTCAAAGGGGAGCATGTAGATGAGGGTGCCTCCGCATTTGTACCTGAATCCGTTTACCATGTTGCCGTTGCCCGCCTTCCAGACTTCTCCGTCGCTTGCTCCCGTGTAGGCAGAATAGGCGTATTCGCCGGAGGCTTTCAAGATAATCTTGGTCCAGTCGCTTTTGGGGAGCAGCACCAAAAGCGGCAAAGTCAGGGAGGCTTTGTAGGCGAATCCGTAGGAGTATTCGGTAAAGACGACGTCTTGCCGGTAGTCACGTTTTTCGATGTCGTACACGCCCATGAAGGTGGCGGTTTCGCCGTAGTTGATGGCGGTTCCTCCGTTTGCCTCCATGCCTACTTCTAGCAGGTGGATGAGTTCCACTGCCACGTCCAGCTTTACGCCGAGTCCGGCAAAGTTTACGTCCCCTGCGGTACCGCCTTTGAGGGTGACCAGTTTTCCATTTTGCTGCAGCCTAAAATTAGAGGTCCAGGCGGGAGCCGCAAAGGCAAAAAAAGGCCAGTTGTGCAGGGTTTCAGAGTTTTTCAGGGAGTTGTGGGGCAGGACAATGGCTACGATGGAAAGAATGTTTTCTTGTGAGATCTGCAGGGTGTCTTCTGCCTTGCCTTGCCCGCTTGCCAGTGCCGTGGAAACGCAGAACAAAACCGCAACCAGGAGTTTCGGGAAAATGTGGCATGCCGTTGAGGTTTCCATAGGGGTGAATATAGGTAAACAAATCGTGCCGACGTTAGACAAATAATCTATTTTAGCGATAAACGAGGTTTTTATGCGAATCAAGAATGGTTTTGTGCTGCGGGAAGTCTGTGGCGAACAAGTTATCATGGGCGAGGGCATTGGCGCTCTTGATTTTGGACGGTTACTTTGTCTGAACGAAACCGCTGCATTCCTCTGGACCCGAGCCATGGAAATGGGGGACTTTACGGTGGATTCCCTTACCGACGCCCTTTGTGCAGAATACGACGTGGAGCGGGATCGTGCCTTCAAGGATGTGGAATCCATTGTGGAAAGTTGGAAAAACGTAAAAGTAGTGGAATGAATTACCTCTCTTGGTTATGGCAGAACAGTCGCGGCGTACGTCTGAATATGGCGCTCCGCGTGGTCTTGGGGACCCTGCAGGTTTCCCTGGGACTTGCCATGGTTTGGCTCAGCAAACGGTTTATAGACGAAACCATTGTTAACGGTAGCGACCAGGATGTGGCCCAGATGGTGGGGCTGCTGGTGCTGACCGTGGTGGGGAACATTACCCTGCGACAGGTGTATTACTACTTGACATCCGTTTCCACCCTCAGGCTTTCCAACGCCATTCGGCTCCAGATGTTTAGGCGGCTATTTACCCGCAGGCTCTATGGCGGGCAGGACCTGCTTTCGGGGGATGTGACGTCTAGGTTTTCCAAGGACGTGGAATTGGTGAGCGAGACTGCCACGGCAAAAATTCCCCAGATGGTGGTGACGGCGATACAGCTTCTGGGTGCGTTCTTGATGTTGCGTTGGTTCGACCCGCGGCTTGCCTGGTCCTTGCTGCTGCTGACTCCGCTGGTATTGGTGTTCGGGAAGTTCGTATCTCACCGTATCCGCAACATGACGCTAAAAATCCGCGAGGGGGAAAGCCGCATCCAGATGCATGTGCAGGAGGGCGTAGAGAACAACGCCCTGCTTCGTAGCCTGGGAAGCGTCCCTTGGGTTTCGAAACGGTTGGACCAGATGCAGCAGGACATGGGCAAAGATGTTATCTATCGCACTCGCTTTTCCGTTGTATCCAGGTTTGCTTTTGGTTGTGCCTTTGGTCTAGGGTACTTGCTGGCTTTTGTGTGGGGCGGAATCGGGCTTAGGAACGGGACCATCACTTTCGGCATCATGACGTCGTTTTTGCAGCTGGTGAGCCAGATTCAGGGACCCATACTTTCCTTGCTGAACAATGCACCCCAGCTGATTCACGCTACGGCTAGCATTGAACGACTGCAGGAACTGGGCAGTGGCGCTGCGAATGTTTCTGGTTCTGTGCCGTCCGCTGCCGCTTCGGGCCTGGAATCGTCCGCCGCTGCGCAGAACATGCGGGGGTTGCGCCTGGAGGGGGTCGGTTTCCGTTATGCCTCAGGCGATAAGGATATTTTCAAGAACTTTAGTCACGACTTTAGACCTGGCAGCAAGACCGCTATTGTTGGGGAAACAGGTGCTGGCAAAACCTCCCTGTTCCGCCTGATGCTTGGGCTTGTGGAACCGCTGGCTGGCCGCGTGGCGGTTTATTCCGATGGAACCGCAGCGTCATTCGGCGGTGAGAACGTTGCTGGCAATGTCGCTGAAAAAAATGTTTCCGCCGATACCAGCGATTGCTTTGTCTATGTCCCGCAGGGGAATTCCCTAATGAGCGGGTCTGTCCGCTACAACTTATTGCTGGCAAAACCATCGGCTACCGAAGAAGAACTCCGCAAGGTGTTGCAAACCGCCTGTGCGGAGTTCGTGTTGGACTTGCCCGCGGGCTTGGATACGGAACTGGGGGAGCGGGGACTTGGGCTTAGCGAAGGTCAGGCCCAGCGGATTGCGGTCGCCCGCGGTTTGCTGCGTCCGGGAAACATCTTGCTGCTGGATGAAATCAGTTCTGCTCTGGACGAATCCACCGAGCGGGAGCTTTTCCGCAGGCTCTTTGAGAACTTCGGCGACAAGACGGTAATCTTGGTGACTCACCGCATGGCGGTTTCCGAAATGTGCGATGAAGTCGTAACAATGTCGTCCGGAAATCTCTAATCCTTTATATAAAATTTCTGTCCGTCTTTGAACATCAAGATGACGGGAAGTGTGGGTGTATCGAACAGGTTGTCCTTGAGAGTGCCGCTTTTTAAAAGTTGTCCGTTAAGGCTGAACACTATGTAGGTGGATCCAGGCTTGACTCCTGCGATGTGGTAGCGTTTCTGTCCAACCTTCGAAAGGCGTGCTGTTGTTTGGACCGCTTTCAAATAGGCGGAAGACTTGTCGTTTGAAGATTCGATGGATGTACTGGACGAAGATTCCGTTACGTTTTCGGCCGCAGAGAATTTAAGTTCTGGACACGCGTTCAGCGTGTCAAGAAGAATGGTAAATTCGCCGGCGACGGCTGCAAGCGCGAGAGGCATGTCGACCATATCCACGTCCTTCCCGCCGTTTCTTCCTCTCTGTTCGGGCGGATTGAATTCACAGCCGGTGTAACCATATTCTTTGTTGTAGAATTTCTGGCACAAATCAAATACGTGAGTCACCAGGGAATCCGCCTGTTCGGCCGTACCCTTGAAAACCCCTGCCTTTTGCAGTCGCGGGAACTCGTCCTTGTACACGTCTTTGTGTTTCACAGTGAAAAGCTCGTCGATGCGTGTATTTTCGTCTTCGGAATAGGTAACTCGTGCCACCCTGACTACCTTCTCGGTGACGATTACGATCATGGTGGGGTCCAATTCGGACCTGTACACCCATGCCGTATCGGTGCCAGCGGCGTTTTTCACTGCGGGTTCACGTTGGCTCATCTTGGAAAGGTCAAGATAGCTGCCTTTGAACAGGTAGAGTGCGGTTGCTGGGTATCCCATGTAGACATCGGTGCTGCCGCCATCGCCCTGATGGTGGGTGACGTTACATTCTGCCGCGTGTAGGTTTGCGGTTCCGATGCTTGCGGTAAGTACGCCCGCGTAAAGAAAAGGCCTGATATTCATTTTTTTTCTCCCTTACACCCATTTTTAATAATAGAAAAGGAGGTGCTCCGCTTGGAACACCTCTTTAAATTTTATTCAGGATGTCATCCCCGCGAAGGCGGGGATCTCCTTTACTTCAGCTCTTTCAATGCGGCTTCGTTCTTCGCGATAATATCTTGCTGCGTAGCAAGCTTCGTCCTTTCTGCGTTAACGACTGCTTCGGGGGCGCCGCTAACAAACTTCTCGTTCGAGAGCTTACGTTCAATCGAAGCGGCGAATGCCTTGGCCTTTTCGATTTCCTTTTCCAAGCGGGCGATTTCTGCAGCCGGGTCGAGGATACCTTCCAGCGGGATGTAGAGTTCGCCACCGGGCACCACGGCGCTGGCGCTGAACTTCGGCTTGGCGGCCTTCACGGCGACGCTCAGGTCAGAAAGACCCGAAAGTTCGGTGATGATTGCCATGCAGTCCTTCACGCTTGCTTCCGTTGCAGCATCGTCCACGCTCACCACGGCGCTGAGCTTGGTGGCGGGGCTCACGTTGTAGCGGCCACGCACGCCACGCACGCTTTCCACCACGGCGAATGCCTGGTCGAATGCGGCTTCGATCTTTGCGTCGATGAGCGATTCGTCGGCCTTGGGCCATGCGCGGCTGATCACCATTTCGCTGCCCTGGAACAGGATGCTGTTGAGCTCTTCGGTAATGAACGGCATCACCGGGTGCAACAGGTCGAGCACGTTCTTCAGCACGTAGCTGAGGATAGCCATGGCGTTCTTCTTTTCGGCGGTGAGCGTTTCGCTGTTGATCACGGCCTTCTTGATTTCCAAGTAGCTGGAGCAGACGTCGTCCCACACGAAGCGGTACAGGAACCCGGCGAGTTCGGCGAAGTGGTATTCTTCGAGCATGCGGGTGGCGTCCTTGATGGTCGTCTGCAGGCGGGAGAGAATCCACTTGTCTTCCAGGGCGAACAAGCTCTTGTCCATCGGGAGTTCGGCGGCAAGCGCACCGGCCTGTTCGAGCTGCGGGTAAAGGAAGCGGCAGGCGTTCCACAGCTTGTTGCTGAAGTTACGGCCGATTTCGAACTTTTCGCTGGTGTTGATTTCGCGGCCATCCGGCTGCTTTTCCTTCTTCACCGGCAGGCGCACGTCCTGGTTGTCGGTGCAAAGGCTTGCCATCACAAAGCGCAGAGCGTCGGTACCGTACTTCTCTTCGATATCCATCGGGTCCACGCCGTTGCCCTTGGACTTGCTCATGGTCTGGCCATTGCCGTCCAGAATCTTCGGGTGGATGTACACCGTGTGGAACGGGACCGTGCCCATGTTTTCCTGGCTAAACAGCACCATGCGGGCGACCCACAGCGTAATGATGTCGCGGCTCGTCACGAGCACGCTGGTGGGGTAGTAGCGCTTGAGCGTGTCGGTGTTTTCCGGCCAGCCCATGGTGGAGTGCGGCCATAAGCCACTGGAGAACCACGTGTCGAGCACGTCTTCTTCCTGCTTGAGTTCGTGACCCGGCACCGCGTCGGGCTTCAGGTCTTCTTCCTGGCTGCACACCAGGTAGCCGCCGTTTTCGGCCTTGTAGAAGTAGATGTCGTCGCGGCCCGCGAATGCGGCCTTCAATTCGTCTTCGCTAGCGTCGGTGTGCCAGATAGGAATGCGGTGGCCCCACCAGAGCTGACGGCTGATGCACCAGTCGCGCTTTTCGGCGAGCCAGTCCAAATACTTGTTGGCGTTCGGGGATAATCTTGATTTCGCCCGACTTCACGGCGTTCATCGCGTTTTCGGCGAGCACGTCCATCTTCACGAACCACTGGTCGCTGAGGTACGGCTCGATCACGGTCTTACTGCGGTCAGAGTGGCCCACGTCCATTTCGTGGTCTTCCACCTTGATCAAAAGTCCGAGTTCTTCGAGACCAGCCACCACGGCGTCGCGGGCGGCCTGGCCCTTGAGACCCTGGAACTTGCCGGCGTTCTCGTTCAGGCTGCCGTCATCGTTCATGATGTTGATCATCGGGAGCTTGTGGCGCAGACCCGTCGCATAGTCGTTCGGGTCATGAGCCGGAGTCACCTTCACGGAACCCGTACCGAAGTCCTTGTCCACCAAGATAGCGTCGGCAATCACCGGAATTTCGCGGTCAACGAACGGCACCTTCAGCATCTTGCCGATGAACTGTGCATAGCGTTCGTCGTTGGGGTGCACGGCGAGGGCGGTATCGCCCATGATGGTTTCCGGACGGGTGGTCGAAACGGGGATAAATCCCGAACCGTCGGCCAGGGGGTACTTGAACGTCCAGAAGTGGCCCTTCACGTGTTCGTAGTAGATTTCATCGTCGGCAACGGCGGTCTGGAGCTTGGTATCCCAGTTCACCAGGCGCTTGCCGCGGTAAATCAGGCCCTTCTTGAACAGGTTGAAGAAAGCGTGACGCACGGCCTTTGCGCAAACCGGGTCCAGCGTAAAGCGCTGGCGGCTCCAGTCGCAGCTAACGCCCAGGCTCTTGAGCTGCTTCGTAATGCGTGCTTCGTATTCGTCCTTCCACTTCCAAATGCGTTCCACCAGGGCGTCGCGGCCAATGTCGTGGCGGGTCTTGTGTTCGTCCTGGAAAAGGCGCTTTTCGACGACTGCCTGCGTGGCGATGCCCGCATGGTCCGTACCCGGAATCCACAGAGTGTCACGGCCCGTCTTACGGCGGTAGCGTACCAAAATGTCCTGGAGCGTATCGTTGAGCGCGTGTCCCAGATGGCGCCGGTAACGTTCGGGGGCGGAATCACGACCGAGAACGGTTCGCCCTTTCCGCTGGGTGCAAAACTGTTATTCTCAGCCCAGGTCTTATGCCATCGGGCTTCCACATCTTTAGAATTGTAACGAGTTTCCATAGTGGGCACAAAGATAGAAAAAAGCCGTCTTTGTCATTCCCGGCCTGACCGGGAATATTCCTTGTTTTCTATGAAAAAGGGGGAAGAATCCCCCTCGCTCGCACTGCGTTACTCGCTACCCCTTCGAGCGGGGGCTCAATCGCCGCCCCCGCAACGCCCTTGCTTTTCGATGGCGCTTAAATTTTATCGGTCTTATAGCATTCAAAATTATTTACAACAGATGTCATCAGTCAATTTTATTTCAGGAAAGTATTTTTCTAGCATTGTTGCCACTTTTTCATACAATCCCTTGATAAGTGGGCCATATTTATCAACTTCAAACATATCTAAACCGGAAAATTGCTTTGAGGGAAATTTTAAGGAACACGAATAACTGGTACGTTCAACTTTTCCGTAATTGCTAATAATCATAGGCCAAGTTTTATACTCGTTACTACGCTCCATCAAGAAAGACTTTATTTCCTTAGCACATTTTTCTGATGTTCCAATAAGTTCATACAAAACAGGCATTTTCTTTCCATTAACGATAGATTCGTTTGAACTTGTATATATAGCCTTATACAACCGTCCATCAGTATATAGGACGAATTTCGTATGAACATAATCAACACCAGAATTCACTACTGGATGAATGCAGCACTCAATTACAGATTTACCTTTAGGACGTTCCGCTGGCTGCTTTGGATATTTTTCGAAATCAGATTCTGATTCCGATTTTTTCCCTTTGTTTAAAGAGTTTTTTACCCTCTCAATGAAATTACGACAAACAGATAAAGGATGTTCAGGGAACAATTTATCAAATCTTCTTTCTTCTGAAAGATTCATTAAGAATTTTCTGTTAAAATCTTTATCATAGGGATCCCTCTGCCACCCATTCAAATCCGTATCAGTTTCTTTCGTTCGCATCATTAGTTCAAAAACCACCGAATCACGAACGCCCGTTGTTCCAAATTCATCAAAAAAGCCTTGCACGGCAAAAGCACATCCTTCAACAAGAACATGCATCAACATAAAGTACTGGATTCCTGTAAGAGATTCTTTATGCAAATTCTTTATAATGCTATAGATAAAGCGTGAATCGCCAAAAGACCCATTTTCAACCTCAATAAGAGCTTGATCATCTTTTAAAGTACGATGAATTCCATCTATAACTTCTTGTGGATTAAGAAATGGCATTGTGCTATTCACATCGATTGGAAAAACTTGCAAAAAAGCCAACGTATTACTGTTTTGCATCATAAAAGACTCGCAATTTGCAGGATCTGTGGGTCGATTCCTTACAGGTTGAAATTCCTTAGGCAAGTTAAGATATTTCAATATATCGACGCTTCCTTGAGTACCAGCAAGAGTATCGAGCATTTTCTTTATTTCTGGAGCCTGAACCATCGAATAGGCTATTTCAAGAAAATACTTTGCATATTCAAAATTTTTATCATCGAACAAAGCTTTTCCATATCGGTACGCAATTACAGCTACATTTGTATTCAAACCAAAAGGAATACCACGCTTATTACAAATATCCTTAATTTCTTCAATCTTTGGCCACTCTATTTTTTGACCTGCTTTTTCTTCTATATACGCAATTTCACTTGCAACCATTGGTGATTCTGATTCAAAATTTAAACTCAGAACATAGCTAGCAATAGCTTCTCTCCAAAGTTTTTTCTCTATGAAATAGAAGCCAACATTTCTATAAAATCTAGCCAAATCCGTTTTTTTGTAAATAATTTCATATGTCTTTTTGGTACAATCAAGAAATTGCTCCATTAACCCCTGTATTTTATATGTTTCAGCATACTCAAATGCTAGCGAAACATTCATTGGTTCCCATTGTTTAGCTGTTCCCAACGCAAGTCTAGCTTCTTCAACCCTATTCAAATCAATAAGGATGCTCCCATATACAGAGAAAGCACGCCCTATCGGAAAAACAGTTTCATGAACAATACGACTTGGACGATACATTTCTTTATACATAATTTCTTCAAATAAGCTATCGAAATGGCGATATTCATTCACAGAATCATCACGGCATAAGCCCCCATTTATCATTTTTTCAAAATCATTAACTATTGGTTCTATAATAGAAAGAGCTTTTTCAAACTCTTTGTTTTGAACATTGATTTTGACCTCATCAAATTTGGAATAGAAACTCTTTTTCAATTCCTCTGTTAAACTTTCGTTCCATTCCTCTTGATCTTCTTTAGGAAGTCGCTCAAATATCATTCGACCAATTTCACGAGCAATTTCCGTACCAAACTGATTATCTCTATATTTTTCAGTCTGCTGAACCAAATAGGCAATATCAGATTTGTTATCACCTGTTAACCCAGCAGATATTTCCTGCATGATCTTTTCAAGTTCCATATTTGATACTCCTATCGTTGTTAAAGATTCACCAATTAATATACATTCAAAAAAATGTCAAAATTTGTCTTTTAAAGAAAACATTGGTAATTTTCGTCTAAAATTGAAAAGATGTCACATCTTTTTATCGAGTTCTAACATCAATTTGTGGGTCTCAATAAGGATGGCGATGATCTTGCGGTAATGCGAGATGTCGTCGAAGGTAAGGGTGCGGTTCTTGCGGTCCTTAAGCCACTTCTGCGCGGGTTGGTAACCGCCGATGTAGAAGTTCCAGGCTAGTTCAGGGACGTTCGCAAAATACTGCGTCTTGTTGATGTATACCTTTTCCTTTTCAAAACGAGTTTCATTTACAACATTGTCGCCTTCGATGCCGAAGGATGTTTTTTGCGGAGGGATTTCTTCCATCAGGTGCAATTTGCGGAGCTTGTTGCCGATGGAAACGATGCGTTCGAATTCTTCTTTGTTTTCAGGGAAAGGAATACGCGGGAAATCGATTTTCAGAAATTCCTTGTATTTTTCACGATAGGACGGTGTATGGAGAACGCCATAGATGTAATCAAAGACTTGCTCCGGAGTTGTTTTGAGTTTAGCGCTCTTGTCAATTTTACTCCAGATTTTTTCGTCTAGATTGGGCTTGCGTGTTTCGCCGAGTTTTTCTTCACCTTCAGTAGGGTAAAGGTAAAGAGGGAAAACATAAGACTGTTCCTTCGACTGCAAAGATATAGAATTTAAATCCGAAATATGCGTCGTCACAAAAATATGTTGAAAATCAAATGTACTTAATTGCCTGCAAGTAACTAATATTAAATTACCTTTCCCAATGATATGACGATTTATTTTGTATCTGGCACGACCCATTATACCATTTGAGTTTCCCGTATAATTAGTCCATCTTATGTCAAAAGGTCTATAATCTATTCTATTTTCTATTATTTCATTACCTAGGTCAGCCTTCGCAGTTGCGATATTCCAGCTAGGTCTATTTTTTAGTTGATATTTTCTTTCTAAATCAACTTCGGCCATAGAGATGAAGTCTCTTCTTAAAGATTCTGCGTCAAGTTCTGTAAAGAGAATATTCACTGCATCGCATTTTGTTTGAATTCCTGAATTATATTCAATTATCAAATCAGAAATTTTAAATCCCTTATCATACTCATTTTGTATAGAGAAATCTTTTGGAACAAAGAAAAAATAAGGTACTTGCGGAACAAGTTCTTGCCAAGATATTTCGCTGAAAGACGTATTTGCAAGAAAGACATATTTTTCAAAGCGTTTGCCAAAGAGTTCGTAATGGTAAACGCGGGCTAGTGATCCTTCGACTTCGCACTTACGGGCTTCGCTCAGGATGACACTCTGTTTTTTCTTAACAAAAATGTTAATGCTTACGCCTTGCATGATGTCAAAAACATTTTCATCTTTACCACCATCAGGCGCAACTTCTTTTTTTCGTGTATCACCATGCAAATTCAGAATGTAGATTTCATCAAAAGTTTCCATCAAGGTTTTTCGCATCTGACGATGCGTTATTCCGTCAATAAAACTATTGTTCGAAATATATGCTAGAATCCCATCACCATTCTTTTCTACGAAATAATGTCCAAGTCGAATAAATTTGATATAATCATCGTCTAGATTTATCTTTCTTTCGTTCAAATTTTTCTTGTAATCGTCCAACAGGTTCTGAATCCACTCGCTTTTATTGCTACTGCTTACACTATACGGCGGATTTCCAATCATCACCATTACGGGAGTGTCGCGCTTAACAAGGTTCGCCTCGTTCGCTTCTTGCGCAAGCCATTGGGCAAACAAAGTTCCCGTGTCATGGTCACATTCTTCAAGGGAATTGGTAAGGAATATACGGAGTCGCTTGTCCTGTCTTGCCTTGTAGCCCGTCTGCGCCAACACCATGTCCAATTTCAGGTGTGCAACGGCGTATGGAGCCATCATGAATTCAAAACCATTCAGGCGCGGGAGCAGGTGTTCTTCCACATAGTTTTGCCATGCGCCCTTCTGATTTTCCATACCGGAATATATCTTGCGGACCACTTCGGCAAGAAATGTTCCCGTTCCTGTTGCAGGGTCTAGAATTTGAACTTTATGGTATTCGTGCGTTTCGTATTTCTTGTGATCTTTGGTGCGGTTGTCCGTATATAGGTTCGAAGTCTGCCGAATCGTCACCTTGCTCGTGTCGGCAAGCCCATCACTCAAATTGAAGCGGGATTTCAAAATTTCGTCAACGGTATTGACGATAAAGTGTACAACGGGTTCGGGCGTGTAATAAACGCCACACGCCTTTTTCTGCTTGGGGTCGTAATAGCGTAGAAAATCTTCGTAGAAGTGAATCATCGGATCGGCTTGACCCGTAGCCTTTCCAAAATTCTTCATGACCTTCGGCATATCCGTCACCCGGAATGTTTCTGCTAGGTCGTCTACAATCCATGCAATGCTTGTATCTACATCGAATGCGGCGACATTCTGGAAAACCTTGCGCAAGAACGGATTTGTCTTGGGAATAAGTGTGGCCGCTTCTTCTCGGCTGAATGTGTCGGGGGTGTCGTCATGGAGCCTTGCCGCAAACATTCCATAGCAAATTGTCTGTGCGTAAATATCGGCAAATTGCCGTTCCGTCAAATCGTGAATCAACACCTTCTGGAAAGATTTCCATTGTCCCGCCAGTTCACCCGTCTTTTCGCTATCGGTTTCGAGAGTCTTTTCAATCACTTCGGCAAGAAGGCGCGCCTTGGCAGCCATCATCTGCGCCAATTTCGTGGAACTCGTAATTTTTTGCGGCGTTGATTTCGCAAAGTGCGACACCATTTCCAAAAACATCGGGACATTGGCGTCTATTAGCGCAATTTTATTCCCTTTGATTTCGGCAATGCGGATATTTTGAGTCGGCATTCCGTTTTCATAAGAATGGAAATCAAGGTAATCCGTGAAAAGGATATGGTCTAGGGAGTTCTTGTAACGGTTGAACTGTTCTTTGTGCTGGCGGTTTCCATCCAGGTCGCTATCGCCGATGTCCTTTGCTTCTACGAATGCAACGGGAATTGATGTTGCACCTTTCCCTTTCGCGATAATGTAGTCCGGAGCTCCGCACTGGATGCGGCTCGGTTCGTTAGTGATGGTGAATTTGGGAAGCAAGTCACCAAGCAGTTTCGCAAGTGCCGGGCGGTAGCTGTGCTCTGTCGCCTTGCCCGTAGAAAATTGCTTGGAAACTTCGTCGATGTACTGTGCGACGGCTTGAATCTTGCTCTTGTCCAAATCGGCCATGGCGGCTCCAGCGTTGCGAGAGTCGTTCCATTCTAAGCCATGATTAAGCAATGGATTCTATCGCTACGCCTAACGGCTTCGCTCCAGAATGACAATCCACACATTTCCATAAACAAAAAAGGCGTGGAGTCGCAGGCTTACCGCTATCGAGGGCTACCACACCCTTATACCTGATAAGCACAAAACGACCCACGCCCCAATTGGGACGTGAGCGTTCGTCTTATCCTCAGGTATATTGAAAGTGGTAGTTTCGATAGCGAGAATAAGAGACGAATCTCAAAATTTCCGGTCGCTCCGAACCATTCGGTACGGGGCTATGTCAACTGCAATATAGATTATTGGAATGGCGGAAATTGCGGATTTTTTCGAAAGTCTCTTGACATTCGCCCCTAGAGAGTTTATATTTGTAGTGCTCAAAAGAGCACGAAACGAGCCGGGTGTGAGATTGCCACGCTACGCTCGCAATGACAAACTGTAATGCCCCGCTGTTTTATGCATGTCCGCGGGGAAAGGGGTGAAAGATGAATAAGCGTGTGTCGCCTATTGGCAAGGCTGACGGAACAACTTTTGAAAATCTTGCTGAACGGGTAAAAAATGTCCATAATGCGACAAGTTCCGTTGCCAAGGGTGCCGTAAACCAGCTGCTGACAATACGAAATTGGGCTATCGGCTGCTATATAGTAGAATATGAGCAAGAGGGGTGCGACCGAGCCAAGTACGGGGCTCGCCTATTGCAGAATTTGGCGGATAAGTTGTCCATTAAGGGACTTGATCGCTCCATGCTTAGTGTTTGTCGGCTATTCTATATCAGATATCCACAGATTTGTGAGACGGCGTCTCACAAATTGGAAATGATTGACAGATCTAAGTATTCTATCAATACCGTGAGCATAAGGAATGTTGAAAAGAAACGCGAAGACGAGATTTGTGATTCAGTGAATCACAAATTCATAACACCGCCAGATATTCTGCTGACCCATTTGTCGTTCTCCCATATTAGGGAAATACTTTCTATCGACGATCCTATGGAACGCTTCTTTTACGAATTGGAATGTATCAAAGGCACGTGGAGCGTGAAGGAACTTCATCGGAAAATCGACACGAAACTCTATTTCAGGAGCGGGATAAGCAAAAAGCCGGAGCTGTTGCTGCAAAGGGTGGAAAAGGGCGGTGCTGATGCAGTTCTGTCGGTTAAGGATGCGTATACTCTCGACTTTTTAGATTTGAATGTCAAGGATGAATTCTCCGAATCCGAATTGGAACAGGCGATTATGAATCATTTGCAGGAGTTCCTGTTGGAGATGGGCAAAGGGTTCTGCTTCGAGGCCAGACAAAAACGCATTATCATAGACGACGAGTATTATTTTATCGATTTGGTGCTTTACAATCGCCTGCTGCACTGCAATGTGATCGTGGAACTGAAAGTCGGTAAGTTCCGCATTGAACATGCGGCTCAACTGAATGCCTACATCTCCTATTTCAAGGATTGCGAGATGGTGAACGGGGACAATCCCCCGATCGGGATTTTGCTCTGTACGGAAAAGGGACCGAAAATGGTCCAGTATGTGTTAAACGGCATGGATGAGAAGCTGTTTGTTTCGACATACAAGCTTCAACTCCCCGATAAGCAACAATTGGAAAATTTCTTGATTAAAGAAGTGAAAGAGATGGGACTGTAAAGCTTGCAGAAAATAGGCGTAATCTATCGAGTTGGCCCTGACAAGGGCGGAATTTTAACCAACCCCTAGAACACGAACTGCTTGCCGACGAATACGCTTAGGGAAATCAGGTCGCCTTCGGTGACGCCGCCAAAGAACCCTGTGGGGTGTGCGTAGGTGTACTTGCGGGCTCCGACCCAATCGCCGATATCGCCTTTGTACACGTCGTCGAATTCGATGGTGAAGTTGCCGTATTTCCCGTTCTTGCCGAACCGCAGCCCGATCCACCAGGCAGAAGCGGGAGCGAATCCGTTCTTGGCGTCGGAATTGTCAATGTAGCCTATATCGCCCAAGCCTTCGCGTACCTCGTCGTAGTCGGAATCGCCTTGGTAGGCCTGAATACCGCCTGCTACGCCCAAGATGATATACTTGCCCAGGTTGGCGTCGATACCCAGCAGGATGCGTTCTTGCAGGTTCCAGAAGCTGTAGGACTTTTTGCCGGCACTCGTTTTGAGCCAGTCGTTATAATTGTCGGATCCGTTGATGCTGTAGGTCTTCTTCTTCTTTTCGTTGTTGAAGGTGACTATGTCGTTGCAGTCTGCATTTTCGTCGCAACTGAACTTGAGGGAGCCTCCGAAACCGCCCACGGCGGCGTTCACGAAGAAGACTCTGCCCAAGCGGTAGGTTGCGCTGACATTGCCGCCGCCTGCATTCATGTCTTTGATGTTGTCTGCGTCCCAGTTGTGGGCCCAGAATCCGGAGGCGGCCACTTCCGCTTCGGTAACGGAGCTATCCGAGGTGGCGCGGTGGGTGATGGGGGCGGGCTGGACTGCCGCACCCATGGAATGCAGCGTGGGAGAGCAGGCCGTCAATGTCACGAGAATCAATCCAACAACGAAAAAGCGGGCAAAGTTTTTCATAGTACTATCCCTGTTGAAGAAACCGTCAACTTAAAGATAGATTATTTGCCGCTCAATGTATTCCGGTGTTAAAAAATGCGGACCTTTACAGGGATTTCTGCGGTAATGCGGCTGGCGACGGCTTGTAGGAATTCCGTGGGCAAAGGCGTCACGTCGGGAAGTAGCGTGTGGCGGATAACCGTGTACAGTTGTACTTCCACGAAGTTGCCGGGGTTTGTACCGTGAATTTTTTTCAGGTTCTCGATGTAGCTGCCAATCTCGCTTTCGCTGGGAACTTGCCCCTGGATGTCGCAGAGCATGGTCTGGATGCAAAGCGGGTAACGCTTGATGGCGGTCTCCAGGTTCGCAAGGATTTTTTCCAGGTGCAGGGGGGAGCGGTTGATTTTCTTGAACCATTCCTCCGTGCCCGCATCCAACTTGGCCCAAATTTCGCCGTTTTCTTCAAGCAGGTAGCCCAGGCCCTGTTCCACGGCGTCGTTGCCTAAGCGGCTTCCGTTGGTAATGAGCCGCAATTTGAAAGGCCCAGCCGAAGGCGTCAGGTCTTTTTGAATATTGCGCATGCGGCGGCAGATTTCGGGGAATTCCTTTACGATGGTGGATTCGCCGTCGCCCGAGAGGCAAAGGTCCTTGAGCAGTTTCTTTTCGGCGGGAATGTCCTTGAAAAAGGCACAGTCCTTGTAGTCGCCGGATTCGTAGAAGGCGATAAAGTCCCGCAGTTCCCGCTCCACGGCCTCTACGTCTATGGGAACAGGCTTGTGGTTTTCTTGCGGCCCGCTTTGGCAGTAGGCGCAAGAGAAAGTGCAATGGTGGTCGGGATTCAGGTTCACGCCCACAGAAAGCCCGCCAGCCCTGCGGCTAATGACAGGATAGACCCACTTGTTGTCTTTCCACATTCTGGAATGGTCGCTCCAGGCGGCAATCAAGGCTTTTTCTTCGTCTTTCATATTGCACCAAATTTAAAAAAAAGTGTTGGTCAGTTTCTGCCGGTGAGTTCCTTCGCCTTGGCCTCGATTTCGGCGATGGCCTTTGCGCGGCCTTGGGCGGTAGAATCGTTATTGAGCACGATGTTCACAAAAACGGATCCCGCCACCACGGCGTACACATGCTTACAGAGCACCTTGGACTGTTCGCCATTGCGGATGCCGAAACCGCCCAGCACCTTTGCGCCACCCTTACCGACGGTGTCGATAAAGTTGAGTGTCGCCTGGTCAATGGTGGTTTCGCTGCCGGTAGTGCCTGCACGGAGGGCCGCGTAGATGTACTTGAAACCCTTGGAGGCCATGGTTTCCAGGCGCTCCTTAGTCATGCTGGGTGCTGCCACCGGGATGTTTTCGAGGCCATGTTTTTTGCAAGCCTCGGTCAAGCCTTCGTCGCCGTCGAAGGGCAAGTCGGGAATGATGCATGCGGACACGCCGGAGTCCTTGCACATCTTCACGAAGTTCTCGATGCCCGGCGTAAAGGCCAGGGAGCCGTAGGTCATGATGTAGATGGGCGTTTCGGGGTGGCGTTCGTGAATCTGCTTCACGATGGCAAGGCCCTGCTTGGTGGAGTAACCCTTTTCCAGCGCGATGGTGGAGGCCGTCTGGATGGCGGGGCCATCGGCGCTGGGGTCGCTGAAGGCCAGCTGGATTTCGAGAATGTTGGCACCGCCCTTCACAAGGGCGTCGGCGATGGTGATGGATGTTTCTGCGTCCGGGAATCCGGCAATAAGATGAGACATTAAGTTAATCATATTTTCTGTCATGCCCGCGAAGGCGGGCATCTCCTTTTACTTGTTCATTATCTCTGCGTCGTGAATGTCCTCGTTGTTTTCGAGGCGCTTGAGTTCTGCCTTCAGGAATTCCTTCCACTTTTCGGGGCGGAACACCGGGCTGGTGATAAAGATGTCCTTGTCGCCGCGGCCACTCATGTTGATGACCAGTGCCTTGTCCTTCGGGAGTTCCTTTGCGATCTTCATGGCCGCGGCACCGGCGTGTGCACTTTCAAGCGCAAACAGAATGCCTTCGTTACGGGCGAAGAACTTTACCGCCTCAAGAGCTTCCTTGTCAAGGATGCTCGTGAATTCCACGCGGCCCGATTCCCCGAGGGCGGCAAGCTGCGGTCCGATACCCATGTAGTCAAGGCCTGCGGAAATGGAGCGTGTCGGCATGGACTGACCATCTTCATCAATGAGGAAACGACTCTTGTAACCCTGCACGATTCCTTCGCGGCTGGCGTTGCCCGTCATGCGTGCAGCATTTTCACCCTTGTTCGGGCCAATGCCACCGGCTTCTGCACCGATTAGGCGCACGTTCTTGTCTTCGATAAATGGGGTGAACACACCGATGGAGTTGCTACCGCCACCTACGCAAGCGACCACAGCGGCAATGTCGATATTACGTTCGGCAGCCTGGCGCTTGACTTCTTCGCCGATGATGGATTGGAAGGTGCGAACGATATCCGGGAACGGGGCGGGACCCAGGGCAGAACCCAGCACATAGTGCGTGTTCTGGAAGTTTGTTGCCCAATCGCGCATAGCTTCATTCACGGCGTCCTTCAAAGTACGGCTACCGCTGGTGACCGGTACCACCTTGGCACCATACATTTCCATAGTGGCCACGTTGGGTTGCTGGCGACGCACGTCCACTTCGCCCATGTACACCACGCATTCAAGGCCGAGCTTCGCGCAAGCGGCTGCAGTGGCCAGCCCATGCTGGCCGGCACCTGTCTCCGCAATAATGCGGGTCTTGCCCATCTTTTTAGCGAGCAAGCATTGACCGATGGCGTTGTTAATCTTGTGGGCACCGGTGTTGGCTAGGCCTTCCAGCTTGATGTAGATCTGTGCACCGCCCAAAAGCTTGGTCGCCGTGGGTGCAAAGTACAGCGGAGTCTCGCGGCCAATGTAGTCCCGCTGGATAATGCGGAGCTCTTCCAGGAATTCCGGGTCGTGGATGTACTTGTTGAATGCCGCTTCCAGGTCGTCTAGCGGGCGGCGGATGATTTCGGCAACGTACTTGCCGCCGAACTTGTCAAAGAAACCGTTGTTAGAGTAGGTCATAGGTCGTAGGGATTAGGTTTTAGGTTAATAGTCTAGGTGGAATGTCTTAGGTTTTTGAAACGTCATCCTGGAAGGACTCTGGAGCGTAGCGATAGAGGACTGACGGGATCCAGGGGAGATGTGTCTAGTAAAAGGGTTAGAGGTTGATGATTACTGGTTTTGGTTAAAGGTTAAACGGGAAAAAAATAAAGGCCTTCGGTGAGTCCGAAAGCCTTTTGCAAACACTTGATGAAAACGGCAAACCGGACTCTATGTTCTAGAGCCCCACCACCAACGGTTGAAACGGATTGCATAATTCATCTTCATGTGCCAAAATTTAGGAAGACCTGCCCGTCTTGGCAAGGGATTCCGCACAAAATAAAGAACTTCTGTAAAAAAGAAAGGCGTCGGGGATTCCGAACGCCTTCCGTTAAACACTTGATGAAAAGGCAAGTCCTAAATCCCTTTCCGAGAACCCCTGTCGCAAGCGGCAAAGGCGGATTGCCCATTTCATCTGAATAATTGCAATATACATTGTAATTTATTGTCTGTCAATAGGTTACGAGGCCATTTCTGTAAAAATTTGGTTAGGTTTTTTGTGAAATATGCCCAAATTGGCCCAAAATAGCTATTTTTGGGAAAAAGAGGCAAAAATGCCCGTTATCCAGAAATTGAAAAAGATTCACCTGACCCAGCAGATTGTCATTGCCTTCGTGTTGGCTATCGTTGCGGGGTGTCTGCTCCAAGGCTATTCAGAATTTGTAAATGCCTTTATCAAGCCTTTTGGGATAATCTTCCTGAACCTTCTGAAATTTATCGTGGCCCCGCTGGTGCTACTGTCCATCGTTGTGGGGATCATTTCTACAAAGAACCTTTCAAGTCTCGGAAAAATCGGCTTTTACACTCTTGTCTACTTCATGTTCACCACAGTGCTTGCTACAGTGCTCGGTCTCTTGATTCCGACGGTACTGAAAGGTTGTCTGCCCCTGATCAAGATACCGGAGACCAACATAACCGCTCCTGTCAGCCAGAAATTTTCGCTGGTGGAACAGATTATCGATTTTTTCCCGAACAATCCTATTGCGCCGTTTTATTCGGCCATTATGATTCAGGTGATTGTCATCGCCGTTGTTTTCGGGGTGGCTATTGTTCACGTGGGTGCTAATGCAGAACCTGTGCGGAACCTAGTTCTGAGCTTAAACGAGGTTGTTCAGAAAATTCTGAAGTACATTATGTGCCTTGCTCCCATAGGCGTTTTCTGTATGCTTACGCCGGTGGTGGTCAACAATGGCCCCTACGTGCTGGGCTCCCTTGCTGCCGTAATCGCTATGGCGTACGGGTGTTTCCTGATTCACGCCCTTGTGGTTTACTTGCCGTGTATCCGTCTTTTGGGGCGGTATTCTCCCCTGGAATTCCTCAAACGTATGCAACCTGCTTTGATCTTTGCTTTCTCTAGCGATTCTTCTGTGGCGACGCTGCCGTACAGTATCAAGAGTACAGAGAAGATGGGTGTCAAGCGGGATATCGGCTCGTTTGTGCTGTCGCTAGGGGCCACCATCAACATGGATGGCGTGGCTATCTACCTGTGCGTTTCTGCGGTATTCATGGCAGCCTGTTGCGGAATTGTTCTTACTCCCGGAATGTACCTGAGCATTGCGTTCATGGCGACAGTTGCCTCTATCGGGACTCCTGGAATCCCTGGCGCTAGCCTCACGTTCATGGCTATGCTTTTTGCCTACGTGGGGATTCCTGTGGAATGCGTCGCTGTAGTGGCGGGTATTGACCGGATTATCGACATGGGTCGTACGGTTATGTCTGTGGTGGGGGACGCCTCCTGTGCGGTCATTGTGCAGAGGTTGGTCTCTAGGAAAGCGAAAAACGCTTGATTTCTCTGAAATTCCGGATTTTTGCGGGCCTTTTTGAGAAAATGGGCTTTTTTGAAAATTTTTATTTATATTTATGACGACATAGTTTAGAGTTCGCTCTTATTCGGACAGCTGGAAAACGACCAAAATTTCATCGTCTAGGGATAAGGCCGATTACTCACACACCCCGTGGTGTGGGTCGTTTGTGCCTGTTAGACGATTGGGTTACTTGGTCGTTACCTCAGCTGTTCTGGGCGCTTGCGATACCACACTTTTTTTGTGCATCGCCTGTGCCCTTGAACAAGGCGAACTCCGTTGCTGAAATTTCATCAAACGGAGGCCCCAATGAGTCAACACAAAGCAATCTACCGTATTTTGATAGGCATCGGTATGGTGTCTGCGCTTTTCTTCGCCGCTTGCGGTGATGATGGAAGCAGTGCTGGAGAATGGGATTCGGTATCCTCCATATACGACCTTGGTAGCTGTTCTCAAAAAAATAGTGGAGAAAGAGTATATGTCGAAAACAAGAATGAATACTTTGTCTGTTCTGATGTGTGCACTTGTGAGGGTGGGTTAGGTTGTTTTGATTATTTAGGGCATGTTGATCCGGGAATTCAACCAGGAGGGTCTGGATATGATGCATGTTATGACTGGATAGACGAAACGAAAAAAATATCTGGGGAATATTCTAGTAATTCTAACAATGGTTCCGGTAGTTCCGTCATAGACCAAACTACGCATTACAGTTCCGCTGCGGAATCGGATTACGGCAGTGAGGAAGAAGCTTTCTTGTACAAGGAATTCTTTGTAGAAATCGATTTGACCTTGTTTAAGCAGGTGTCGGACAATTGGGAGAATCAGAATAAAAACAAGGGCAATTACAGCGATGGGGATCCGAGGATTTCCTTTGTCATAAAGACCTATGCCGATGACGAGTTGAAAGACTCTGTAAAAACGGATGTGTTTAAACTGGATGATAACGTAGGCAAATGGACTGGACACCAGTATTTCACAAAAAATTTCTCTGGTGGGGCCAATTCGGTATACATATGTCCTCAGGTATATGAACATAATTCTGTTCAGTCGGATGTTTTCAAATCATCTGGCTACTGTTATATCATAAGAGATGCGGGAAACAAGGTCAACACGCCCGTAAAACAGAATGACAGTTATGCTACTGACTGTGAATTGGAATGGACGGTGACGGTTAATTACAAATAGTTTTTTTTTCGCAAGGGGATGCTGATGAAAAAATTTTTATTCCTGTTAGTGATGTTTTTTTTAGGAGGATGCGCAAATCGACCTAATGTACAGTTTTTTTTCAATCCCGAAACAAAGATGAGTGTAGATGTCCCTATTACTATCCAAGTCTCGCATGAGGATCTTGCGGGAGTTAGACAAGAATTGCAAATTTTACTACAACAGTCGGGATATCAAATACATTCCCCTATAGCAGGAAAGAAAACAATGACTCTGAACCAAGAGAAACGGTTTACGGAAATCAATAGCCTTGACGAATCCCAGATGTATACTCAGCAGGAATTTCAAAAGTATGGAACTGTTAACATGTTGACTATTGAATATACTGTTGTATATAATGCTGATGGTAATATCTTGGTTGATAAGGCGGGAAATTTTTTAATAGGGTCTTTTTTTGTTGAAATAGCAAACAGTAAGACGGGAGTTATCCTTATGTCTATGCGGTATCCTGTAAGATCGCGTTTTTATAGAAAGTCGGAGCTATTGAAAAACTTTGTTCGCCGACTGAATTTTTGTGTTAAAGAGAATAGATGTGACGAAATGTCTCAAAGGTTTAGGTAGTGTTGATCTTTATGGAAGTCTTGCGAATAACGCCCTCATTTTGTCATGATTCTTGATGCCGGGAGCGTCTTCGACACCGCTGGATACGTCGATTAGCTCGGGGTGGAGCTTCTCGCAAATCGTGGCGACGTTTTCAGGATTGATGCCGCCCGCAAGCCAGAGCGGAATGTCACCCGCCTGTGTGCGGAGCACCTGTTCGGGAATGGTCTTGCCGGTACCGCCAGGAATGCCTTCTACCTTCGCATCAAGCAGAATGCGGGGCTCTCCGTTCTTGCGGAGGCTGGCAACTCGATCGAAATCGGAGGCTTCGCCTATGCGGGCGGCACAGTAGTGGGCGAGGCTAGTATCGGCGGCAGACGGCACAATTCCATGGAACTGCACTGCGTCTAGAACGCCTTCCTGGGCGAGCCTGATGGCGGTCTTGCCTTCTTCGGAATTCGGGTCGATAATGACGCCGACGAGGAGCGGGACATTTTCGGGCTCGCGGGATGCACGGATTTTTTCAGCGAAACTGCGCACGAAGCTTTCGGTGGTGAGCCGCTTTGTGGTGCTGAAAACAAAGCCCAGCATGTCCGTGCCGAGTTCGGCGGCAAGCAGTCCGTCATCTTCCCGGGTGATGCCGCAAATCTTGACCATCGGACAGTGGGTGACGCGGCGGGCATCGCGAAGTTCCGCAAACTTTTTCCAGAACTTGCCCTTTGCGTTTTCGTGTCCGCTTTCGAATGTGCGGACCACATCTTTTGCTAGGTTGGGATTCTTTGCGACGGCTTCGCCTACGAGGATTCCCGTAAATCCAAGGCTGCGTGCATAGTCGGCATCAGCCGGCGTGAGGATTCCTGATTCAAAAACCGCCTTCGCCGGGAGCTTGCTGCGAACCGATGCCGGTACTAGCGGATCTGTGTGGAAAGTAGCTAGGTCGCGTGAATTCACGCCTGCCACAATGGTCTTTGCAGCACCGTCACCGAGGGCTTCTGTCACGATTTTCAGCTTACGGAAATCGTCGGCTTCACGGACTTCCACAAACGCCTGCATGTCAAAACTCTGGACGCGTTTTGCCATCTTCACAAGTTGTTCGTCATCAAGAATTCGTGCAATTAAAAGTACTGCATCGGCACCACAGCGGTAGGCGATATCGATTTCGTCTTCGTACAGCAAGAAATCTTTGCGGAGGACGGCGCAGGCGTGTAGCCCCTGCTGGCGGCGGCTTTCCATAAGGTCTGCAACTGCAATCAGGTCGCGGAGAGAACCCTTGAAGTAGTTCATCTCGGTCAATACCGACACCGCCTGGGCGTGGGCTTCGGCATAGGTCGTCGCCAAAGCTACTGGATCCAGGTCCGGTGCGATGTCGCCCTTCGATGGCGATGCGCGCTTGACTTCGAGAATCGCACCCGCATTGCCTAGGAATTCCGTATGGCCTACGCGGCGCATTTCCGGAATGTCGATGCCAAAGTTCAGCCCCAGCCGTTCGATATCGGCACGACGCTTCTCCACGATTGTTTGCAGTATATCAGACATGTAGATTGTCATGCCCGGCTTGACCGGGCATCTCCTTTACGAGTTGGTCGCGACCTTCACTTCTTCGATTTTCTTCAGCACGGAGCCGTCTTCCATGGCCTTCATGGCCTTGTCGAAGCCTTCCTTGATGCTGGCTGCCTTCTTGCTGATGTAGAGGGCGGCGCCGGCGTTCAGGGCACAGGCATACTTGATGCCCGGGCGGCCCTTGCCGTTCAGTACGTCGAGAGCGAGATTGAAGTTGTTGACACCCGTACCGCCAGCCAGGTCTTCGGGGTCCACGGCCGGGACACCGAATTCCTTCGGGTCGATGCGGTATTCGCGATATTCACCGTCTTCCAGGATTTCGGCAATAGTCGTCGGGACGCACGGAGAGATTTCATCGTAGCCGTCATCGGAGATGGCGACCATCACGCGCTTGGCGCCGAGGGACTTTGCAGCCTTGGTGAAAGGTTCCAGAATCGACTTGCTGTAAACGCCGAGCATCAGGTACTTGGCTTCGGCCGGGTTCGTGAGGGGGCCGAGCAAGTTCATGATGGTCTTCACGCCGAGGGCACCGCGAACCGGGCCGGCAAAACGCATGGCGCTGTGGTAGACTGGAGCCATGAGGAACACGAAGTTCGTCTTGTCGATGACAGATGCTGCCTTTTCCGGAGTCATGTCCAGCTTGAAGCCGGCGGCGGTGTAGAAGTCAGCAGCGCCGGACTTGCTGGAAACAGCACGGTTGCCGTGCTTGGCTACCTTGGCACCGCAACTTGCAGCAATCAGGCCGGAGAGCGAACTCACGTTGAAACTGCCCTTGCCATCGCCACCGGTACCCACGATGTCGGTGAGTTCGTCACCGCTGTACGGGAACTTGCGCTTCTTGCTGCTCAATACCTTGGCACAGCCTGCGATTTCTTCGGTCACAGGGCCCTTGCTGGAAAGTGCCGTGAGGATTGCAGCCATCTGGCGTTCGTCCATGATACCGTCGGTCAGGTCTTCCATGAACATTTCGGCGGTTTCGCGGCTCAGGTCCTTGCCTGCGGTAAGCGTATTCAAGATTCCGCGAATATCGAGCGGTTCGCGACGGTAGTTGAGGAATGCCTTGAAGAATTCATCGGCGCGGCCGCTGGCGATAGATTCCGGGTGGAACTGCACGCCTTCAATCGGGAGCGTCTTGTGGCGAATGCCCATGATGTCGCCGTCGGTGGCACGGGCGGTCACTTCGAAGTCGGAAGAGAGCGTTGTTTCGTCGATGACCAAGCTGTGGTAACGCGTAAAGATGTTCTTCTTGCCGATGGTGCGGAAAAGTCCCTTGCCGTCGAGGTCAATTTCTTCGGCGATGCCGTGCTTGATGAACTTGGCCTGCACAATTTTGGCACCGAAGGCGTAACCGATAGCCTGGTGGCCGAGGCACACGCCGAGAATCGGGAGCTTGCCAGCAAAGTGCTTGATGGCTTCCACGGAGATGCCTGCGTCTTCGGGGCGGCCCGGGCCCGGACTCACGATGAGGCGGCTCGGGTTCAGCTTTTCGATGTCGGCGACGGTGCATTACGTTGTAAGTAAAAGAGTCGTAGTTATCGATAATGACGATCATCTTAGTTTTCTCCTTCGAGCACGGCGCGGATGGCACCCAATTTTTCATTCGTTTCTTCAAATTCGCGGTCGGCGTTGCTTGCCGCGACAATGCCACCACCGGCCTGCAGGCTGATGGTCTTGCCCTGCTTCAAGCAGCAACGGATGGCGATGCAGAAATCCAGGTCACCATCGGATTCCATGTAGCCCACCGCACCAGCGTAGAAGCGGCGTTTGACCTTCTCGAGGCCAGAAAGGATTTCAATCGCGCTGATTTTCGGGGCACCGCTCACCGTACCTGCAGGGAAGCTGGAACGCAGCACTTCGATGGCCTTCTTGTTCTTTGCTACACGGCCCTGCACGTCAGAGACCAGGTGAATCACGTGGCTGAACTTTTCGCATTCCATGTACTTGGTGGTTTCCACCGTACCGGCTTCGCAGACGCGGCCCAGGTCGTTACGGGCCAGGTCCACGAGCATCAGGTGCTCGGCACGTTCCTTCGGGTCGCCCTTCAGGTTCTTCATCAGGGCTTCGTCTTCCACGTCATCCTTGCCGCGGCGGCGGGTGCCTGCAATCGGGTGGATGGTGGCGATGCCGTCACGCACGCACACGAGGCTTTCCGGCGATGCACCGATAAACTGGTGCGTACCGTAATCGAGGAAGAACATGTACGGAGACGGGTTCACCGTGCGGAGGCGGCGGTAAATGTCCAGTGCTTCGATATCGCTTGCAAACTGGATGCGGCGAGAGGGCACGGCCTGCACGATGTTGCCTGCGATGATGTGCTTCTGCAATGCTTCGACCTTTTCGGTGTATTCCTTGCGGGACTGTTCCAGGTCGGTCATCGTGATGCCTTTGCCGTACTGCTGTTCCGGGGCGAGGTAGCTGAAGTCCAGGTCGGCGAGACGGGCCTTCACCTTTTCAATCGCAGCCTTCAAATCAATCTGGTGTTCTTCGTAGTTCAGGGCGAACAGGTGAAGCTTTTCGGTAAAGTGGTCGAACACGATGTAGATGTGGCCCACCAGGAATTCGGCTTCGGGGATGTTCAGTTCGTCCACCTGCGGGGCGAGGCGAATCGTATCGCAGCGGGCACAGAATTCGTAGCCCAGGTAGCCCACGCCTGAAGAAGGAATAGGAATCTGGTTAGGCGGCACCGTATTTTCGGCAGAAATCAGCGTGAGGGCGTCGAGAATGTCACCTTCTCCTTCCTTGAGGAAGGTGCTTTCTTTGCCGTCGATGATGATGCTCACGTCCTTCTCGTTCTGGCGCAGGCGGAAGCCTTCGTCCACCATCAGGGTAGAGTAGCGGCTGCGGCCATGCGAGAAGCTCGCCGATTCGAAGATGGCCTTCGCGCCCAGCTTCTTGCCCAGCGAAAACGGGGTGTAACGTTCACCAGGCAGTGCCACGTAGATGCTATCGGTACGGGGCTCGTAACTCGGTTGTTCAGTGATGTGCTTGATCTTGTTAGTCATTTGATCCTCTGGTTTATAAACTCGTTTGCGTTTCCTTTTAGGTTCGCAAAGGCTTTTTGATCCCGGAGGATTTTCGTGAGTTAAAGAAGAAAGGCCTCCGTGAGTCCGGAAGCCTTTGCTTAAAATCTTGGGTGATTTGCGACAAATACCGGGCTCTATGTTAGAGTCCGCGCCACCAACGACGGTTAAGGGTTGCTGTTGTCACAAAGTTCATCATAGCCCAAAAATACCTAACAGAATTCCCCTTGTCAAGGGGATGCCCCAAAATTTTTCACTTTTTTTGCCCTGACCTTTTTATATCTTTATATAAAGAGATTTTACGATGGACCAGAAAGAATTCGACAAAACCCGCTATTTTGAGCTAAAAAAGCAACTGGAAGAAGCAAGCCGCCTTTACTACAAGGAAGGCGTCTCCCCCATGAGCGACCAGGATTTCGACTTCGGGCTCAAGGAGATGGAAGCGCTCGAAGCGAAGTATCCGGAACTGCGCGGCAACGCATCACTCACGCAGCGGGTCGGCAGCGACTTGACCAATGACTTTGCGAAGGTCGCGCACGCCATACCGATGCTCAGCATCGCGAACGTG
>CACXIR010000055.1 GCA_902767785.1 Fibrobacter succinogenes | reverse complement strand
ACCGTATTGGTGGCCTTATTCGCTTTTCAGAAATCAAACCGTCGACCATTACCCACGTGGGGCTTTCGACGGTGGTGCCTGCCCATGAACGTCCGTGGATAAAGGCCCTGCAGACACTTTTGAAGCGCCCTGTTCAGGTGGTGAGTTCCGACAACTGCCTGGGTTGCCCTATTGCCTACCCGAACCCTGCCTCTCTGGGTGCGGACCGTCTTTGCAACATCATCGCCCTTCGGGACCGTGGCTACAAGGACGCCATTGTGGTGGACATGGGGACGGCTACTACTTTTGACGTGATGAAGGATGGTGGCTTTGCGGGCGGTATCATTATCCCCGGCATCAGTGCCAGCCTGGATGTTTTGACCGAGAAGGCGGCAAGGCTTTTGCCCGTGAGCATTGAATGGCCGGAACACGTGATTGCCAATAATACTGACGACGCTATCCGTGCGGGTTTGCTATACGGCTTTATGGCGGAGTTGGAAACCTTGGTGGCCAAAATCAAGGCCGAGATGGGTCGCAAGAAAGTTCCCGTGTTCGCTACGGGTGGTTGGGGCCGCATGGTCATGGGCCACAGCAATGTAATAGACACCTATGACCCTTACCTGACCCTGAACGGGGTGCGCCTGGTGGCTTTGCACGGTAACGGCGCCGCCGATATCGAAGGCGAAGAGGAATAGGCTACAATCTGAATCCGGCCTGCAGGTGCAGGGCGAAACCATTTCGGAAAACAAAAGACGAAAATTTTTCCCAATTTTTGGCAAGGGAGCTTCCCTTGCTTTTTTCTGTGTGAGATGCTTCGTTTGTTTCGGGAGGCGGTTGTAGGGAGGAGTCTTGGGAGGATTTTTCCTTGGAGTCGGTTTCTCTATGGAAATACAGGGGGACAATCTGCTCCACGCCGGCAGATGCAAAGAACCTGCTAGATGGAGAATTTAGCTCCATGTTCAGCCCTGCCAAAGTTCCGATGATATAGCCATCTTGCTGCCAGGTGTCAGTGGAATGCTTTATGTAAAAGAATCCCGAGGATTCCTTGCGCATGTTGAGCTTGGTCGTGTAAGAGATGTAGAAGGCATCGAGGGAAATTTTGGGCAGAAGGTGCCAGCCGCCGAGTCCTAGATTCCATTCGTAGCCGACTCCTGCATCGGCAAGACGTCCGTCAATGTCGCCGTACACCCGGAAGGACCGCTGGAAAACGCTGAAGGATAGCGTCTTAAGTACAGAGCTTTTTAACGCCCGGTTGGGAGCGAGGGTTTCGTAAAAGCGTCGGCTTTCCCAGGGGATGTTTATTTCTAGAGTCCCATAGATGGCCCTTGCCGTGAACTGGTCGCCGTCATGGAATTTGTGCTGGAAGTTTGCCTGGAAAAGGTTTGCGTCAATTCCTAAAGGCAGGTAGGCGAACCTTTTTTCGCTTACCTCTTCGCCGTTTTCACGCATCAGGCCAAAAAGGCGGATGTCGGCGTATAGGTAAGCATAAGAAAATTGTGCTTTGTTGCTGCTGCCATCATAGAGGTAGCGGAAATCCGTTCCCCAAAAGTCAGAGGAATCGCTGAAGGCGTAGCCCCACTGGTTTTCGATGTCGGGGGAGGTTTCCCCGTAGGAAAAAGACCCTTGCAGTTGGTGGTTTTGCAGCCTTGTTCCCGCAGAAAAACTTTTTGCGAGTATGGAGGATTGATAGTTACCGTCGATAGTAGGGACGTAATCCTCTTCCCAGTCGGAATTCCAGTGAATGCCCGAAAGTTCAATCAGCCCTGCGTTAATGGCAGCTTTGGCGTAGAGCAGGGAATCGGGCAGGTGGAAACGGGACGAAATCCCTATGGCGGGAAGTGCGCTGACGTTGGCATCTATGCCGATGAACTTAAATTCTTTGGAAAGGGAGACATGCCCTGTGGTGAATGTTTCTCCCATTTTTAAATTCCAGGAATATTGGTCTTGGTCGCTGCTGCGGCGGTAGCCCAGGTGGTAACTGGTCTTCCCGACGCTTGCCCCGAACGCCCAGCCGCTAGCTTGCAAACTGTCGCTGAGGTCGCAACCCTTGGCAGAGGCCTTTATGCCTTTCCAGTCCAACAGAAAAAGCCCGTCGCACTGGACGAGCCCGGAATTCAAGGCGAACCCAGTGTTTGCAACGAGCAGGGCCGCCGAGAAAATTTTCGTTAAGTTATGCAAAGGCTAGTCGCAGAATTCGTGACATTCACCGTAAGCATTGGCTACGCATTCGCCATAGGAGTAATAAGTATTGGCGTTGTCGTCGCGGTAAAAACAGTTGTACTCTTCAGAGGTAACCCCAGTACTATAATCATCCCTGTCCCAGAATTTTATCTTGATGCTTCCCAACTTGTCAATCAGTTCCCAGACGTCCTCTTGTTCAAAGTCGGGGAAGATTCCGCCAAAGGTGGGGTCCTTGAAGATGATTTTGCCTTTGCCGTCATCGGGGAAGGAACGCGTCCCGTCAAGGAAGTTTATCAATGTTGCCGTTTCGGTTCCGGCCTTGTTGGTGAACTTGAAGGTGGTGAGGTCATTACCTTCAAATTCGTAGTACGGAAGGAACGGTTCTGTCCCTTTGACATTCTCGAAGTACTTGCGGGCGTTGACCATGAAGGTCTTTCCCTTGAGTTCCACCTCGTAGGGTCCGCGGGTGGCTTGCAGTCCCTTGCCCAGATTATTAATGATTTCCTTTACGTCGCTTGTGCTGATATCTGCGTTAGCTCCTTTGCCCACCACATAGAAGTCTTTATCCTGGCTGCCCGGTATTTTGGCCTCGTCAAGGCTGTATTGGAATGCGGCACGGATTTCTGTAAGGGCGCTGTCCACCAGGTTCGGGACGTTTTTCCATTCCTTTTGCTTGTTGCTGTAAATGGAGGTGAAAGTTCCGTTTGCACCGATGAGGTTTACAATCTTGACAAGAGCTTTTTTCTGATCGGCGGATGGTTCTTCTTCGCCAATGGTGAGTCCATCCAAGTCATTGATCCAACTATAGGTGCCGTCCTCGTCGCCAAACTCTAAGTTCATGCTGGTGGCAATGGTGATTGCGGCCTTTGTGGCGAATAGGCCACCCAAGGCAACGCCGAATTCGCTGTTGTCCATTTCGCGAACTTCTTCGCCATCGCTGAGTTGCAGTGCGTAATCGCCCTGGCCGACGATGTATTGCATGAATGTAATGGCGGAATCGACCATGGGGGCGACTTCATTTTCCAGGGCTTCCTGGGCAGTCTTGGTAAAGCTCTTGTTCTCGGAAAGGTCGGTGATCATGTCTGTGAAGTCTTCCAAGCTTTCGATGCCGTAGTCGTTGAACCATTTATCATAATCTTCATACAAGTCGTTTAGCGTTTTGTTGTTGAGCAGGTCCACAATGGAGGCTACGGCGTAACCCAGTTGGGCGTTGCAGTTAGTGGGAGCCTTGTCCAAAACTTTTTTATAGGCGGGCTTGACTTCGGCGCTTAGGGATTTCCCTTTGTTGAAATTCTTGTTGGAAAGTGCTTCAAAAAGGTCGACGGCCTTTTCGTTGATTATGTCCAGTGCTTCTAGAACGTTTTCTCCATCTTTTGTATCGCATTTGGAACGCTTAAGGCCGTTCACTTCGGTGGTACCTGTGGAAGAGGATGACCCGAGTTGCTTGCCTGCAGAAGAAGACCTGTTCAGGATGTCGTCAATGTCGTCTAAGCTAGCAGAAGAGGAACTGCCGTTGGCGGTTTCTTCTGGCTTTGTGGAAGAATGGCTGTCCGAAGAACAGGCAGCAAAGATTGCGAGGGATAGGGCTACTCCGATGGTCCAGATTTTATTCATGGTTCCTCCAGAAAAAAATTGCGATAAAAAGAAAATAGAAAAGATGCGGGATTATTGCAAGGAAAGGCCCCGGCAGGAGCGTGCCGGGGTCTTATTGCGTATCAAAGGAGAACATACGCAAAGGGTTTAGGGAGCATGAGGGGGTTCGCCATGATGGTCATGGTCGCCATGTGGCCCCTTGTGAGGTCCCTTGTGGTGGCCGTGCTTCTTGAACATTTCCTTTTGGAACTGCTGGAATTTTTCCTGTTGTTCCTTGGTGAGGATTTTGTTCAGGTTGCTGACTCCTTCAATGCGGTTGTTGAGGAGGGCTTCCTGTGCGGCAAGGATTTTGCCCTTGGCTTCTGCAATTTTGGCTTCGTCGCCGCCGTCCAGGGCTTCCTTCAGTTCCTTTTCTGCCTCCATTTTTTGCTTGCGCAGTTCTTTGAAGGACTGTTCCATGGTTTCGCGATTCTTGTCCATAGCCGCTTTTTGTTCAGGGGTCAGCTGAAGCATGGAATCCATGATGGCAGGGTTCGGACCCTTTTGGCGGAAGTCCGGACCGCCGAAGTCTTTGCGGGGCATGTCGCCCTGGGGCGGCGGCGGGGGCGGCATCATCTTGGCACAAGGTGCCTTGGGGCAGAACCCGGGATTGTGGCAGCATAGGGAACCCAAGAAGAACCCTACGGAGCATGCAAGCACAATAAGGCTTGCAATAAAGATTTTTACGGAGCCGTTCATTATTTGTCCTCCTTGAGTAGGTAGGTGAGGGATTGTGATTTGTCTAAAGTTTCCAGTTCGTCGCTTTCGGTTTCCCCGAGTTCGCCGTACCAGGAATACAGTTCTGTAGAAGACTCCTGCTGAGAGCTTGCGACTTGCTGTGTAGATGTGGTGCTTGTTTCAATGGCGTCGACAGATGAGAGCAGCAGGCTAAATGCCACCAGCGCAAAACTTGCAGCCAGCGGGATGGCAGAATAGATTCTGAAGCGGAGGACTTTTGCTTTTTCGGCAATGTCTAGCCGCTTACAGACCTTGTCCCAGGAATCTGCCCTGGGGGTAATCCGCTCTACTTTGGAAAAGTCGATGGAATCATGCATTTTTCTGTTTCCTTGTCAAAAAGTCCCTTACAAAGTGCCTTGCCCTGCTGAGTCTTGCCTTGACAGTGCCGCCGGGCAGGCGGTAGATTTCTGCCAGGTCCTTGATGTCCAAATCCTCGGCGTCCTTGAGCCAGAGCATGCCGCGGGTTTCTGCCGGCAGCGCGTTTAGGCCCATGGTCAAAAGTTCTGCGTCCACATCCACCTTGGCTTCCTTGGAACCTATGGATTCTTCTACAATGGAATCCAGATGTTCCTCTTCCAGTTCGCCATGCCGCTTTTCCTTGCGGAGTTTCATGAGGCAGGCGTTCACGGTAAGCCTGTAGAGCCAGGTGGAAAGGGCGCTTTCTCCACGAAATTTTTGAATGGCGGTGGGAACCTGTACAAAGACATCCATCAAGATGTCTTCGGCCTGGTCCCTGTCCTTGAGCATCTTGAAAGCGAGGTTCAGCACGTGACCGCTTTGCTCTTGCCAGAGCATGGCAAGAGCTTCGCGGCTGCCGCTTTTCAAGCTTTTCAAGATGATTTTTTCGTCCATTCTGCTATTTGGATGTGCGGGAAGGGTACGCGGTTGCAGGAAAAATCCGAAAATTTTCCCTGCTTGTCAAAAAACATCTTGATTTTTGTTTTTTTTTAGCGTACGTTGATGCGGAAAGTTTGGGAGTGGTCCAGGCTGCGGACGATGTACACGCCCTTCGTATAACCCGACTGTCTCAAAAATTCGGAGAGGTTTGCTCCGGCATGGTTGATGCGTCCGAGCAACTTGCCTGTTACTCCGAATACGTTGTAGCTGGATTCCGAAGAAGTTGAGAACCGGATGAATCCCATGGCGTTATCCGGATTCTTCTTGGAATCCGAGGAAACGGGCTTGACATTTTGGTTGGCAAACTGGATCCAGTCTACGTTCAGGTAGTCTCCTGTAATGAGCAGCTTGAGTACGTGGGTTCCTTTTTTAAGTTCTACGGAGTCGAGTTCGAATTCCTTGTAAACGTTGAATTTTTCTTCGTCTGTTTTTAGGTTGGCGATGGCTTCGGTAATGGGATTGTCGTCAATAAACAGCTGGAATCCGGCGGTTTCAAAAGGTGTTGCCACATTTACCGTAATGGCGTATTTTGCGTCGGCGGCCACATTGATGGTGTATTCAGTCCATTCGTCTTCTTGAGTGTAGCCGATGGCATAGCCTTCGCAATCCTTGGTGTTGCTTTCGTCGGAACAGCCAAAGCCAATAACATCCACTTCGTCTTGACGGTATGCTCCGCCCTGGTTGTCTGCGTCTTTGTCAAAGAAGGACTTGTTGTGGCCGCCGACGTCGTAGTTTTCGGCTTCGATTTTGCCTGGGATGGCGATGGTGTCCTTGTACGGTGTTTGCAGGACAGGTGCCTTATCGCTTTCCATGTACCAGTAGTCGAAATCAAAACCGGCTTGCTTTACCACAAAGTACAAGTCGCTGACTCCTGTGGCGTTGCTTACTTTGTATGTGCTTTCTTTCCAGCTGGAACTGGCCGGGACATCAATGGAGGCCAGGAGGGTTCCCGTTGTAGATTCGGCATGGACTTCCAGCTTGCCTCCGTTGCCCTTGGTGCAAATGGTGATTTTGTCGGCACCCTCTCCCATGTCTACAGAACGCACCTTGGTGTAAAAATCACTGCCCATGTTGGTCAGGTAAACAATGCTGCCATCCTTAGCTACTTGGTTGATAATGGTAAAATTGCCACCGGCAGGATCGGGATCGGGAACCAAATCAACCTTAATTCCACCGACCCAGGACTTGGTTTCGGCCTCCACGCGTTCATAGGGGTTAAGGTTCTTGATGGGTTTCACCACACCGTTGTCGGTAGCCTTGATCGTCGGAATGGAACCATCTGCATTCCAGGTGAATTCTTCAATCGCGGTAGAACGGCTATAGCCACCACCATACACATTTTTTTGGTTGTGGTAGAAGAAGAAACTGCGGCCCTTGAAATCAATAATGCCACAGTGGTTCGTAAACGCACTTCCCTGACTTGGTTCCATAATGATGCCGCCCCAAGTCCATGGACCCATTGGAGAATCGCTGGTGGAATAAGAAATCTTTTCGCCTCCATTCGTTCCATGAGAAGCATAAAGCATATAGTACTTCTTGCCGCGTTTGTGAATCCACGGACCCTCGGTATAGACGGATTCTCCGCTTGGAGAAAAGCCGTGGCTCATGTCGGTCTCATGAACTCCATCAACGAACGAAATCATATTCTTGTTGAGCTTAGCCCAATAAAGTTTCGGATTGCCCCAATAGAGGTATGCTTGGTCATCGTCGTCAATAAATACGGTCGGATCGATATAATTCCAGTGAGGACCAGCCAAAAAATCATCCCCGCTCAAAGCGTTCTTGAAAGGACCTTCGGGTTTGTCAGCAACAGCCACATTGATAGCACGTCCACCATGACCAGGAATGCTAGATTCTACAGTCACATAGTAGTAGTACTTGCCATTACGGCGAATCACCTGGGCCGCCCAGTCGCTATTTTCCTTGGCGTTAGAAAAATCCCTTGCGGACAGGATTAGCGTTCCGCGATCGGTCCAGTTCACCATGTCCGTGGAGCAAGAGACTCGCCAGCCATTCATCGTAAAGAAGTGGCCGCCCTCGTCGTTACCGGTGTACACGCAAACTGTGTCGCCGAATACCACCGGAGCGGGGTCCGGGGAGTAGTAGGTCTGGATAATCGGGCTTTCTGCCAGGGCAACCGAGCAGAGTCCAAAGCCCCAAAGTAGCGAAACTAGTTTTGCTTTCCTTGCAAAAGACATAACCACATCCCTTTTGGGCCTTCCCAAAGGCCATTTCGTTAATTTCTGCAAGAAAAATATTACCAAAGGTGGGTTAAAAACCATTTACAAAGCAAGTTCCCATGGACAAGTTGTCAATGAATGCTTTTTTTGCGGGAATTGAGCCACTTTTCTATTTTTGCGATATGCCCATACTTTCTGCCATGAACATCACGCTCCGCTTTGGAGGGCCGCCCCTTTTGGACAAGGTCTCTTTTGATATTGAACAGGGGGACCGCATTTGCCTGGTGGGCAGGAACGGGGAAGGAAAGAGTACCCTTTTAAAAATCCTGTCGGGAGACATGGAGGCGGATTCCGGGGACATTGTCAAGCGTTCCGGGCTGAAAATTTCCCGGATGGTTCAGGAAATTCCCGCCCATTTGGAAGGGACCGTGCGGGATGTGGTTTTTTCTGGCGTGGGTGGAGCTGCGGGCGGGCATGACTCGGGCGACGGGCACCACAATGCCCATGCCGAAGCGATACTCGGCAAGACGGGCATTGCGGCCGATGCTTTGTTCGACAGCTTGAGCGGCGGGCAAAAGCGTCGCGTGCTGTTTGCACGGGCCGTCGCCCAGGACCCTGACCTTTTGCTTTTGGACGAACCTACCAACCATTTGGACATTCCTGCCATACAGTGGCTGGAGGGAATCGTTACCCGTTTGAATTGCGCCGTACTCTTTGTGAGTCACGACCGGGCCTTTGTCCGCCGTACTGCAACAAGGATTTTTGAACTGGACCGTGGCCGTGTCCGCAGTTGGGATTTCCCCTATGACAAGTTCGTGCAGTTTAGGGACCAGGCTCTTGCCGAAGAGGAAAAAGCCAACGCCCTTTTTGACAAGCGGCTTGCCGAAGAAGAAGTTTGGATCCGCAAGGGAATCCAGGCACGCCGTACCAGGAACGAGGGCCGCGTGCGTGCCCTGATCAAGATGCGCGAAGAACGTGCGGCCCGGCGCACCCGTACGGGCAGCGTGAACATGCAGATTACGGAGGCGGAACGGTCGGGAAGGCTGGTGGCACGCCTTACCGACGTGAGCTATGCCTACGAGGGTGCGCCGCTGATTAGCGGGCTTTCTACCGAAATCAGCCGCGGGGACCGCATTGGAATCGTTGGCCCCAACGGAAGCGGAAAGACTACGCTTTTGCGGTTGATTCTGGGCGAGCTGCAGCCTGATTCTGGCGATGTGCGGCTAGGAAGCAATTTGCAAATTGCCTATTTTGACCAGATGCGTACCCGACTCAGGGAGGACAAGTCCCTGGTGGAAAACATCGGGGATGGTCAGGCCTACATTACGCTGAACGGCGTGAAACGTCATGTGTTGAGCTACCTGCAGGACTTTCTGTTTTCTGCGGAGCGGGCCCGTGGCCCTATCAGTGCGCTTTCGGGCGGTGAACGCAACCGCTTGCTGCTGGCCTGCCTCTTTAGCCACCCCAGCAACGTCTTGGTGCTAGACGAACCCACCAACGACTTGGACATGGAAACCTTGGACCTGCTGGCGGAACTTCTTGCGGAATACAAGGGAACTGTTTTGACGGTAAGCCATGACCGTGCTTTTTTGGATTCCGTAGTTACGGGGATCCTTGCCATAGAAGAAGGCGGAAACGTGTTCGAAGCCGTGGGCGGCTACAGCGACTACGAGGCGAACCGCAAAATGCGGGAGAAGGAGGCGGCCCGCGCCGCCGAAGAAAAATCCCGTGCCTCGCAGCCATCCGGAGCTGTGAGAACTACCCCCGCGGAGGCACAAAAAAAGAAAAAGCGCAGCTACAACGAAGAGCGTGAATATGCTGCTCTGCCTGAAAAAATCGAAAAGCTGGAGGCGGAAATCGCCGAACGTCAGACAGAGCTTTCCAAGCCGGAAGTGTATACCAATGCGGCCCGTATCGTGGAGCTGCAGGGTGAGATTGCAGAAAGAGAAAAGGCCCTAGAAAGGGCCTATGAAAGATTTGAAGAGCTAGATGTGTTGGGGTGACGCCGCACTTACTTAACGAGTGCTTCGGTATCCAAAGCAATCAGCAGTTCTTCGTTAGTGGCCACCACCATCGCAGTCGGCGTGCCGTCCTTGCTAATGATGTGGCCGGATTCCTTGCCGTTCTTCTCGTTGCGTTCTTCGTCGATCTGGTAGCCGAGAATTTTCAGGTTGTCCATGGCCATCTTGCGGACAAGCTTGCTGTTCTCGCCGATACCGCCGGTGAATACCAGCACGTCGATGCGCGGGAGTGCCATGGCGATGCCGCCGATTTCGCGGGTGAGCCTGTAGGCGAAGGTTTCAAGGGCAATCTGTGCACCCACGTGGCCTTCGCTTGCGGCCTGCGTCAGGGTGCGCATGTCGTTGGAGAGTCCGGAGAGACCGAGAAGGCCCGATTCCTTGTTCACGAGCTTGTCAAGGCGGTCGATGTCGTAGCCGTATTTTTTGCTGATGAAGAAGAGGATGGCTGGGTCGATGCTTCCGGAGCGGGTACCCATGATGAGGCCTTCCAGCGGGGTGAAGCCCATGGTGGTGTCTACGCACTGGCCGTTCAGAATGGCGGAGCAGCTGGAACCGTTACCGAGGTGGGCCGTGATGAGGCAGACCTCTTCGGGCTTCTTGCCAAGGATCTTGGCGGCTTCGCCGGTCACGAAGCGGTGGCTTGTGCCGTGGGCTCCGTAGCGGCGGATCTTGTCTTCTTCGTAGAACTTGTAGGGAATGCCGTAGAGGAACGCCTTGCGGGGCATGGTCTGGTGGAAAGCTGTGTCGAACACGGCCACCTGGGGGAGGGTGGGGAAGAACTTGGTGGCGCATTCCATGCCGGTGGCGTGTGCGGGTTCATGCAGCGGGGCAAACAGCGTGATGCTGCGGATGTAGTCGATGACTTCCTGCGACACCTTCTCGCTCTTGATGTACTTGCCGCCATGCACCACGCGGTGGCCGATGGCCTCGATGGTGTCGATGAGCTTTTGTTCGGCGAGGAATTTTTGGACTTCGGCGATGGCTTCGGCGTGGGTGGGGCAATCGAAGTTGAAGTCAATGTTGCCGGCCGGTCCCTTGGCCTTGACGTGGCCGTTCACGCCGATATTTTCGACGAGGCCGCTAGAGATGGATTCCTTGGTTTGGGTGTCGATGACGGCGAACTTCACCGAAGAGCTGCCGCAGTTGAGAACGAGTACGCGCATAATGGTTCCTTTTTAGTTTTAACGGCTAATAAAATAGGAATTTTGGCGTAGTGCAGCCAATCGAATAATGTACATTTACCGCGATGTTCAAGAAAATAGCAGAATTTGACAACCGTGTGTCGGTGTACTGGACCAACCGCCATTTTTCGCCCAAGGTGAACGAACGCCTGCGTTTTTACGTGCGCCTTGGCGATGGGTACATCTGGGTGGCCTTTGCCCTGTTCATTCTTTTGATGGAGGGCTGGGAGAACTTTTTGCCCATTTTGTGGCAGGCCCTGATGGCCCTGGCGGTGAGCCTTGTTATTTACGAGGTGGTAAAACTGAATACCAAGCGCCCCCGCCCCTTTGCCGCCAACCCGCAGATCAAGGCGGAGGTGCCGCCGCTGGATAAGTACAGCTTTCCCTCGGGCCACACCATGAACAATCTGGCGGTGGCAAGCACGGTGTTTTTCGCCGTGCCACAGTACGGCTGGATTATGCTGGTTCTCCCGCTGACTTGGGGGCTTTTGCGGGTGTACTTTGGAGTCCACTGGCTCACTGACATATTGTGCGGATTTGTTCTGGGTATCATGAGCTTTGTGCTGGGACACTTGCTGTGGATAGCGATTTTCTAAAGGCCTCGGATTTCTTTGCATCGTTAGAAGGCGACGAGCGGGTTTACCTGCTGATTCGGCATGCCGAGCGGAATCATATCACGCCGGGCGATCCCGATTACGGAGCCCACGTGGGGCTTACGGAACGGGGGCGGGAACAGGCGTTCTCATTGGGAAGGACGATTCCTGCAGATGGCGACATCTGCTTTTTCTCTAGCCCCGTGGGGCGTTGTGTGGAGACTGCGGAATGCATTGGCAGGGGCCGTACTTTTGCACAAGATGCCACGCAGGGTATTGCCACGCAGGCAGCGGGACCCCTGCAGGTTCAAAAGCTGGACTGCCTGGCGGAGTACTTTGTACAAAATTACGCTGCCTATGAAGCTGTGCTGCGGGCGGGGTTTTACGAGGGAATTTGCCAGTGGCTGGAAAATGAAACCTCGCAGGGTTCTGCCGATGGCTCTCATGCCGCAGCTGCTGCTGCCGAAGCCTTTTACCCGCTGACTAGCCGTTCCGAAGAAATGCTTTCCATGATGCTCGAAAAGGGGCATGCCCGCTTTAACGTGTTCGTGACCCACGACGCCTGGGTGGTGCCCTGCCTTACGCATTTTTGCGGCTTGAAGTTTACGCCCCAACGGTGGATGAACTTTTTGACCGGCATGGCGGTGGTGACCGGTGCCGAAAGCAGGACAGTTCGTCGTATTGTCCCCGTGACCGCCCTGGAAACCGGCTGGCTGGAGTTTTAGCCGTTAAAAAGCGAAAAGCAGGGTCTTTTTCCTATGGCTTAGGGCCATTTTATTCTATATTTAGCCCCGTTGATTAACAACCTAAAAATGGACTAAATCCAAATGAACGAAACAGAACAGATTGCAGCTGATTCTTCTGCCAAGACGGTTGCGGAACCTGTGTCCCAGGATGCAGCACCCGCCGTTGCTCAAGAAGAAGTGCAGCAACCGGCTATCGTTGCAAGCGAACCGGCGGCAAAGGCAAAGGGCAAGTTCGATGAACAACTCGGACTCATGCTCCCCTCCGATGCGGCCCAGGTCCAGGCGCAGCTCTCCATGCCGGGTATGAACGACGACATGGTTTACAAGATCGTGGAAACCCACAGCGGTAACCATTCGGTGCTTTACAAGACCTACGACCAGGCAGTGCTGGCCCGCGACGTGCGCGATTCCATCGAGAATGCCGGCGGCCACAAGGTGCTGCCCATTGCCAAGGCCAAGTTGGGCTCCACCTACTGCAAGGGCGAGTTTTCCACCGAACAGGGTTGCAAGGGCGATTCCGAAACCTTCGGCATTGGTTCCCTGATTGAGTTCCAGGCCACCGGCCTCATCGTGGTGATGTGCGTCATTGTGGGTCTCACGGTGCTCTGCTACCTCATGAATTTCATTATGGCAAAGTTGGGCCTGAACAAGGCCAAGGCTCCGGCACCTGCAGTCAAGGCTGCTCCTGCCGCTGCTGCTCCTAAGACCATTGGCCCCGCCCACTGCGACTGGGACCCCAATGCGGCTAGCGTGCATCCGGGCTTTACCAACAAGCAGCTTCAGGCATTCCTCGGCATTGCTGCCGTTGCCGCCCTGGAAGAACATCCGGGTATGAGCAACGACCAGTTCCTTGCCCTGGTGACCGCTGCGGCGACCCAGGCTATTGGTCAGCCCTGCCGCGTGACTGCTTATAGAAACATTAACTCCCCTGCTTGGACGATCGTCAAGTAAGGCAAACTTTTAAAACTCAACAGGCTTTTAAGCCGGGAAATAACAAAATGAAGAAAACCGTCCGTATCAGTTTCGAAGGCAAGACCTACGATGTGGAAGTCGAAGTGCTCGACTCCAATGCCGCTGTTGCCCCTGCCGCCCCCGTGGCCGCCGCTCCTGCTGCCGCCCCCGCTGCTGCTCCTGCCGCTGCCGGTGGTACCGAAGTCAAGAGCCCTCTGGCTGGCTCCGTGTTCAAGCTGAAGGTGAAGGTTGGCGATAAGGTAAGGTTGGCGATAAGGTTGAAGCCAACCAGGAAGTGGCTATCATCGAAGCCCTCAAGATGGAAAACCCGGTGGTGGCTCCTTGCGCCGGTACCGTGAACTCCATCGCCGTCAAGGAAACCGACACTGTGGTTGACGGCCAGACCCTGATGACCATCGCCTAAGAGGTACGATAAATGAGTTCACTCCTGCAATCGGTCGTTGAGTTCGCAGGCGACACCGGATTTGCATATGTCACCGGACCCATGGTGATTATGTGGATCGTGAGTTTCGTCCTGATGTACTTGGCGATTGTCAAAAAGTACGAGCCGCTGTTGTTGCTGCCGATTTCTCTCGGCGCCTTGGCGGTGAACATCCCCAGTGCGGGATTCTACGATGGTGGCTGGAGCATCGAGGGCATGTTTACCCCGACGGCCGGCCTCTATTACTACATCAGCCAGGGTATCCACCTGGAACTGTTCCCGCCCATCATCTTCTTGGGCGTGGGCGCCATGACGGACTTTGGACCGCTTATCGCCAACCCCCGCACGCTGCTCCTTGGTGGCGGTGCCCAGTTCGGCGTGTTCGCGACCATGTTCTGCGCCGTGGCATTCGGTGGCTTTACTCTCGGTGAAGCGGCCTCCATCGGTATCATCGGTGGTGCTGACGGTCCGACTTCCATCTTTACCGCCAACAAGTTGGCTAAGCACCTCATTGGCCCCATTGCCGTGGCTGCTTACACTTACATGGCCCTTGTGCCGCTGATCCAGCCGCCTATCATGCGCCTGATGACCAACGACAAGGAACGCAAGATCCGCATGAAGGCTCTCCGTCAGGTGTCCAAGGCTGAACGCATTGTGTTTGCCGTGATGGTGATGATCGTGTGCATCCTGGTGGTGCCCGATGCTTCTGCCCTTATCATTATGCTCATGCTCGGCAACATCTTCAAGGAAGCCGGCGTCGTGGAACGTTTGGTGAAGACCTCTTCCAACGAGCTCATGAACATCGTGACTATCTTCCTCGGTACTTCCGTGGGCCTTACCATGTCTGCCGACATCTTCTTGCGTCCCCAGACCCTCATGATTATCGCCATGGGCGTTGTGGCCTTCGGTTTCTCGACCGCGGCCGGCCTCTTCCTCGCGAAGATCATGAACTGGTGCTCTCCGAAGAACCCCGTGAACCCGTTGATCGGTTCTGCCGGCGTGTCTGCCGTGCCTATGGCTGCTCGCGTGTCTCAGGTGGAAGGTGCCAAGTACGACCCGCAGAACTTCTTGCTGATGCACGCCATGGGCCCCAACGTGGCCGGCGTTATCGGCACCGCAGTCTGCGCTGGGTACATGATTAGCCGACTCTCGTAGTTTGGACCCTATCGCCACGAGTTGCTCCAGGGTGACATGTCATTCTGGAGGGGCAAAGCCCCGATAGAATCTAGGAAAGCCCTCGGCAATGCGCCGGGGGCTCCTTTTTTATATATATTCATCAGAAGATGGCGGGGGTATCTTATGAAAGCTGAAAAGTGGATTGTGGTTTGCTGTGCCTGTTTTGCAGGCTCTGCGTTTGCTACAAGGGATTTGCAGTTTGATGTTGTGATTCGGGATTTTAGCGTGAACCACCCGGATTTCGAGAACTTCTCCGAGGTGTATGCCGAGGGCTATGGTGACGCCATTCTGGATTATGGAATG
>CACXIR010000054.1 GCA_902767785.1 Fibrobacter succinogenes | reverse complement strand
AACGACAGCTGGGAAGTAAATGGTGGCGGATACCTGAAGTACCGCATCAACGACGACAAGGAACTGACCATCGAATTGGACGAAGACGATGTGGAAGTCCCCTTTATAAAAAACAGCCACCACTATTTTTACGTCAAGACTGAAACTACCGAGAGCAAACGAGAGGACCAGTTTTCCATTATGGTGAACCGCCCCACCCTGGGAGACAACCCCGTGGTCCAGAGGTATTCCTGGTTCAGCTACGCCTCCATGACCCAAGCTCCCATCCTGGAAGACAGCAGCAGCGTCCATTTTGACCAAAAGGACGATTCCACCTGGACCGCCACCTTGGACCTGTACACCCCAGATTGCCGTTCTGGCAAGTGCATAGACACCCTGCCCAGACTCCATATTACGGGCAGGCTACGCTACTGGATTCCTGCAGACTGGAGGTAATGGTCCGCCCACCCTTGACAAAAGGGGGCCAAGTTTCTACTATTGGGCTACCTTATTGGTCGATTAGCTCAGTTGGTTAGAGCGCCACCTTGACATGGTGGAGGTCACAGATTCGAGTTCTGTATCGACCACGAGAAAGCCCCGCTTCAACTGCGGGGCTTTTTTTTGTTCTTATTAGGGAGGGCGAAGCCTTCCCTAGTCGTTATTTGTCCAGGGTCTTGATCTGGTCCACGAACTCGCCCACTTCCTTGAACTCGCGGTAAACGGAAGCAAACCGCACGTAGGCCACAGGGTCCAGTTTTTTCAGTTCCTGCATCACTAGGTTTCCTATCTGGTCGTAGCTCACTTCCAGGTTGTCATTGGAAATAAGGTTGTTTTCAATGTTGGTCGCAATTTCCTCAATGGCCTCTTGGGTCACGGGACGCTTTTTGCAGGAGTTGGCTATGCCCGCCAACAGCTTTTCCCGCTGGAACGGCTCCCTTTCGCCGTTGCGCTTGACCACGATCAGGGGCTGGATTTCGATGTACTCCCGCGTGGTAAAACGGCGGCCGCAGGCAGTGCATTCCCGACGGCGACGGATGGAGTCCCCGCTCACACGGCTGTCCACCACCTTGTCGTTGTCATTTTTACAAAATGGACAAATCATGTACTGAATGTAGTAATTTTGTTCTCTCGCCCAATAATTATATATATTCAAAGTATGCAACCCCAGCCCTTAAGATTATCCGAAATTACCATTTGCAACCTGCGTTCCATCAACAGGCAGACTTTTCCGCTAAACAACATGACCGCCCTCATCGGCTACAACAATGCGGGAAAAACCAACATTTTGATGGGCATACGCTGGCTTCTGTCGAATTTTTCTCTAGACGTTTCCTTTTTTGACGACTCCAACGTACCCGTGGAAGTGGAAGGACATTTCCAAGGCATTTCGGAAGCGGTGCTGAACCGGCTGGGCGAAGAAAAATCCAAGGAAATCGTGCCGTTCTTGGCCGGCGAAAGCCTGCGGGTTAAAAAAGTCCAGCGGGTACCTGGCATTCCCACCGAGAACGTGGAATTGTGGGTGCTTACGCCCCCCAACCGCCAGACCAGCACCCGCAAGGGATGGGTGCGGGCAACCGACGAATTCAGGCATGCCTTTAGACGCATGTTCCCAGAACCCATTGCCATCTGGGACTTCGAAGGGAACAAGGCCTTCACCAAACTGCTCCACGAAATCTTCAAGCCTCTGGAAAGGCGGTTTGGCGGAGAGTTCAACGACATTCTGGGAAAGTTCAACGACTTGCTTTCTCCCGGCGGAGAGAACCAGGCCGCCGAAATCAAGTCCTTTGACCGGGAAGTGAACGAGAAGTTGCAGCCCCTGTTCCCCAGCGTGCGGGTGGAACTGGATATTCCTATTCCTACCCTAGAGACCTTCCTCAAGACGGCCAGCCTAAAGGTCATTGACGAAGACGACGGCTTTGAGCGGGACATCAACCGCATGGGCGCCGGTTCCCAACGGGCTATCCAGATGGCCCTGGTCCGCTACCTGGCAGAAATCAAGAAGCACCACAACAACCACTACCTGAGCCGCACCATGCTGCTCATCGACTCTCCGGAACTGTTCCTGCATCCGCAGGCGGTGGAACTGGTGCGTGTGGCCCTGAAGAACTTGTCTAACGAGGGCTACCAAATCGTGTACGCTACCCACAGTGCCCAGATGGTGACCAGCGAAGACGTAAGCACCTCCCTGCTTATCCGCAAAAACAAGGAGCGGGGCACCTTTATGCGCAAGCGAATGGAAGACGCAGTGCACCAGGTGGTGCAGGACGCTCCCAGCCAGCTGCAAATGCTGTTCAGCTTGAGCAACAGCAACGAACTGCTCTTTGCGGACTACGTGCTGCTCACCGAAGGCAAGACCGAATGGCGGGTGCTGCCCGCCTTGTTCGAACGCATTACAGGAAAGTCCTTTGCCCTTATCAAGTGTGCCTTGGTGCGTCAGGGAGGCGTAAGCAACACCCGCAAGAGCATGCAGGTGCTAAACGCCATGGACATGCCGGTGCGGGCTATCGTAGATTTGGACTACGCCTTTACTACCGCCACCCGCGACGGCTTTTTAGAAGCCAACGATCCAGACATCAAGTTCTGCAGGAACCTGTTCCGGGAACTGGCATTCCACCACCATTTGCGGCTGAACAACGGGCTCCCTGTAAGCAAGCACAGCAACATCAGTGCCTCCATGGCCTACTCCATGATGGCATCCATGCCCGAGGCGGAACGCCCCATCAAGAGCATCCACGCCAAACTCCGTAGCCAGGGAATCTGGGTATGGACCCGTGGCGCTATTGAAGAACACCTGGGACTCAAGGCAAAAAACGAAGCCGCCTGGAACGGATTCGTGGAAAGAAGCAAGTCTTCCGACTTTGTGAAGAACCTGCCGGACTACGAGGGCATTTGCTCCCTGTGCCAGTGGATTATCGACGGCAGTCAGGAAGAGGTCTGACCGCCGCCCTCGCCAAGATTAAAGACTGTCGATGACCTGATTGAAGGCCTGTACCGGCCGCATCCATTTCTTTAGCAGGTCCGCCTTGGGAACGTAGTAGCCACCGATGTCAGCAGGCTGCCCCTGTTCCTTGGCCAGGGCGGCGACAATTTCCTTTTCACCGGCCTCCAACGCCTGTGCCACCGGGGCGAACTTGGCCGAAAGCTCTGCATCGTCCTTCTGGTCGGCAAGGGCGCGAGCCCAGTACATAGCCAAGTAGAAATGGGAACCGCGGTTGTCCAGCTCGCCAATCTTCCTTGCAGGAGTGCGGTTGAATTCCAGAATCTTTCCGTTGGCACTGTCCAAGGCGTCGGCAAGGACTTTCGCCTTCTGGTTGCCCGTCAAAGTTGCCACCTGCTCAAAGGCAGGAACCAACGCGAAGTATTCGCCCAGGGAATCCCAACGCAAGTAGTTTTCGGCCAAGAACTGCTGCACCTGCTTTGGAGCGGAACCGCCGGCACCTGTTTCAAACAAGCCGCCGCCTGCCATAAGAGGCACTATGGACAGCATCTTGGCAGAAGTACCCACTTCCAGAATCGGGAACAGGTCCGTAAGGTAGTCGCGCATCACGTTGCCCGTAACGCCAATGGTGTCCAGGCCCTGCTTTACGCGGGTCATGGTTTCGCGGATAGCTTCCCGGGGGCTCATGATCTTGATGGAAAGCCCCGTCAGGTCGTGTTCCGGCAGGTAGGCTTCCACCTTCTTCTGGATTTCGCGGTCGTGGGCACGGGCAGGGTCCAGCCAGAAAATGGCAGGAGTGTTGGACACACGGGCACGGGTTACTGCCAGCTTTACCCAGTCACGCACAGGAGCGTCCTTGGTCTGGCACATGCGGAAAATGTCGCCTTTTTCTACAGGCTGTTCCAAAAGGACACTGCCCTGTGCATCCACGGCGCGAATGACGCCCTTGCCTTTTGCCACAAAGGTCTTGTCGTGGCTACCGTATTCCTCGGCACCCTGGGCCATAAGCCCCACATTGGGCACCGTACCCATGGTCTTGGGGTCAAAGGCGCCGTTCTCTTTGCAGAACTGGATGGTCTCGTCGTAAATGCCTGCATAGCAGCGGTCAGGAATAACCGCCTTCACTTCCTGAAGCTTGCCTTCCTTGTTCCACATGCAGCCGGAATTGCGGATCATGGCGGGCATGCTGGCATCGATAATCACATCGCTTGGCACGTGGAGGTTGGTAATGCCCTTGGAAGAATCCACCATGGCCAGGTCCGGGCCCTTTGCAAGAGCGGCATCTATGGCTGCGCGAACTTCCGCCTCGCAGGCGCTGCCTTCCAGGCGCTTGTACAAGTCGGCCAACCCGTTGTTAGCATCAATTCCCAGTTCGCCGAACAAGTCGGCATACTTTGCAAACACGTCCTTAAGGAACACCCGCACAAAGGCGCCGAACATGACAGGGTCAGAGACCTTCATCATGGTGGCCTTCAGGTGCACCGAGAACAGCACGCCCTTCGCCTTGGCATCGGCCATCTGTTCGGCAATGAACTTTTCGAGAGAGGCCATGCGCATCACGGTGGCATCTAGGATTTCGCCTTCCAGGAGCGGCTTTGCAGGGCGCAGTTCCGTCACGGAACCGTCTGCAGCCACAAACTCTATCTTGAAGGTGTCCGCCTTGGCCAGGGTAATGGACTTTTCGTTGCCGTAAAAGTCATCTGCCTGCATGCTGGACACATGTGTCTTGACGGAATTATTCCAAGTGCCGTTACTGTGGGGATTCTTGCGGGCATAATTCTTGACGGCATTTGGAGCCCTACGGTCGGAATTGCCCTGGCGGAGTACCGGGTTCACCGCGGAACCCTTCACCTTATCGTAGCGGGCACGGATAGCCTTTTCCTCTTCGGTAGCGGGAGCGTCGGGATAATCCGGAACCCCATAGCCGTTCTTCTGGAGTTCCGCAATGGCGGCCTTGAGCTGGGGAACCGATGCGGAAATGTTGGGGAGCTTGATGATGTTTGCGCTCTTGTCCAGGGTCAGCTTGCCCAAAAATGCAAGGTCGTCGTTTACGGGAACGCCTGCAAAAAGCGTACCTGCAGGGAGCTTGTCGGCAAAGGCCGCAAGGATGCGGGCCGGCAACGAAATGTTCTTGGTTTCCACGTCAATGGAAGCACTACGGGCAAATCCACGGACAATGGGCAAAAGGGACTGGGTCGCCAAAAACGGGGACTCGTCGGTAAGGGTATAATAGATTTTGGAATTCATACGGACCAAAGGTAGATATTTACTAACTTTCCTCTTGCTATGAACGAATCTTACAAAGGCAAATTTGCCGCCGTATTGCCTGCAGGGGGCATTGGCAAGCGCATGGGTGGAACCATTCCCAAGCAGTTGATGGAACTGAAGGGGAAGCCCGTCTACTTCTACAGCCTCATGACCTTCCTTGCCATGGAAGAAATCGCAGAAGTGGTGCTGGTAGTGCCTGCCGACTGGAAGGACTATTTCGAGGGGCAAATCTACGGCAGCGGCAAAAACAACCTGGATGTGAGCAAATTGAAAATTGTTACCGGCGGTGCGGAACGCTGGCAATCCGTACGCAATGGCGTGGAGGCCCTTTCAAGCAGTGCCGAATACGTGCTGGTCCACGACGTGGCACGGCCTCTTATTTCTAAAGAAATTATCGAGAACGTTTGCAAGACCCTAATAGAAAAAGGTTCCTGCCTGGTGGCCAAACCCGCCATCGACACCATCAAGGTGGCCGCAGACGGAAAAGTCCAGCAAACCCTGGACCGCAAAAAAATCTGGATGGCCCAGACCCCCCAGGCGGCTGCAATTTCCCTTTTGAAAAAACTCTACCAGCGCATAGACAGCGAGCCCTTGAACTTTACTCCTACGGACGAGGCCAGCATTCTGGAATTCTTTGGCGAACAAGTCTACATTGTGCAAGGGAACACCATGAACGACAAACTCACCACGCCCGAAGACTTTGAAGCCTTCTCGGTGCGCCTTGCCGCCAAATAAGCATTTTTATCAGGAGAAAATAATGAAGAAAATTTTAACCTTTGCAGCGGCAATCTTGTGTGCAGCAACTTTTGCCTTGGCTCAAGAAACAGGCGAAGCAACACCCAAAAACGACTCTCCGTCAAAAAAAGACTCCCCCGCAATTGGACTCGGCGTGCGTCTAGCAGCCGGTTACGGCATGATATGGGGTCTGGAGGACGACTGGGCCATTGACGAGAACGACGACGAAAAACCCGGAGGCTTGGACCTGGAAGGAGGTGTCATGGGTCGAATCGTCTTCACCCCGGTCATACACTTTACCCCAGAACTCCTGTTCCACTACGGGAAACTGAAGCACGACAACGATTTCGGAAAGCAGGAATTCTCCTTTATGAATGTGGAAATTCCATTGTTAGTCCGTGCCAACGCAACCCCAAAATTCTACGCTTACGCAGGAGCTCAACCAGGATTAAACATCCAAAACGACGCCTCTCTAAAAGCAGCGGTAGTCAAACATACCAACACCGGATCCAACGAAAAAAAATTTGGAAAAAATGTAGACCAGGCCGTATTCGGTTTTGGCATTGTCGCCGGGGCAGGCTACTACGTGGTAGACAAGCTTAGCCTGGACCTGCGAATCTACATGGGCTTAACCGAACTCTACCCTGATTGCGAAAGCAACCTGGTGGACCTGAGCGGGGCTCGGTCACTCAGTTTCAAGATTGGCGCCAACTACTGGATTCTTTAGAAACCAGATTTGTTCCTGTAACTACATATCCTCTAGCTGTTTGCCCTTGGTTTCCTTGATAAACTTTGCCACGAAGAAGATGCTGAATATGGCAAAGAAGGAATAGATGCCGTAGGTGGGGCCAACGCCAAAGCCGTCTTCGCCCGTGAGCACGGGGAATGTCCAGGTGACCACGAAGTTTGCAAACCACTGGGCCAGCCCGCAAATGGCGATGGCGATAGTGCGGATACGGTTGTTGAACATTTCGCCCAGCATCACCCACATGACCGGACCCCAGGTCGCCGCAAAGAAGGCGATGTAGAGGTTTGCCGCTATCAAGGCAACAAAGGCCGCCGAATCAGATAGTGCTGCACCACCACTACTCATGAAGCAAACCGTAAGTGTACTCAAGGTGATAGCCATGCCAATGCTACCGATAAGCAGAAGCGGTTTTCGACCGATTTTATCAACCAGCACGATAGCGGCAACGGTCATCACCAAGTTGATGGCGCTAGAAATCACGCTGGTGAGAAATGCGTCGCTTTCACCAAAGCCCACACTCTGCCAGAGCATGGTGCCGTAGTAGAAGATAACGTTGATGCCAACCAGCTGCTGCAAAATGGCAAGCCCCAAGCCCGCCCACAAAACTGGAGCGATCCGCTCCTTCTTGTTAATGACTTCCAGCAGGTCGGTAAACTTGGCGGGCTTTTTATTGCTGAAGGAGCCCTGAATCTTTTCGACCTCTTCGTCAACCCCTTCGGGATTGATCTTGGCAAGGACTTTCTTGGCTTCGTCCAGGAGCCCTTTGTGAATCAGGTAACGGGGCGATTCCGGAAGTTTCCAGGCGGCGTAGCCGTAAATTACCGACGGAATAATTTCGACCCAGAACATCACCTGCCATGCCTTGATGTGGCCGAACATCGGATTGTTTGCCGAACCCGCAATGCGTACGATGAGGTAGTTCGAAAGGAGCGCTACAAAAATTCCTATCACGATAGCGAACTGTTGCAATGAGCCCAAGCGTCCACGCAAGTAGGCAGGAGCGGTCTCTGCAATGTAAACAGGAGCGATAATGCTCGCCATTCCAATACCGAGGCCCCCGATGATACGCCACATGATAAAGTCCGGGATGCCAAAGGGAATGCCCGACCCGATTGCGCTCAACAAGAACAAATCCGAAGCAAAAAGCATGCAACGCACGCGGCCGAAGGCGTCGGCAACCCGCCCGGCAAAAAACGCACCGATGGCAGCCCCAATAAGGGCCAGGGAGACAGACCAGGCCAGTTCATAGTCCGTCGCGTTGAAGTGTGCCTTTAACGCCCCGTTTGCCCCGTTGATGACGGACGAGTCGAACCCGAACAAAAAACCACCAATGGCGGCGGACAGGGTTATGAGCACTATGTGTTTCATTTGCGGATTTGCGTTGGACATCAGGCCTCCCTTGAATTGAACTATCTTCTCTAATATACCCGCTTTGCGCCAGAAATGTCACACGATAGTATTATTTTTACAAAAAATGCTATTCCAAATTGGAATAATACGAGTCCCTGTGTCCCATGGATAATTTCGGAACCCGATAGCAAAGTCTTTAGCGTGTAATGCTAATCGGTCTTGCCTCACGGTAACTGCCGGAGGAGACCTTTACGATGTACATGCCCGCAGGTAGCCCCGCCAAGTCAAAGGAATACGTGTGCACTCCGGCATTCAACCGGCCCGTGATTTCTTGCGCCACAAGGGCGCCATAACCCGTAAACAAGCTAATCTTCACGTTGTCCCTCTGGGGGAGCGAGTACTGCACCGTAATCATCCCGTGCCGGTAAGAAACCCCCATGTTCCTCGCCGGGCCGTTCAAGCCATCCATAAGGACCGCCATCCCGCTGGTGACGGCACTTGACGAACTTACATTTGCACCGCTCGACGAACTCGAAGCCGCTAGCCCGGCTGAAGACGAAGCAGTAGAACTGCTGGACTCTTCCACAACAATCTCGGCACCATCCTTGCCGTTAGTGAGCGTCACCGAAACCCTAAACAGCACCTGTTTCCCGTTATAGGAAAACCCCTGCGTAAAACTGTAGATCTCGCCATTGTTCACGCGGTTGGGGTAATGCCCAATAGAAAGCGTTCCCTTGGAAACATCCGCCTCTGAAAACACGTAGGCATTTTCGCCCCATTCCACCACAGAACCGTCCTTGCCAAACCAATGTCCAGGTTCCATGGCCGTAGATCTCGTGACAATCGTACCGTCGGATTCTTGGGCAAAGAAAGTGGCCTGGGAAATAGTTGAAGCGGAAAGTCCCAACTTTGCAGCCACTTCGGCCACGTCAAAGTTTACAGTGACGGGAGCATAGTTGTCGACTATGGGGAGCGACACGTTTATGGAGTAGGACGTAGCGACGCTCACGACAACGCTGCTGGAACTTGTGGACCCCTGCGAGCTCGAGGATTTCACGATGCTCGACGAAGACGTAATCTTGCTCGAAGAACTGCTGGATACCGGCGTTCCCGAAGAACTGCTCGACGTGGGAGTGGGGCTATCGCCAATTTCAGGCCAGTTATAATCCAACTTAAAGTCGTTGTAATACTTGGTGTACGCATCACCTGCACCGCTGATGCCACTTTCAAGTTTCAACTTGTAGTCATAGTGTTTTTTTCGTATTTCCGTATTGCCTGTATATTGATAGTCGGTATTCACAACCACGGCAAAGACCATCTGCGCCCCGCCTGTCGAAGAAGGAGTCTTGTCAAGCCGAAGCGTCGCCGTGCCTTCACCGGTAATAGGTTCGCTGTAAACGGGGGTACCATCGGTGGCACGATAGCAAATCAAAAAATTCATGTTGGTATTGTTGGAATTGCTGCCGTTCGGGTAAAAGCTCACACTCACCTGCTTGGCTCCGCTCTGCACCTTGAGCGGGATATAGTTCGCGCCCGACCAGCCCGGAGTAATGTCCTGGTTCGGGACAAGGTAATCGCCGTTCGCGGTCACGCTCTGGTACGGTGTCATTTTCCAGGTGTAACTGTAGTTCTTGTTGTCCCAATAATCCTGTTCCCAGTAGGTATTGCTCCCAAAATTCTGGTTCAGCAGATTCTTGATCTCATTTGACCATTTCTTCATGTCCAGGAGTGCAAGCCTTGCACGGAATTCCGTAATCAGGCGACGAACGCCCGCTTCGCCGAGCCCCTTGTCGAGGGCGTAGGTTTCGAGCAAGTACTTTGTTTTGCCGTAAGCATTCCCGTAAATCCAGCGAACAGAACCCGTACCCAGCCAAGTTCCCATGAAGGTGGGGAAAATGTTGCTGTACTGCGAACCGCCCAGCAAGTAACGCTGATTCTTGCCGGTCACGCCGCCATTATCGGCACCTCCGCCGGGTCCACCGAACGTGCCGTCAATCAGCCAGCCCGAATAGGTTTCAATCGGCATGAAGGGAGCGATGACCGTCGCCGCATTCAGGAATCCCATACCACTGTAGACTCCATCTCTGTGGCTGAACATATCCTGCTGAATCCAGGTGTTACCCGCTTCCTGGAACCAGTGTGCATCCTTTGCGCCTGGGTAACCGTTCGTCATCGAGTGGATTCCCTCGTGAATCATGGCATCCATCTGCGCCACGCGGTCGTGGTAAGGACAATTGGTGTTAAAACTGTAAAGGGGGTAGAACGATGCAGCCACCGCTGTATAGCCAGCCACATATGTTTGCCAACCACCCGTCGTATCTGTCTTTGCTCCACCGGCGCATGTGCCAGAACCGTAATAGTAAATGGCGCTGTACTGTCCGTTTTGCGCCTGGGCATCTGGCGCCCAGCCCATTTCACTGTACAGGTACTCAAAATCGGTATCGTACTTCTTGAGGATAGAATCAATCGTCACGTCGGTAATGCGGCTGTCGCGGTCCTTGCCCCAATAGAAGGCCCACCACTTGCCGGCCTTCTTACCGGTCACGCCCGAGCAGTTGTTGTTGAACTTGGTAGGCGGCTGGATATCCCCGAGATTTTCCCTGGTATTGTAATCCAGATCCGAACGGTAGGCAGGCCAAACGTAAGCATCGCCATTGGCGGCAAATACATCCGCTCCCATTCCGGCGACAAGTGCCGCCGCGATTATCCATCCTGTCATTTTTTTCTGCATAAATAACACTCCTGACATTGTCCTGCGCAATAAATAGAATCCCTTTGCCCCAAATCCCAGTTTTTTGTCACCTGTAGAAAAAGATTCCGTGTTAAAAGCGTGTAAAAGCCCTATTTTCGCCTCCATTTGTGTAATTTTTATTACACACTAAAATAAAAAACACTAAATATTTACAAAATTTATTGATTTATGTGTAAAAATTTTATATCTTTTGGAGCGTGAGTATCGCACTGGAACATCTATTCGACTACGACGATTTCCGCAAGTTCATGCAGGATTATTTCGAAGAGCAGAAGAAAATGCGCTCCGTGTTTTCCCACCGTTTCTTTGCGGCAAAAGCCGGATTCAGCAGTTCCTCTTACTGCCTGAATGTAATTCGCGGGCGATTCAACCTTACGCACAAGTCCATCGAGAAAATTTCGAAGGCCATGGACTTCGAGCCCCTGCAAAAAGAATACTTCGAGGCATTGGTGCAATACAACCAGGCAGAGCAGGTGGACATCCGGGAGCAGGCGTGGAAACAGATTCTGCAAATCCGCAAGCAGATCGAGTTCACCCATGTCACCACCCGCGAGCAGGCTTACTTTAGCAAGTGGTACTACCCTATCATACGCGAACTCGCCGTTGACCTGGACTGGCACGAAGACTACCGCGTGCTGGCACGCTCGCTCACGCCGCAAATAACGACAGAAGAAGCCCGCAAGGCGGTGAAGAACCTGCTGGAATGGGGACTCTTGAAAAAAGAGGGCGACCGCTACGAACAGACTTCACAAATGCTAGACGCCGCAGAAATCCCACCCATTGCACTCCGGCAAATCCGACACGAGTACATACAGCATGCCATAGGTGCAGTGGAATCCATGCCCAAGGACGAACGCTTTGCCACGTTCACGACCCTTGCCATGAGCAAAAGTTCCTATGACTACGCCGTAGAAATTCTCGAGGAAGCCCGCAAAAAAATTATAGCCCGCGCGTCCAACGACACCAACGTGGAGCGTATTTACGAAATGATGCTCGTGGCGTTCCCGATGAGCAAGATGCTCACGAAGGAGGACGAAGGATGAATCGTTTGATAGTTTGGCTTAGACAACCTTGCCGTGGGTGGATGGCCGCCTTTGCCGCCACCCTTGTCCTCCTCGCTTGTTCAAACAGCAACGATGTAGCTGGCGGCGTTACCGATATCGGAAATTCCATTGCACAGGAAACAGACTCGGTAGTATTCTGCGGAACCGTAGTCAACATGCAGGGCAAAAAAATGCCCGCCGCACGGCTTGCGCTGTATTGGGACAACGGCATTGAAATTGTCGATTCCCTGGAAACCTTTGCCGATTCCAACGCACAGTTTGAATTCAAGATGCCCGCCGACGATGAACGTATCGGCAAGCAAGCCTCACCAGAACTGTATCTGTATGCGGAATCGGGTGAACTTTCGGGCATTTCTCTCCCGCCTACTCAAAAGACAGAAGAAATCCGCATCGGCACAAGCAAGGCTGTCCGCGGGAGCATTTCTGGTGCAACGTCTGGATTGGTCCGTATTGGCGGGACACACCTCATGGCCGAAGTGCAGGCTGACGGATCCTTCCGTTTCGATTCGATTCCACCCGGCATACAAGAAGCGTTAATTTATTCAGAAAGTGTTTCGGTGACGGGTTACATCTCGTTCTCGATACAGGACGCCGGCGACACGCTGGTACTTCCGCAACTGGAAAACTTCGGAGGACACCTTTGGAATCCAGACCTTGACCTACTCGGGGAAACCTACGGATTTACATCTTTCCACGCCGACGATGTAAGCGAGGCCAATACCGGATGGACCACGATAAACATCGAAATGAACGGCGACGAATATGTGTTTGACCACAACGGAAAAATTGCAAACAATGTAAATTATGTAGAGGGCGTAAGTGGCAAGGGCGTACTGCTTGAACCGGGGCAGTATATAGACCTGGACACCCTCAACCCCACTGGCGGAGACTTCACCCTTTCGCTGTGGACAAAATGGAACGGTCCAAACGGAGAGCACCAGGCCCTGTTCTGCCAGCGCGCCTACTGGAGCGATTCCACGTCGCGGTTCCAGTGGCATTTTGAGTCGAACACCGGTTCATTCACCGTAATGAAAAGTATGCCCAACTATCCCGAAGCCATTTTCTTCGGCGACTCAAGCAATGTCCCTGTGGGAGAGTGGGCGTTTCTCGCGCTCGTTTCGAAAGACCACATGATATGCATGTTCGTAAACGGCAAGCCCGTAGGCAATGCGCAGGAATTTGTCCCGAATGAACTGAATCGGAGCGTCCCATTCCGCGTGGGCGGCAACGAAATCAGGACCGAGACCTGGAATGGCGTAATCGACGGCGTAAGTATTGAAACCCGCGCCCGGAGCCCCGAGTGGATAAGGGCAAAATACGAAAAAAGCAAGCCCTAGAAAGAACGCTTTTCGCTCCTTTTTCTATCTTTACGCCCGAAAATTTAAAGCCCGCAGCGCTGTGCCGCGGGGTTTGAGGTAACCCATGTTTCGTGAAGTAAAGAAAGAAGAGACCTTCCCGCAGATCGAAGAGCGCGTGCTCGGCTTGTGGGATAAGGATGAATCGTTCAAGAAGTCGCTGGACTCCCGTCCGGAAACCGAACCGTACACTTTCTACGATGGCCCTCCGTTTGCAACGGGCCTTCCGCACTACGGTCACTTGCTTGCCGGTACCATCAAGGACATCGTTCCGCGTTACTGGACCATGAAGGGCAAGAAGGTTCCGCGCGGTTTCGGTTGGGACTGCCACGGCCTTCCGATTGAATCTCTCGTGCAGAACGAACTCGGTCTCGCTGGCGTTGCCGAAATCCAGAAGCTCGGCGTCGACAAGTTCAACGAAACTTGCCGCGGCAAGGTGCTCAAGTACACCAGCGAATGGAAGAAGACCGTTCGCCGCATGGGCCGCTGG
>CACXIR010000053.1:14366-22478 GCA_902767785.1 Fibrobacter succinogenes | reverse complement strand
ATCCGCTACGAAGGCCCGAAGGGTGGCCCCGGCATGCAGGAAATGCTCTACCCGACCTCTTACCTCAAGAGCCGTCACCTGGGCAAGTCCTGCGCTCTGCTCACCGACGGTCGTTTCTCCGGCGGTACGAGCGGCCTCTCCATCGGCCACGCTTCTCCGGAAGCCGCCAACAAGGGTAACATCGGCCTCGTGCACACGGGCGACGTCATCGAAATCGACATCCCGAACCGCTCCATCAATGTGCAGCTCACCGACGACGAACTCGCCGCACGCCGCAAGGAAATGGAAGCCCGCGGCGCCAAGGCATGGCAGCCTGAAAATAGAGACCGTAAGGTATCCAAGGCATTGCAGGCATACGCCGCCATGGCATCGTCCGCTGACAAGGGTGCTGTGCGCGACCTGTCTCTAATTGGCGTGAAGTAAACCCCAAAATCGCCCAAAAACGGCATTTTTCTCAACCCCCTACAAACCGGCAACCAACCCCTGGTGGCCGGTTTTCCTTTTTCTATCTTTACATTAGGTTATAAAGAATGGACCCTTTTTACCCAAAAGGATGTTGGTTATGTTTACCCTAAAATCCTCCCTACGTCTCCCCCACACCCTCACCCTTTTCCTGTTTGCCGCGGTTTTTGCCCACGGCTTTACGGGCAGCGGCACAGCGGATAGCCCCTACCTGATCACCAGCACCGCTGACATGGCCCAACTGGCGGCCGATGTCAACGGCGGTACGGCTTACTCAGGCGAATTCTTCCGACTGGAAAACAACCTGGATTTTTCAAACGTCGCTCTAGACGTGAACGGGAACAACTACAGTCCCATTGGTCTTTGCAACATTGTCTCATCAACTTTTCATGGCTTTGCGGGGACCTTCGATGGAAACGGAAAAACCATCAGCGGAATAAGAGTAGCCGACAACGGAAGCGACGGGGTCGGAATATTCGGCTGTATTAAAGAGGCAGGCACTGTAAAGAACTTAATCGTCGAAAACAGCTCGTTTAGCAGCTATGAATATGTCGGAGGAGTCGTCGGACGTAACAATGGTGGAATAGTTAGAAACGTCTATGTAAAAAACGACGTAACTATTGCAACAACCAATGTTTTGGCCTCTCCCGAAGCCCATGGGGGTGTTGTGGGTTACAGTTCAGGAACCGTCGAGGGAAACCTCAGCGAAGCTATGGTTACCTGTTCGGTAACTAATTGTAAAAGCTTTGGCGGTGTCGTTGGTTTAGCCAGTGGCGGTCATGTCTATAACAACTTGTATCTCGGAAACCAGGTGGATGGTTCCCAATATGTCGGCTGGGTTGCCGGACAAAGAACTGCAACAAGTCTGTCCAACAATTTTTATCCTGTAAGTCTTGCAAACATCAACAACGGTGTCGGGAAAAAAGATACCCCTTCAGGTGCCGATATTGCCGGGCAAGCGGAATTCTCCCGCACCCTTGAATCCATGGCAACGGACCACGATGCCGTGTCCTTTATCGAAGGCAACCCCACAGACACCTACTCAAACGGAATAAGCGTTTATTCTTGGGGTCTGAAACACCATGGCATAAGCTATTACAGGTCCAACGGAACCATCAAGTTGGACTACAACGGCAACATGTTCATCAACGGTTTCACCTGCAACGATGAAAATTCCTCCTGTTCCGTTTCCGATTCTACCCTGACTATCGGAACTGCCGTAACCACATTGGCGGGCACCGTCACAAAGGGTTTAGGAACAGTTGGATCCCCCTACCTGATTGAAAGCGAACAAGACTGGGACCGCCTCGCCATAGCCGTCAGCCGCGGCAACGATTTTTCTGGCAAGGTCTTTAAGTTGACCGCCAATATTTCGGTCTCCACTACTGTCAGTGATGCCCAAAGCCGCCCCTTCGCAGGCACCTTCGATGGTGACGGCAAAACCATCACCGCAGCCATTGACGACTACGAAGGCATGCAGGGAACAGCACTTTTCCGTTACATCTCGGGCGCCACCATCAAGAACCTTACGGTAGCAGGCTCCGTCACAGGAGCCCGTAGCACGGTCGCCCATGCCGCAGGCCTCGTGGGATTCGCCTCAAGCGGAAACAACACCATTGAAGACGTCACCGTATCGGCGACAATCGCAGGCGGCACACATGTCGGTGGCATCGTGGCCCACGGAAAGGCATCCAGTCTCACCCTTAGAAACTGCGTATTCTCCGGCACTATCACCGGAGGGAGCTCTTATGCCGGTGGCCTTTTAGGCTGGAGTGACGGCTCCACCCTGAACATCGACAACTGCCTGTTCAAGGGGTCATACACAGGTAGCGGCAAGTTCCACCCCGTAGCCGTAAGAGATGACAACATGACAATGGATGCTTCCGTTGACCGTTGCTACTACACGGCAGACCCCGTTAGAATTACCGATGCCAATATCGCCGTGACAGGCGTACTGGTTCACACGGAAGCCCTCGCCAACTCCCTCGTCAAGAAAATCACGGCAGCAGACGACGAAACCTATTACCTCTATCCAAGTGCCAGCCCGATTGTCACAACAGAATCCTTCTACGATATAGGGAACGAAGCCATAGCGCCAATTCCTACCGTGACCTACGAGGGGAACCAATTGGTTCCGGCAACCGACTACACCGTCAAATACAAGGCCCAGGGTTCCAGCGAAGAAACGGCAAACATCTCTTCTGCGGGCACATATACCATGGTTGTCTATGGCTCCGGAGACTATGCCGGTTCCATGGAAGCCCAAAGTTTCCAGGTCATCGGCACGTTCCAAGGAGTGGGATCAGAAGACTCTCCCTACTTGATTTCTTCCACCGAGGACTGGAATATACTCGCTCAAAGAGTGATTTTCGACAACGACATTTCTGGGAAATTCTTTAAGTTGACCCAAAACATCAATGTTTCCACCACCATTGGCGACGGCGAGAATCATCCCTTTGCAGGAACATTTGACGGCGACAACAAGACCATCACCGCAGCCATTGTCGAAAGCGAAGGCAAACAAGGGGCCTCCCTATTCCGTTACATCTCAGGGGCCACTATCAAGAACCTTACGGTGGATGGCACCATCACAGGCGTCAACGGCAACGACTCCCATACCGCAGGCCTTGTGGGATTTGCCCTAAGCGGAAGTAACACCATTGAAAATGTCACAGTCTCGGCGACAGTCGAGGGCGGCACACATGTAGGCGGCATCGTGGCCCACGGGAAAACGTCCAGCCTCACCCTCATAAACTGCGTTTTCTCCGGCACCATCAGCGGTGGCTCCCAATATGCGGGCGGACTCTTGGGCTGGAGTGATGGTTCCACCCTGAACATCGAAAACTGCCTGTTCAACGGAACCTACACCGGCAGCGGGAACTTCCACCCCGTAGCCGTAAGAGGTCAAAACAAGACTATGACCGCGACTGTTGAACAATGCTACTACACGGCAGAACCCGTTGGAATCACCAGCGCCTATATCGCCGCAACAGGCACCCTAGTACATCAAGAACCCAAGGAAAATTCCCTCAGTAGCAAAGTTACCGCTGTCGACGGAGTCACCTACTACACCTATCCGAATTCCAACACCGTATCCGTGAGCAATGCCTACGAGCATGTAAACGACCCCATAACTCCCACACCCACAGTGATGTACAACGGAAACACGTTAATCGCAGGCACCGATTACACTGTCAAGTACAAGGCACAAGGTTCCGATGTAGAACAGGAGAACATTGCTGCAGCGGGCGACTACACCATGGTCATTCATGGTACAGGGAACTACGCCGGTACCGCAACAAAGAGCATTGTTGTTGTCACGGGTGACGGTTCCGAACAACACCCCTACCAGATTGCCTCCGAAAACGACTGGGACTTCTTTGCCTACAGGGTAAACCATGGAGAAACTTTCGAAAACAAGTTCTTTGTACTGACTGCCGACATTACCGTTTCCACCATGGTAGGTAACAGCACGACAAACGCTTTCATGGGGACCTTTAGTGGCAACAATGCCAGCAACCGTCCCACCATCACCCTGGCCTACGGAAGCCCCGAAAGCATTTTTGCTGAAAGATACGCGGCTCCCTTCCGCTATGTAAACGGAGCCACCTTCAAAGACCTGCACGTGGCAGGAGATATCTATACCAACAATCGGAGTGCCGCGGGATTTGTCGCCTCTGCCGAAGGAAACATCAGCATAGACAACTGTCAATCCAGCGTAACCATTCACTCTTCCTTTGACGGAGTGGGACTCCATAGCGGATTTGTGGCAGAAATTCCTAAAGGGGTTGCAACCATACAAAACAGTTTCTTTGACGGTTCTCTCCTTGGGAACAAAACACAATCCAGTGCTGGCTTTGTTGGATATGCCGATAGAACAGAACTAATCCTTTCGAACATTCTGTTCAACCCCTCTGAACTTGACATGAAAGCAAACGACAGCAAAACCTTCTATCGTTACGCCATAAACAGCCTCCCGAGCGGTACCTTCTCGGAATGTTACTATGTGCAACCTTTCGGAACCGAGCAGGGGACAAGAGTGTATGTTGACGCTTCTGCCAACACCCTCAGCAAAAAATTCACGGCCGTTGACAACAACACCTACCACCTCTACCCTGCATCCAATACGGTGACCGTGGCCGAGTACTATGAAATCGTAGGAAACAATGCCATAACCCCCGCCCCCACTTCGGTGGTTTACGATGGGATCACCTTGACCGCAGGGACCGATTACACCGTCGGGTACATCGCAGAAGGAGAAAGCGAAGAAACGGACAACATTTCCGCCGGAGGCAACTACAGCATGGTCGTCCACGGCATCGGAAATTACTCCGGAACCCTATATAAAACCATCCGAGTTACCAGCGAACCCAACGACGAAGGTTCCCAGGACAATCCCTACATCATCGCCACGGCAAATGACTGGAACAACCTGGCCAACCTGGTCAACCAGACTGGAGAAACTTTCAGCGGAAAGTTCTTTAAGCTGACAAACGACATAGAAGTCACCTCCATGGTGGGAACCTCTGCAAACAGGTTCTCAGGAACCTTTGATGGCAACAACCATAAAATAACCATCGCCTACGGAAGCAGCACCAGTTATTTCAACGCGGAATACGTGGCACCGTTCCGTTACGTAAACACGGCCACCATCAAGAACCTGCACACATCCGGCGAAATTTTCACAAGCAAGAAATACGCGGCAGGAATAGCAGGTCTTGTCTCGGGAAGCACAAACATCTTCGACAATTGCCATTCTGACGTTATCATCAGCAGTTCTGTAAATGGGGACGGCACCCATGGAGGCTTGATTGCACACATTGCAGGTGGAGACCCTCTCCCCACCACCACCATCACCAACTCCTACTTTAACGGTTCCTTCCTCGGGACATCCACCACTAGCGTAGGCGGCCTTGTGGGCTGGACATACGCAAAAGTGGATTTTGCAAACTGCCTGTTCAACCCGCAAAACGTCACCGTGAAAAACGATGCAGGAAGGACCTTTGCCAGGGCTAGCAGTTACGGAAACTTGACACTTAGCGAGTGCTACTATACCAGGTCCATCGGAACAACGGACCAGGGTGTACGGGTCTACCCCCCCCAGGAATCTTCTCCCTTCTTGATAAAAATGGAGAACCCTGTTGTTGACGGAAACACCTACTACTCGGAAGTTTCCGCAACCATCACCGGAGTCAACCCCAACTATGACAATGGAACACTGACAACAGCTGTCGTTCCTACTGTCACCGTTTCGGGCCAGGCTCTGGTACAGGGAACCGACTTCACCATCAAAATCACCAAGGACGGCAATGTCGTGAGCGGCGCCATGGACGAAGATGGCGAATACACGCTGACAGCCTTGGGCACCGGCAACTACAGCGGAGCCGTCTCCACCACGTTCTGGGTCGTCCACGACCTGGATGGCCAAGGAACAAGTGACGATCCCTATACTATAGCCAACGTGGACGACTGGAATTCCTTTGCCCAGAAGGTCAGCAACGGAACTACCTACGGCGGCAAGTTCGTGAAACTTACAGACGACATTGAAGTGTCCACCATGGCGGGAATAAGTGCCGGCGACAACCGCTTCCACGGCACCTTCGACGGCGACGGCCACACCATAATAATGCACTACGGGACCACAGAAAACCCCGTAGGCAATTATGCAGCACCCTTTAGCTGGCGGAATCCTTGGACGGATTACAGGAACAGTCTACATGGACAATTGCAGTTCCGATGTCAGCATTACCAAGACCGACAAAGGCGACGGTTCCAACGGTGGCTTGGTAGGCATAGCCGCATCAGGGAACCTAACCATAAGCAATTCCGTCTTTAGCGGGTCTTTCCCCAAGGAAGGGGAAACCAACGATGCAGGATTTGTGGGATGGGTGGAGAACGCAAATGTTTCCCTAAACAACTGTCTCTCCAAACCCGCGGGCATAGCCAGTTCTATCTTGAAAAGTGGAAGAACTTTCGCCAGGCCTTTGCATGAGGAGAACCTCACCCTCAACAACTGCTACTACACCGGTTCTGCAGTGTTCAGCACATCTCAAGGCAACCTGGCAAGCGCAACCATTCCGGAATCGGATGTTTACAAGGCCTCTCCCGTTACCGCCGCCGACGGCAACCAATACTACGTGCTGCCCGCCATAACGGGACTCCTGGACCAGTACAATTTCCAGGATGTTTCCGGAATTACCCCTGCCGTCACATTCAACGGAAACGCATTGGTTGAAGGTACTGACTATACCGTAACCCGCCCGACCATCGAGACCAACGGGGAATACGAAATCACCATAGAAGGCACCGGAGACTTCGCAGGCTCTTTCACCAAATCCATCTGGGTTTACGGCAAGTTCGGCGGAGAGGGAACAGAGGCCGATCCCTATATTGTCGCCACTACCGATGACTGGAATGCCATTGTGCAAATGGTTCAGGATGGCGAGACGTTCAGCGGAAAATTCCTGAAAATGACCGGCGATATCTCTGTTACAAGCATGATCGGCAGCGACTCTACCGCACACTTCTTTGCCGGGACCTTCGACGGCAATGGCCACACCCTTACCGTCACCGTAGGAGCCCTGAATAGTGCCGTCGACATTATCGGACCGTTCCGTTATATCAATGGAGCGACCATCAAGGGCCTACATGTCGACGGGAATGTGTATACAAGGTCCTGGAATAACAAATATAACACTACCGACCATTGTTACGGCAGGAATGTCGCTGGCCTTGTGGGCTTTGCAAAAGGCACCAACGTCATCTCCAACGTCATCGTTTCCGCAAGTATCTCGGCAAAAAATGATGGACTTTACATAACCCACGGAAACCACGGCGGCATTGTCGGACTAGTCGGAAGGGACGCCAATGTGATTATCAAGAACAGCGTCTTCAATGGAGCACTTCTTCAAATTGGAAACAACGATATAAACGCAAACGGAGGCTTTGTCGGCGGAGCCGGTTCCAATTCAACAATCTCTATAGAGAACAGCCTGTTTGACCCAACCAGCGTCACCATGCATAAAACCTATTCGCACACTTTCGGCAGTCGGAGTACCGTCACCAACAGTTACTACACTTCGGCGAAACTTAATCATGAATCAAATCAAGGCATAGACGGAATTGGCAAAACCGCAGCCGAACTTGCGGAACTGCTGGGTTACGCCTGGCATGTTGTCGACGGCAAGACCGTTCCTTACTATAACTACAGCGAAACCAATTACGGCGCCGTCACCGTGGCTAAGACCGAAGAAGGTACCACGGCCCATATCGACGGAGCCTACAAGGGCGAAGGTACTGTAGATATCCAGAGCGACATCGCCGTAGATGCGGTTATGTTCAACAGGACCTTTACCGAGGGCAAGTTCTCCACCATCGTGCTGCCGTTCAGCATCGCCCAGAACAAGGTGCAGGGGGCCGAATTCTACACCATTTCTGACATCACCAAGGTTGGCGATTCCTGGAAAGAGGTGGAAATAACCAAGGTCGCCGTAGACGACGAAATCGCCGCCAACACGCCATACCTGCTGAACCCCACTGCCGAGAAACTTTCATTTACCGGAGGAGCCACACTCAACACTAGCAACGCCACCAGCCCCACCTTCGGCGCCAACAACGAATGGACATTCCACGGCACCTACAGCTACTTCG
>CACXIR010000053.1:0-14340 GCA_902767785.1 Fibrobacter succinogenes | reverse complement strand
CATCCAGGGCAAGGCCTACGGGTTTGCGGCACAGGAACAGGACGGCTATACCGTGGGCCAGTTCGCCAAGGCAGGCACCAACGCCTGGATTCCGGCCATGCGCGCCTACCTGGTGTACAACGGTGGCAATTCCAACGCCAAGTCCGCCGTGGGCGGCTCCAGCCTGGCGGAACTCCCCGAAACCATGGACGTAGTGCTTGTTGACCGCGACAGCAACGGCGAAGTGAGCAAGAAGGTCATCGGCACCGTGGACACCCGCACCGGCGAGTTCCGCATGGACCGCTGGTACGACATGCAGGGCCGCAAGCTGAACGGCACGCCCACCGCCAAGGGAACCTACTACCACAACGGCAAGGCCGTCACCATAAGATAACGACCAGAACCTTCAACAACGAGAGAACAACCATGAAGACAAACAAAAAAGAATACTTCACCCCCGAAATGGATGTCGTGACACTCTCGCACCAGGCGAACCTGCTGGAAGGAAGCGATAGCGAAAACGAATATGAGGGCGAATTCGGCGCAGCACCTGGCCGTAGCGAAACAGGCATCGGGTAAATCAGGCTCGCAAGGAGTTCAGATTAGAAAAGGGTTCCGCTGTTGCGGAACCCTTTCTTTATACAATCACAAAAGCAAAACTACTTGCCGAATTCCTTGGTGTAGGCGGCAGTGTTCTTGGCACCGGCCTTCTTCAGTTCCTTGATCAGACGGGGGTAGCCTTCGTTCTTGGCCCAGTCCAGCACGGAGTAGCCCTGGCCACACTTGGCGTTCACGTCCACGCCCTTCTTGATGAGGTACATCATGGCGTCGTAGTGACCGCCCTTCACCGTCAGGTGAATGGGGTAATAACCATCGGGTCCCTTAATTTCCAGAGGGGCGCCGGCGTCGGCCAGGATTTCGAGCATGTCCACCTTGCCGGTCTTGGCAGCGAGGATGACCGCAGTTCCCAAGTTCTGGGGGTCCACGCCCTCTTTCTTGAGTTGGGCAAGGAGCAGGGCCACCACATCTTTATTGCCCATCATCACAGCGTTGTCTATGACCTGCTCGCCGTTACTGTTACGCACGTTAGCCTTGGCACCGTGGTCAAACAGGTAGTTCAACACCATCAGGTTGCCCTTGTTGGCGGCAATGGCCACGGCGTTATTGCCGTTGTCGGCCGGAGCGTCAATTTCCATGGAAGCCTGCAAGAACAAGGTCATCTTGGCAGTATCGCTGTTCACCGCAAAAGAGACAAACTGGTTGGGCGTAAAGGCAATCTGGTGCTTGGTCAGGTACTTGCGGACCGACTGGGGATCGTTGGGATCCATGGTGTCATTACAGGCGGTCAGGCCTGCCATGAGGCCAATTGCGCACAAACCGAGTATTTTCTTGTTCATTTTTTGCTCCGTTATATATTTTCTGATTTTACGCCTTTAAAATTACACTTTTTTCGGGAAAAAGTTCAAAAAAAATCAAAAAAAAGCGATAATTTGCCTTATTTCTTGATTTTTAGTTTGTCGCCAATGCGGATTTTGGTATCCTTCAGGTTATTCCAGCGGACAATGTCTTCGATGGTCACGCCGTACTGGCGGGAAATATCCCACAGTCCCTCACCTTTCTTAACCACATGGACGCGTTCTCCTGCGGTTTTTTCTGCGGCAGCGGCCTTTTCAACGGTTTTTTCCTTGGCCTTGACAGGCCCCTTCGCAGAGGACTTGTCTGCAGCCTTGTCCGGCGACTTGGCTTGGTTCTTCTGCACCGTCTGCACAAATTCCGGAATGTCCAGGGTATCCCCCACCACAAGGCGGCGGTTGAACCCTTCGTTTGCCTCCATGAGCAAAACCACAGGTATGCCAAAATCCCTGGCAATGCTTGCGAAGGTATCGCCTTCGCTGGCAATGTAACGTTCTGCCTTTTTGACGGTCTTGGCCGGAACCTGCGGTATAGAGGGCTTAAGGTCGGGCTTTGAAACCAGCAGGGTGTCGCCGGGCTTTACCAAGTGGTCCTCTTTCATGGAGTTCCAGAGCCGCAGGCTTTCTTGCGATACGCCAAACAGCCTTGCGACGGACGCCACGTTGTCTCCAAGCTTGGCCACGTAGGTCTTGACCTTGGTGGGCTTTTTGCCCGAAGACTTCTTTTGCGTGACCTTGATGGGAATCAAAAGGGTCTGCCCCGCACGGATGCGGGTACCCTTCATGTCGTTGGCCTGCTTCAGTTCCGTCACCGAAATGCCGTACTGGCGGGCAATGACCCCCAGGTTCTCGCCACGGCGCACCTTGTGGTGGTGCCAGCTGGAGAAGTTGTTCTTTTCCATCTTGTCGTAGCCGTCCACAAAGGCGCTGCGGGTCCCCACCGGCAGCCGCAGCAGGTAGGAATCCCTGTTTGGGGGCGTACACCACTTGACCAGTTCCATGTTCAGGCTCCGCAGGGTATCCTCAGGAACCTTCAGCACCTTGGCCACTTCCTCTAGCGGGAAGGAATCGAAAACCGTCACCGTGTCAAAGTCCGGCCGGTAGTGCTGCACAATGTTCATGTCGTAATGTTCCGGGTAATGCCCTATGACCATGGCCGCCAAAATCCTGGGAACGTAACGCATGGTTTCCTTGGGCAGTTCCAGGTCCCAGTAAGTCACCACCTGAGTGGTGTCCCAGGTAGAATCCGACATTTTTTCCTTGACCAAACGGCGCACGCGGCCTTCGCCGCAGTTGTAGGCTGCCATGGCCAAAAGCCAATCGTCGAATTCGTCATGGAGACGCTTCAGGTATTTAAGAGCAGCCGTGGTGGCCAATTCCGGATTGCGTCGCATGTCTACCCAATAATCCACCGAGAGGCCGTAACGCTTGCCGGTTTCTGGAATGAACTGCCACATGCCGCTAGCCTTGGCACGGCTGTATGCCTTCAGCTTAAAGCCCGACTCCACCAATGCCAGGTAGATCAAGTCCCTGGGCATCTCCATTTCGTCTAATTTTGAATAAACTAACGAATCGTACGCCGTTTTGCGGCTCAAGGATCCTTCGGTAAAGCTCCTGGCACCGCCACTCATGTAGAATATCTCTTGCATTACCCGCTCGTTGAACACCACGGGCAGCGTGAACTGAGCTACATCTATGGTATCCAAGAAATTCTCAATGACTTGCAAAGAAGCGCTGTCGGCCGCGCTTTCGTCCAAAGCGTCAACTCCCTCAATAGAGACTTCGTTCTGTTCGAACACCTCCGCATCCACGCCAATCTCGGCGATGTTGGGGTAAACTTCGTCAAGGGCATCTACAATGCGCAACGGCATGCGGGCACGATAAAGGGAATCCTCCGCCGTGCTTACATTCTGGTATAAGGTGTCGTGTTTCTCCGCTATCAACTGCCGCAGGGATTCGTCCAGGTAGTGCCTGGCCAAAAGCCATTCTTGATTGTCCATGGCCTGCAAGGCGTATTGGTAATAGGTCCAGGAGGGCCTTATGGCGAGGGAGTCGTCCACCTTCTCTTTTAACGCCTGCTGCGCAAAAGAAAGGGAATCCACACCACGGGCACGCAACAGGGAATCAACCGCCTCCGGAGAGGCGTTTGCTGGAACATCCGCTAAGTTTACGGAGGCCTGTTGCGGGGCACAGGCCGCAAGAACTACCGCTGCAAGGAAAGTCCCCAGTAAAACGATATGCCTAGAACGGCATATCACTGGTCGTAATCCAAATCCTCGGCGTAATCAGACCAAATCTGGTCACGCTTGAAAGAAGGCTGGTCAAAATCGACCTCTTCGTCCAGCTCCTCCTCTTCTTCTTCAATCTCTTCCATTTCCTCTTCGTTGGGAAACGGCATAGAATTATCAAAAGCATCACTTTTGGGCCTGCGGCCGCAATGATACGCAAAATTCAACATATTATTCTCCTTAATGAAGAACCTTCTCGACTCCCATCCAGATGACACCGCACATCACCAATGCGGCAACCATCTGCAATAGGATGATGATCCTGTTGATACGGTAGGCTTTTTGAGCCTTTCTATGCCATACTGGCAGGTCCTGGTCGGTGTGTCGATTCGGTTCCACGTGTGGAAATGTATTCATAAACTTTAAAAAGTCAATAGCTTTTTCAAAAAAAATTTAAATTTCTTTCCATGAACGCCCGAAAAACCATTATAACTCTTTGTCTAGCAACGAGTTACGTATTTTGCCATACAGGGGCTATGCGTAGTGGCGACGGCTTCAGGGTACCCTCTGCAAACACCCTGAACCAGGGTTTTTTGTTCTTTTCGGGCAATTTCGAGTCCCTGAGCGACGGCTCCCCCATGGCCATGGACGGCTACTCGAATACCGAAAGCGGGAGAATGTACGAGGTGGCCAGGAACATTCCCTCCCCCGGCGGTGCGCTCCAGGCCGCCTACGCCCCGCTAGACTTCTTCGAGTTCGGCATTTACCAGCCCATATATTACGACGGACAAGTCCAGGAAACAGACTACAGAACGCTGGGCATTGGGGACATGCAAATATACGGCAAGGCTTCGCTGCCCACTGATTTTCCGCTGAAACCCGCCGTCTCCCTTGAGCTTTTTGCCCCTACGGGTACCAAGGATGCCGGTTTCCGCCCACGCCGCATATGGAACATTAAAGACGGCGACAAAACCGACCCCTACACCTATGGCAAATGGTCCTTTGCCACCACCTTGTTTTTAACCTTGGACCTTCTTGACATTGTCCAGTGGAACAACTACGTTGGCAATTTCGGCACCGATTACATTATCTGGGGTACGGGTTTCAACCTTTTCCCCCGCAAGCTGATTTCCGTCATTTTGGAGGTCTCGGGCGAAACGCAAATAAGCAAGAGCCACCCGACAGATCATTTTATCAACGACGCCTTCCGGTTCTCCCCCGCCGTCAAGCTGCACCTGCCTCAAAACTTCAACCTGCTGCTAGGCGTAGACATTGGCCTTGACTACTTTAGGGGGACCGACGTAGACAACGGCCACACCGTGTACCGCGAAACCGGAGGCAAGCAGATAGTTTACACCGTTTCCGGCAGCCCCAAGATTTCCATGACCATCGGGGTCAGCAAGGCCCTGGACTTTAGCTGGAAGGATTCCGACCGCGATGGAGTTCCCGACCGCCTGGACATGTGTCCTGGTTCTGCCCGCGGCGTAGTGGTAAACAGCCGCGGCTGTCCCGTGGACCAAGACCAAGACGGCGTACTGGACATTGTGGACGACTGCCCCGACTCCCCTCTGGGCGTGAAGGTGGACTTCTTTGGATGTCCTCTGGACCAGGACCAGGACGGCATTCCAGACTACAAGGACAAGTGCAGCGATACCCCAGTCGGAATGGCCGTAGATGCAGAAGGTTGCATGCTGGACACCGATGGCGACGGCATTGACGACAACGCAGACCAATGCCCCGACACCCGCAAGGATGACCCGGTAGATGCCAAGGGCTGCCCCCTGGACGAAGACCACGATGGCGTGCGAAACGAAGACGACGTGTGCCCGGGAACGCCCGAGGGCTGGAAGGTGAACCAGTTCGGGTGCCCCCTAGACAACGATAGGGATGGCATTCCCGACGAAATGGACAAGTGTCCTGAAACCGAGGTTGGCGAAACGGTAAACAAAGACGGCTGCCCCATAGATACCGACGGTGACGGAGTTTCGGATTTTCACGACCGCTGCACCGACACCCCCGAAGGCTACCCCGTAGACAAAGACGGCTGCCCCCTAGACACCGACGGCGACGGCGTACCCGACGCCATTGACCAATGCCCCAAGACCGTTCGCGGTGCCATGGTAGACAGCCTAGGCTGCACCATGGATTCCGACTACGATGGCGTGCCAGATCACAAGGACCAATGCCCCATGACCCTGCCCAAAGTCCATGTAGACGAAACTGGATGCGCCAAGAACCACAAACAGAACTTGAACGCCATAGCAAGCGAAATCCGGTTCTTCAAGAATTCAAACAAACTAATCGCTTCCAGTTTCACCGCCCTGAACGACGCTATAGAACTCATGCGCAAACATGAATTCACCTTGGAAGTCTCGGGGCCGGAAGCAAAAATCAAGTCTATTGGCGAGTACTTTGATAACAAAGGATTCGACTCCAAATGGGTCACGCTGATTCCCAAGGGAACCGCAATCACCTTTACCGCCGTGAATGTAAAGTACGAATAAAATTTAGCGGGCTACTTTTTCCGCTTGGCCTTGAATTCGTCGATAATCGGTCGCACAATACTGGCCAAATTCATGGCGGTCCCTATAAGAATCAAGGCGCTGGCGCAATAGATGCCCGCACCCGGCTCCACCTGCAACACCTGCATGCCAAGGGCGTTGCACAACGATCCGATTTGAGAAAGAAAGGCCCATAAAGAAACCATGGAAAGCATTCCCAGGGCAAGGGACCCCAAGGAAGCATAATAACCATAAGGTGCCAGCAATGCAAACGCAGCCGCCAGAACCAAGGCCGCCACTATTCCGAACAAATGGTACATGGGTTCCATCTTCGGATAATGGGGTATCCTCTCCTTGAAACGCTCAATGGATTTCGGATTTCCCTCCTCCATTTTTTTCAAGAGTCCAGCAGCAGGATCCTTAAGGTCCTTGCTCAGGTCCATGCCCACGGCAACCTCGTAGAGAGATGGGTCTGCGATCACATGCTCTGTACAGGACACATTTGCCAAGGGCATGAGCAGCCCTAGCAAAGCCAGCAGGTAAGGGGCACAAACAAGCCTCTGGAAAAAACGAAACCTACGATCAGGCACCTATTTACCTACTACGTCCAGCGGGTATACGCAACGGAATCCCAGAGTTTCAGACCAGTAACGGGGATCCTCGTCATCGCGGGCCGTCATGTTCAACACTTTTTCGCGATCTTTCCAGGAGCCACCCTTGTAGACCTTGGTGTAGCCGAACAAGGCTCCCGTGGGGTTGGACGACTCTATCCAGAAGGAGAACATGAAGTATTTGTCGCGAGTCCATTCCGCAACGTTGCCAGACATGTCGTAAATGCCCCAGGCATTAGGTTTCTTGGAAGCCACTTGCTGCGGGCCATAGGCCTCGTCCGACTTGCTCTTGTTGTAAGAATTTTCCCTGTATACTGCATAAGCGGAAGGATCGGGATTTTCATCCAAGCTCCAAAGGGTTCCCTCCATGTTGTCGGCACGGCCGGCAAACTCCCACTGTGCCTCCGTAGGCAGGTCGCCACCGTTGACTTGGCAGGCCTTGCGAGCATCTTCCCAGGTAATGTTGTGGACCGGCTTTTGCGGGTGGAAGAAAGAGGAACGGTCCTTTACCCTGTCTGCCGAATCCACCTGAAGCATGATCTTTTCAAAAAGTTCCTGAGTCATTTCGGTTACCATGATGGCAAATGGCGACATCTGCACCACGCTTCCGTAATAACGGAACGAACCAGAATCCAGCAATACCAGCTTGCCGCGACGGGGGTCGTTCACAATCTTTTTCGGCGACACCACCTCTTGGTGGCTAGACGAAGAAACTACCTGCATGGACGAAGAAGAACTATCCATGGGGGCCGAAGAAGAAGAACGCAACATGGGAAGCTCCACGGGCTTGGGCTTCAGCCATTCCTGGACCTCAGGCTGTTCCAAGATGTAGTCCGGAAGGACATAGGAACCATGGCCCACGTAAAGCACGCCCGCCACTTCTACTTCCAGACGCGTATAGCGGTAATGGTGCCTGCTGATTGCGGCCGTTTCATCGTAAATCCATACGGGCTTATTGTTTTCGAGGGTAAAGATTACCTTCACGTCGTCGCGCCCGCCATTTAGCCAATTGCAGAGGGTGTCGGCAGGAATGCCCGGAACGTCTCCACGCCAGGCAACGTCGTAACGCTGGTGGTCGGAACCAAACTTGATGTTCAACACAGGGGGCTGTGCAGGAACCATGATGGTGGTCGCCACCGGAGCTGCAGGTGCTGCAGGAGCTTCAGGAGCAGGGGCGACAGGAGCCGCCACTGCAGACGCTGTCGAATCCGATGCAACATTTGCGGTATCCGCTACCGAGGGTGCGACGGGAGCGGCAGCCACAGTATCCACCACCGGGGCAGGTACAGCCACCGAATCCAAGAAAACGGCAGAAGGATTCAAGTATGCCCTAAAAGGCGGAGCCTGCAGGGTGTCAAAACGTTCGCGGAAAGCCTGCTCAATGGCAGAGACCCCGCCCATCTTGGAGTTACGCCACTTGGACATCGCTTCGGACCGCACCAGGTCAAAGCGTTTCGAATAGCCAACGTAGGTAGCGTCGTCATTAGGCAGGCCCAGCTCGTTGGCACTCCTCTTTACCGGGTAAGCCTCTACAAACTCATTGGTGTCCACCGAGGCCAGAGCATTTCTAACATCTTCCATGAACTGGTCGTAAAGGACTTCCGTCGCCTCTAAAGAGGGCGTCGAATACACCGCGGCAGGGGTGACGGTCAGAGAAACAGGTTTAGCATCAGCAGGATTAAGCTTTACCAAGTTGGGCTTGAAGACAAGGGGCTGCCCCCCCTGAACCATGCCAATATCCGCAACGGGCAATGCATTGTCGGCAGAAAAAACGAAAGCATAGGGGCCAGGTTCAACAGGGAACACAACTCCTGAAACATGACGAATTGCGTGGTTCAAGGTGGTGATCTGTAGATTTTTTTCCTTGCTTTCTACCTTGATCATCCCCGGAAGCGAGTCCTCCTTCAACATCTGCCAACGGCCATTGTTCATAAAAAACAGCTTGGGTACACGGGGAGAGTAAATGTATTCCTTATCGAAATAGATATCCGTTTCATCCTGGAAGGCTTTGGCATTCTTGGTTGCATACAGGCGCAACTGGACCATATCGTAGGAGCGAAGCTTGTTCTTTGCGAGGTTGAACGCATGGAGGTTTTTGTAGTTCTTGAGAAGGATCTTTCCCTGAGTCCACATGTACTCTTTGGCACCCTTCTTGTGACGCAGGTACAGTGCATTGTCCTTCAGGGGCATCTCCGGCATGGAGGATACCGTTGAATTGGAAATGGAAATCGCCAGTTCAGCAGGATTGCTGAAATCCCCCTCCTTGAACAACTCCCCACTCTTGTACAAATCCTGGGTCACCCTAAATTTCTTGTCCGCATCGGCAGCAAAGACCAAGGCCGGCAACAAGAAAAGAACGGGCAAAAGACTCGTCAACCGCATATTCGCTCCTATAATCTCCATAACGTCGCCAATAGATTGGCGGCCTTACCTTTGAAAGATAACATTATTTCTGCTCAATCAACTCCCATTTTGAGCAAATAGCCCCCTTCTGCACCGCCGACAGGTCCAAGTTCCACCCTCCAATCCGCAAGGCGTATGATATCGGGATGGTGTTCAATGACGATAACCGTGTCGCCCCGGGCAGAAAGCCTGCGAAGCTGATTCCAAAGCGTCTGGATATCCTTAAGGTGGAGTCCTGTTGTAGGTTCGTCCAGCAGGTAAACCATCTCGGTAGCCGGTCGTTTTGCCAGTTCCGCAGCCAACTTGAGGCGCTGGGATTCGCCACCGGAAAGCGTGGTCACGGGCTGTCCCAGTTTTACATACGGGAGGCCCACGTCTCGCAGGCATTCCAGCTTTGGCAAGATTTTGGGCTGGTCCTTAAAGAACTCGCATGCATCCACCACCCGCATGTCCAAAACATCGGCTATGTTCTTGCCCTTGAAGGTAACCGTAAGGGTTTCCTGGTTGTAACGCTTGCCACCACAGACTTCACAGGGTTCCCAAATATCCGAAAGGAAGTGCATCTCTACCGAGATGGCGCCACGGCCCTCGCAGGCCTCGCAGCGGCCGCGGGCCAAGTTGTAGCTGAAACGCCCGTAGTCAAAGCCCTTCATCTTGGCCTGCGGCAACTTGGCGAACAGCCTACGGATGTCGTCAAGTACGCCCGTAAAGCTGGCGGGCGTGCTGCGAGGCGTACCCGAAATGGGGCTCTGGTCCACTAGCAAGACTTCGCCGGATTTTTTCTTGCGACCGCGGGCTTGGAATTTTTTCTGCAGACGCGGGAACACCTCGTCCATGACCATGGAACTCTTGCCCGAGCCCGAAACGCCACAGACCACGCTAATGGCTCCCTTGGGGAATTTTACAGACAAATTCTTCAGGTTGTTGTGCTTCAGTTTATCAAACTCGTAGAATTCCGTGGAATCGGTAATGGCAACCGGAGCAATCTCGTTTGCCATGGGGATGGTATGCGTCAGGTACTTGACCGTTTCACTGCGAGGGAACTGCTGCAAGGCATAGGGCTTGGAAAGTTGCTTGGGCGAACCTTCCGCCACCACTTCGCCACCAAACTCGCCCGCCGCCGGGCCCATATCGATAATGTGGTCCGCCGCCTGCATCATCTTCATGTCGTGTTCCACCACCACAAGGGTGTTGCCCAGATCCCGCAGGCGGTAAAGCGTATCCAGCAACATGGCGGTATCGCTTTCGTGGAGGCCCACCGTAGGCTCGTCAAGGACATACAGCACGCCTTCCAAGCCGCTACCAATCTGGCTTGCCAAGCGAATGCGTTGGGATTCGCCGCCACTGAGGGTGTCTCCTGCACGGTCAAGACCAATGTAGCCCAGGCCCACGCTCTTAAGGAAGTTCAAACGGCCCACGATTTCACGAAGCAGGGGCTCCGCCACCGTCATCTTGCCGTCAGCATTCTTGTCCTTCCCGAAGTTGTCCCGTTTGAAGTTTTCGTTGCTGAACCACTGCAACGCCTCGGAAATGCTCATGTGGTTCACGTCCATGATGTTCTTGCCGCCAATGCGTACCGCCAGGTATTCAGATTTCAGGCGTTCGCCATGACAATCGGGGCAAACTTCTCCATCCTTAAAATGGCCAAGGCCAAGGCAGGTTTCGCAGGCACCCCAGTGGGTATTGAAACTAAAATGCTTGGGGTTAAGGGCAGAATCCATATACCAGCCGCAATCGGGGCAGCCCGGCTTCTCGGAACAGGCAATGCGGTTACCCTTCTCATTTTCCACGTACAGGATTCCGTTGCCATCGCGGTATGCCCGCTCGAAGGCCTCCACTAGGCGGGCACGGCTTTCCTCTTTAACCGTTACCGTATCCACCACGGCAAGCAACTGCTTTTCGCGAGTGGGAATCTTGGGCAGCGGAAGCTCTACGAGCTTTCCGCCCATGTAGGCCTTGCGGTAACCTTTTTCCGTAAGGATCTTCGAAAGTTTCAGAACGTCCTTGATGGGGAAAGGTGCCAGCACTGTAACTTTCTTGTTCAAGTCACGTTCAAAGGCGTGCTGCACCAAGTCGCCCGCGCTGTACGAAGCCACGGGCTTTCCGCATTGCAGGCAATGCGGGGTGCCGACCCTCGCCCAGAAAATGCGGAAGTAGTCATAGATTTCGGTGAGGGTCGCCACCGTACTGCGCGGGCTCTTGCTGGCACTCTTCTGGTCAATAGCGATTGCAGGCGCAAGTCCCGAAATAGAATCAATGCTCCCGCGGTCAGGGCGACCCAGGAACCGGCGGGCATAGGTACTCAAGGTTTCTACAAAGCGGCGCTGGCCTTCGCTGAACAGTGTGTGGAATGCAAGGCTAGACTTTCCGGAGCCGGAAACGCCCGTAACCACCGTAAGCTTGTGCCGCGGAATCGTCACGTCAATGTTTTTCAGGTTGTGCTTGCGGGCGCCATGCACCTGGATATCCAACGACAAATCTTCGCCGACCTTGAGGGTACGGTCAAAATGCTTGTTCTCGCCATGCTTTTTGGCAAGCACGGTAGCCAGGTAGCGGCCCGTCTCGGATTTTTTGCACTTGGCGATCTGCTCGGGCGTTCCCGTCGCAATCACGCGACCTCCATGGATTCCCGCGTCGGGTCCCAAGTCGATAATCCAGTCAGCACACTTGATAACATCCAAGTTGTGTTCGATAATCACCACGCTGTTGCCAAGGCTGCGCAAGCGGTTCAGGCATTCCATGAGCCTGCGGATGTCTTCGAAGTGCAAACCCGTGGTAGGTTCGTCCAGCAAATAGAGGGTCTTGCCCGTACCCGGGCGTCGCAGTTCCGAGGCAATCTTGATGCGTTGCGCCTCTCCCCCGCTCAAGGTAGTAGAAGGTTGCCCGAGGCGCAAATAGCCCAAGCCCACTTCCACCAGCAGGTTCAACGGCTGTGCGATTTTCGGAATGTCCTTGAAGAATTCCGCCGCATCGGCAATGCTCATGTCCAAAATCTCGGAGACATTCTTTCCCTTGAAATAGACCTCACGAGTGGCATCGTTAAAGCGCTTGCCACCGCACACATCGCAAGTCACCTGCACGCTGGGCAAAATGTGCATGTCCACAACTTTTACGCCAGCGCCTTCGCAGGCATCGCAGCGTCCGCCCTTCACGTTAAAGCTGAATCGGCTCTTGCTGTAACCGCGGATTTTACTCTCTTCCATGCCCGCAAAAAGATCGCGGACGTCGTCCCAAATCTTGGTGTAGGTCGCGGGGTTGCTTCGGGGAGTGCGGCCAATGGGCGTCTGGTCAATTTCAATTACCTTGTCGATGTTCTCTATGCCTTCCAAGTGGTCAAACTTGCCCACCGGTTCCTCGGAATCATAGAACACTCGGGCCAATTCTCGACGCAAAATCTGGTTGATAAGCGTACTCTTGCCGGAGCCGGAAACTCCCGTCACCACCGTCAATGCACCATCCAGCGGGATTTCCACGTCGATGTTTTTCAGGTTGTTCTCTGCCGCACCGCAAATCTTGAGTTTGGGAGTGTTCTTGTCTATCTTCTTGCGGGTCGCGGGAATTTCTATGGCCTTGCGACCGCTCAGGTACGCCCCCGTCAAAGAAGACTTGTTCTTTTCCAGTTCCTCGACAGTTCCTGCCGCAATCACGCGGCCGCCTTCTACGCCAGCGCCTGGCCCCACGTCAATCACGCAGTCCGCATGCCGCATGGTGTCTTCGTCGTGCTCCACGATAATCAGGCTGTTGCCCTGGGCCCGCAAATGTTCCAGCATTTCCAGCAGCTTGTCGTTGTCGCGGGGGTGCAGCCCAATACTGGGTTCGTCCAGCACGTAAAGCACCCCTTGGAGCCCTGCCCCAACGGCGCTGGCCAGCCTTATGCGCTGGGCCTCGCCACCGCTCAAGGTGGAGGCCTTGCGGCTAATATTCAAATAGCCGAGTCCCACCGCATTCAAGAAGCTAAGGCGGCCGCGAATTTCCTTCAAAATCTCTTTGCCAATCCGTTTCTCTTTTTCGGACAGGTCCAGCTTGTTGAAAAAATCAACTGACTTTTCTACAGACCATTCCGTCATTTCGGTCAAGTTGTGCCCATGGAACGTGACCGCATTGGCCGTACGGTTGATACGCGTGCCGTGGCATTCGGGGCAGACGCCAATCTGCATGTACTTGCGGAAGTGGTAAATGTGCCACATGTCCCACAGTTCCTGCATAATCGGGATGATGCCGCGTTCCGATTCGCTGGGCGTGCCGTACAAGACGGCATCCTGTTGTGCCTTCTTGAGCTTGTTCCACGGCGTGTCCAGCGAAAAATGCATCTCGTTGGCAATGTTCCTCAAGTTGCGGCGGCCGAAGTCGCTAAAGATGAGCGTGCCGTCGTCCTTCTTGATGGTGGCGATGCAGCCTTCCTTGATGGACTTCGTCTTGTCCGGAATAATCAGGTCCAAGTCAAACTTGTAGCTTTCGCCCATGCCCTTACAGGCGGGGCAACGGCCTTTCGGGTCGTTAAAGCTGAAGAACCGAGGTTCCAGTTCCGGAATGGAGATGCCACACTTGGGGCAAGCGAGCAGTGTACCCTGCAGGCGATACTCCTCAGTGCCGTCCTTTCCCGGCACCGACAGCAAAAAGCTCACCAATTTCCCGTCGGTCAACTTCAACGCACCTTCCAAAGCCTCCCGCAGGCGGCTCATGTTCTTGCGTTCCAGCGCGAGCACGGACAAAACCGTTTTCCTTGAGTTCCGCCAGTTCCTTGCGGTATTCGCCCTTGCGTTCCTGCACAATAGGGGCCATCACCGTAATCTGCTTACCCTCGTCGCCCACGTACAGGTTGTCCACAATCTGGTCCACCGTCTGGGCCTGAATCACCCGTCCGCATTCAGGGCAATGGGGCACCCCCAGACGGGCAAAAAGCAAGCGATAATGGTCCAGAATTTCCACCACCGTACCCACTGTTGAACGCGGGTTGCGGTTCACCGTCTTCTGGTCAATAGAAATCGTCGGCGAAATGCCCCGGACGCTTTCCACCTCGGGGTGCTTCATGCGGCCGATGAACTGACGCGCGTACGCCGAGAGCGACTCCACAAAACGCCGCTGGCCTTCCTGAAACACCGTATCAAAAGCAAGGCTGGACTTGCCCGAACCCGAAACACCGGTCACCACCACGATGGAATCGCGAGGAATTTTCAAATTTACATGTTGCAGATTGTGTTCGTGG
>CACXIR010000052.1 GCA_902767785.1 Fibrobacter succinogenes | reverse complement strand
GTTTATCTGTAAATATGTTTATATTTCTAATTGCCTCATGACTACAAAACAATCCCATATCCCCTTTGCCGTAGCCCTGCTTTTGGAGTTCGGTTTTTTCACTTTCTCTTTCGGAGGTGCAATGAGTAATCCCCTTCTTGAGAACGTTCTCTTGACAGGCCGTTGGCAGGTCTCCCCACAGGCCCTCGTCGCCAGCGCTCCCGGAGTCATGGTCCAGTTTAGCGCCACCACGTCGGAGCTGTCCTTTGACCTAGAGGGGGAGGCCCGTTATCGCCTGGATATTGACGGCAAGGAGGTTGAGCATTTTACCATCGACGCCCGCGAGACTCACAAGGTGAAGGTCTCAGGAGACGGAGTCCACCAGTTCCGCCTGATAAAGATTAGCGAGTCCAATCCGGGGAAGGTTTGCGTATTTGGCATTGACCTGGGCAAGGGCGGTTCCTTTGGGCCAGCACCCAAGCCTTCCAATCGCCGTATTGAATTTATTGGGGATTCCTTTACCGTGGGTTATGGTAACGAGGCTAACGGTCCAGAGGACGGCACCCCCTTCGAAAAGACGGATGCCTCTCGTGGATACGCCTTTTTGCTGGCGGATGGCTACAAGGCGGATTTCCAGATTAACGCGGTAAGCGGTCGGGGCCTGGTCCGCAACTATGCGGGCATAGTGCCGGACTGGACTTTGAGTACGCTTTATGACTACACCGTTTTTGGCGTCATGGAGCAGGGGGGCAAGTCCGCTCCTTGGAACTTTGATTCCTTCCATCCTCAGGTTGTGGTCATTTTTGTGGGCATCAACGATTTTCAGGGCGATCCTCCCCATGCCGACCTGGCCGAGTTCAAGAAGGCCTATGCGGCCTTGTTGGATCGGTTGCGCAAGTTGCATCCCGGGGTAAAGTTCCTGCTGGTATCTACCAAGACTTGGCCTGACGACGCCATGACCCCTGCGGTACAGCAGGTTTACGAGAATCAAAAGGCCCAGGGGTACACAGACCTGGAATATAAACTGGTGTTTACAGAGAACACGGCGCTCCATGGTCACCCGTCTGCTCATTCCCAACAGGAAATGGCAAGCACGTTACGTTTTTTGGTAGGGCGTTTGGGGGGATTTTTAAGTCGGTAAAAACACTTTAACACGGTAGTTTTGTATTATTCTCGTGATGGGAAAAATGGAATAGCAATGATGTCTTGGATTATGGAAAAAATCTACGCACTGTTCAGGATGAACATCTTGATCTTTGTGCTGTTGGCTGCTACGGTCATAGCCCTTTTTGCCTACCAGAATGGTTTAAACGACATTAAGTTCCTCAACCTGGCGGATTATCCCTACCTCATTGCCCAGACGGACTCCACGGATGGCGGTTCCTCGGCTGTCAAGCTCATGCGTACGGATTCTTCCGTGGTTGTAGACTACGAGTTGAAGGAGGGCTTTCCATACCCCTATGTCGGCATCAAGATCCTGTTGGGCGACGGCAAAACCAAGGGCTGGGACCTTTCCCATTACGATAGCATCTTTGTGTGGATAAAGCCCCGCGGCGAGGGTACGGTTCGCCTGTACATGCGCAGTTACGACGCCTCGTTCTACCGCGAAGGCGATGAAACCTCGCTGAAATTCAATGAAGTGGAATTCTTCCCGTTGGAAGAAACCTACCCGGCAGTCTTTGTTCCGCAGGAATTCCGTGTGGCCGGTTGGTGGGTTGCCCAGAACGAGATTAACGTGCACAAGGCCCGTGTAGATTTGTCCAATGTACCCCTTATCGAAATCCAGACGGGTACCGGCGCTCCCCTAGGTTACGGCACCATGGAAATCAAGGGCCTTTGTTTCAAGGGCAAAAAGATTGCCAAATTGGACCTGGTGACCATTATCGTTGCCATTTGGTTCGTGACCTTCTTGATTATCCTTATCATCCGCTTCTTCGACTACAGCCGCGAACGCGCCGCCAACAAGAAAAAGCGTGAAGAACTGGAAAAGAACCTCCGTGCCTTGGAAATTGAAAAGAGCGAATACGAAAAGTCCAGCAAGGAAGACCCGCTTACGGGTTGCCTCAACCGTGCAGGCTTTAGCAGCGTGCTTATGCGGGAACAGGAAAACCTGGTGAAGAATGGCAGCCCCGTTTCCTTTATAATCTTGGACATCGACCACTTCAAGGACGTGAACGACACCTGGGGTCACAATGTGGGCGACGAGGTATTGGTGAACTTGACCAAGCTCATCCAGAGCAAGATTCGCAATACCGACGCTCTGGTCCGTTGGGGTGGCGAAGAGTTTGTGATCCTCTGCGGCGATACGCCCATCCAGAATGCTCAGTTCTTGGCAGAAAAGCTGCGCGTCGCTATCGAGGGTACCCAGCTCATCAAGCAGCAGCAGGTGACCTGCTCCTTCGGCATTGCCGAGATGGTGGCTGGCGAAGATCCCAAGCGCTTGTTCGACCGGGCGGACAAGGCCCTGTACGCCTCTAAGGAAGGTGGCCGCAACCGGGTCACCAGCGCCACGTTTAGGCGTGAATCTAAGAACTAGGAATAGCTCGCTTAGAATAGGAATCCGCCAAAGCGGACAATCACTCCTGCAAATACGACGCTCACCATGGTCATGAGCTTGATGAGGATATTCAGGGAAGGCCCTGCGGTATCCTTGAAGGGGTCGCCTACGGTGTCGCCTACGCCTACGGTGTCGCCTACAACAGCGGACTTGTGGGTGTCGGACCCCTTGCCACCATAGTTTCCCTTCTCTACGAACTTCTTGGCGTTGTCCCAGGCGCCACCGGCGTTGTTCAGCATGGTGGCAAGGGCAAACCCACCCGCAAGTCCGCCAACCAAAAGCCCGAACACGCCAGCAACTCCCATGAACAATCCTACCACTACGGGTACCACTACCGCAAGCAGTGAGGGAATGATCATTTCGTGCTGGGCGCCTACGGTGGAAATTTCCACGCAGCGGGCGTAGTCCGGCTGGGACTTGCCTTCCATGATTCCTGGGATTTCCCGGAACTGGCGGCGGACTTCTTCCACCATGGCGCTGGCGGCACGGCCCACAGCCTTGATGGTAAGGGCGCAGAACACGAAGGCCATCATGGCCCCGATGAATATGCCGCCCAGCAAGAGCGGGTTCATCAGGTTCAGGTTGTAGATGTTCATGAAGTCCACGTAGTCGGCCTTGCTAGCCACAAGTCCAATCAGCTCGCCGCTGGCGGAGATGGCGCGGTTGCCGTCGTCCAGAATCTTTGCACCGTCTATGTTGGCTACCGCATTCACCAGGTCCTGGCTGTGGTTGGCAAATGTGGTTCCCCCAACGTTCCACAGGCCCTTTGCTCCAGAGGCCAGGTGGCCGATCCATATCTTGATTTCTTCTACGTAAGAGGCCAGCAGGGCCATGGCGGTAAGGGCGGCAGAACCGATGGCAAAACCCTTGCCGGTGGCGGCGGTGGTGTTGCCCAGCATGTCCAGTTCGTCGGTCTTTTCGCGGACCGAGGCGTCTAGCCCTGCCATTTCCGCGTTGCCGCCTGCATTGTCGGCAATGGGTCCAAAGGCGTCGGTTGCAAGGGTAATACCCAAGGTGCTCAGCATGCCCACGGCGGCAAAGCCTACGCCGTAAAGGCCCATGCCCATGTTCTCAAAACCGCCGGAGCAACCGAAGGCGGCAATGATTCCAATGACGATGGTCACTACGGGTAGCCCGGTAGAGAACATGCCCACGGATATTCCGTCGATGATGGTGGTGGCAGCTCCCAGCTTGGCTTGCCCTGCAATTCCCCTGGTAGGTTTATATGCATCGGAAGTGTAGTATTCCGTGAACTGCCCGATAAGTACGCCTGCTGCAAGTCCCGAAAGCACGGAACCGAAAATGCCGAAGTCGATGAGTCCAAGCTTTACCAGCACCAAAAGTGCAATGAGGATCATTACCGAAGAACCCAGCGTTCCCGTAAGCAGGGAATGCAGCAGGTTCTTGGTGGAGGCGTTCTCCTTGGTGCGGACCATGAAGATTCCGATAACAGAAAGCACGATTCCGATGGCGGCCACCACCATGGGAGCAATCACGTAGTTGAGTCCGCCGGGGAGTGCCGCTCCCAAGGCCGCCGTGGCTAAGATTGAGCCGCAGTAGGATTCGTAAAGGTCTGCACCCATGCCGGCTACGTCGCCTACGTTGTCGCCTACGTTGTCTGCAATGGTGGCAGGGTTCCTGGGGTCGTCTTCGGGGATTCCCGCTTCCACCTTTCCCACCAGGTCGGCGCCCACGTCGGCGGCCTTGGTATAAATGCCGCCACCCACGCGGGCGAACAGAGCCTGCAAGGAGGCTCCCATGCCAAAGGTTAGCATGGTGGTGGTGATTTCCACCATCTTGCCGTGGAGCCAGACGTCATTTTGCAATAGCGACTCGCTCCAACCGCCAAGAGCTAGTTTGTTCGCAATGTCGGCGCCAAAACCGAACACGTTGTGGTCGTAGATGTAGTTCAGCAGCAAAAACCATGCGGAAATGTCCAGCAATCCAAAGCCCACCACCACAAGGCCCATCACGGCGCCGCTGCGGAAGGCGATGGTAAGCCCGCGGTTCAAGCTGGTCATGGCACCCTGGGCGGTTCTGGAACTGGCATAGGTGGCGGTTTTCATTCCCAAAAAACCGCAGAGGCCGCTAAAGAACCCGCCGGTAAGGAATGCCACCGGCACAAATGGGTTCTGGATCTTGAGGATGGCAAGCACTATGAATATCACGAACAGGACCGCGAACACGATGGACACGGTCTTGTATTGTTGCCTCAGGTAGGCAAAGGCCCCTACCCGTACAAAGTGGGCGATGGCCTTCATCTTGTGGTTGCCATCGGGGGATTTTTTCATGTTCTTGTAAAAGAGGAACGCCATTCCCAGGGCAAACAGGGCGGCGACAGGAACCAGGAACCAAAAACTCGGAATAGTAGTCATAGGAACCTCCTATTCCTAATCTACCTCCAAAAAGGCAAAAAAGGGGTGTTTTTTGCACTAAAAAATGAAAAAATAGCAGAAAAGGTAAAAAAAATGCAACATTCGCAGGATAAGAATGTATATTAAATGTTACCTAGAGGATGAGGTTGGATATGAAATGGTTGTGGATTACAGCATTATCCATGTTTTTTGCTACGGCATTCCTTGCCTGTAGCGATAGCCCTATCGAGGCCAAAATCGACAGCGACAACATCGCCCTGGCATCGATCGTGCCCATGGAGGGCGATTCCAGCGATATGGAACTCCTGACCCGGTTGAAGGAACAGGCCATGGCCGATTGCATGGGCGACTCCAAGTGCATAGAGGCTCTGAACAAATTAGACGGGGCGGACATTCCTGTGCCGGACGAGGGAGCTTCCTCTGCTTCCGAGGGAGCCAATGATAATGGAGGTGCTTCTAATGGGGATGCTTCCAGTAGCGGATCCAAGGGTCCGGTAATCGCCAGTTCTGCAAACGTGCAGCCCACAAGCTCTCCGGTTGCCTCTAGCGGCAGTGCTGACCAATCCAGTGCAGGCGGCACTTCGTCTGCTGTGGTCGCCTCTTCCTCTTCTAAGGGTTCTTCTGTACTTAACGGGGCGTGCCGCCCGTCAACCAACACCATAGAAAGGGACGGATCGGTAACCTGGTCGTACGTAATCATAAATGGCACTCCTGCCCAGACCTATGACTGGACTTTTGACGAGGGAAGTTCCATTGCCACCAGCAAGGATGCGACGCCTTCTGTAAGTTACGCTGCGAAGGGAACCTACGGGGCCTCTTTGGTGGTGGACAAGGGCTTGGCCACAGAGAAAACCATTGGCTGCCAGACTAAGCTGACTGTGACGGGGAAAAAGGTGAGCGGTTGCGTTTGCTCGGCCTCTTCCTCCGCCGTTGTGGTGTCTTCTTCCAAGCCGAAGGATGTTACTTGGACTGTTAGCGGTTGCACCGGTGCAGACCCCTTTACCTATGCGTGGGGCGGTGGCCTTTCGGGAACCGGAACTTCTGCCACGAAGACCCTCAGTAGCGTTGGGACGTATACCCCGACGTTGACGGTCACCAACAGCGATGGAGAAACGATGAGCCCGACCTGTGCGACGGTGACGGCAACGGAGATGCCGGGGGCTTCGTGCAAAGTGGGTGCACACGACTATGATGCCAACAACACATCCATGAGTGTCGTTCCTGGACAGGGTTTCTACTTTAAGCCAACGAACGTAACGGGAGTTTCTGGAACTATGAGCATGACTTTGACCGGCGGCGGTACCACCAAGACAGTTTCTGTTGCCAATGGTTCCAACAATTCGGCAACCGCTTTGACAGCTCCAACCACATTGGGTACTCACGCTTATACTCTTTCCGTGGATGGCGAGGAAGTTTGTTCCGCCAACGTGACAGTGGAATATCCGAAGGTAACAGCAGGAAGTTGCCTCTTCAAAAACAGCAGCAATAACACAATAAGCACAACAATCCCCGGCGGTTCTGTGACGTTCAATGCCAGTTCTTGGAGCGGCTGGACCGATGGAATGGGCAACTCCGTGACCATGCTCCTTAGCGGAGAAGGAGTGAATAGCGAAGGTTCTGCCGGTCGTTATGGTAATTTCACAAAGTCCTTTACGGCCCCCTCTGGACTGGGTTCTTACCAGTACACCCTCACGTATGGCGGAAATCAGGTGTGTAAAGCCTCCTTGACGGTTGATTACCCGAAGCCGAGCTGCACTATTGGTTTGAATACCAATTCCATGGGAAGCTCTGTCAGTGCCATGCCTGGAAAAACGGTAGTCTTTAGGCCTGGCAATTCCAGCTTTACAGGGTCTATCAGCATGACGCTAACCTTTAATGGAAGTAGTCAGTCCATAACTGTCAAGCCGGATAACAATGCGACGACGTCACTGACTGTTCCTGATGCAGTGGGTTCGTACCCGGTTACCCTCTCTTATCAAGGCAATCAGGTATGCTCCGCAACGTTGAAGGCGGAATACCCTGCGATTACTTCGACGAGTTGTGCCCTTAAAAACAGCAATAAGTCATTCACTCCTGGGTCAAGCTTCAGCAATTGGGATGCGAATGTTATCGGGCAGACTCTCAGCATGACTCTCTATTTGGATGACGAAGAGGTCGGCTCGGGAAGTGCAAACCGTTATTACAATGGCGATAATTGGATGTCTGTTACACCGCCCACTGAATCGGGAACGCATGTGTTCAGGTTAGATTTCCACGGCAACACGGTCTGCGAAGTAGAATACGAGGTAGACTAGACGGAATAATTCCGCTAAACAGGGGTTTTTAGGGCTTCTTTCCAAGCCGTTTGACCCCTGTTTGGTGCCTCTGCACACCCGTAATTAAGTATCTTTGGGGCGTATGCAGTCTATAGAGAAAGAAGCGGCTATTGCCCAGGATTATTTGGCCACGGTTTCCGTGGAAGCGGAAAAGTTGTTTGACAAGCACCTCCCTCCGGTTGCAGACCGCCCCCAGCGCCTGCACGAGGCCATGCGCTATTCCATGTTTGCCGGCGGCAAGCGCCTCCGCCCCGCCCTGGTCAAGGCCACCTTCGACATGTTCGGCGGCAAGGGCGAGCAGGTCCATTATGCCATGAGCGCCCTGGAGATGATCCACACCTTCTCCCTGATTCACGACGACCTGCCCTGCATCGACAACGACGATTTTCGCCGTGGAAAGCCCACCAGCCACAAGCAGTTTGGGGAAGCTACTGCCGTTATGGCAGGGGATGCCCTATGCGTGCTCGCTTTTGAGCTGATGGGCAAGACGGGAAATGCCAGGGCAATCGAGGTTCTGGCCCACCTGCTCAGCACCTATGGCCTGATTGGCGGCGAGATGATAGACATCGAGTGCGAAGGCAAGACCGTGGACCTGGAAACGGTGGACTACATCCACTACCACAAGACGGCAGCCCTTATCGAGGCGGCCCTTCAGGTGGGAGCCATGCTGGCTGGTGCCCCCGAAAAGGATATCCAGGTCATTCGCGAGTACGGGCGTGCCATTGGGCTAGCCTTCCAGATTGTAGACGATATTTTGGACATCGTGTCCACTACGGAGGAACTGGGCAAGGATGCCGGTTCCGACGTGGAAAAGGGCAAGGCCACCTACCCCTCCGTGGTGGGGCTGGAAAAATCCAGGGAAAAGGCCCGTGAACTGTATGAGCAGTCTATTCGTGTGCTGGATAGCCTTTCTTGCGATACCAGCATCCTCCGGGCCATGGCCGCATTCATTATTACCCGAGTCAAGTGATGGAACTTAAAGACGTAAAGACCCCCCAGGACATAAAGCACTGTTCTGTGGAAGAACTTTATGGCCTGGCCGCCCAGGTGCGGGAAACTATTATCGGGCAGGTAGCCAAGCATGGCGGTCACCTGGCCTCTAGCCTTGGTGTAGTGGAGCTGACGATCGCCCTCCACTATGTCTACAACGCCCCCGAAGACAAGATTGTGTGGGACGTGGGCCACCAGGCTTATGTACACAAGCTTTTGACCGGCCGCTACGACCGCTTTGGGACCCTTCGCCAGCAGGGCGGGATTTCTGGATTCCTGAAGAGGAACGAGAGCGAGTACGACTGCTTTGGGGCGGGGCATGCCACCACCTCTATTTCTGCCGCCTTGGGCTTTGCGGCGGCCCGGAACCACTTTGAACGCAAGAACAACGTAGTGGCGGTAATCGGTGACGGTTCCATGACCGGCGGCATGGCTTTCGAGGCCCTGAACAACGCCGGACTTTCCAAGCAGAACATGACCATCATCTTGAACGACAACAAGATGAGCATTGCCCCCAACGTGGGCGGGTTCAGCAAGTACCTGAACCGCGTGATATCGGACCCGGTCTACAACAAGATGCGTTCCGACCTGGACCGCCTGATGAAACGTGTGCCAGGCATTCTCGGGAGCCGGTTCCGTGACTTGTTCTTGCAGGTGGAATCTGCCGCGAAGAATGCGGTAAAGCCCGGAGCCTTCTTCGAAGACATGGGAGTCCGTTATTTTGGCCCCATCGATGGCCACGACATCAATGAGCTTATCATGATTCTCGAACGCGTGAAGTCCCAGCCCGGTCCCTGCATTGTGCACGTGCTGACCGAGAAGGGCCGCGGTCTGGATGCCGCCGAGAAGAACCCCACCAAGTTCCACGGAACGGGACCCTTTGACCCGGAAAGCGGTTTGCCGCTTTCTCCAGGGAGCAAGAACCCCTCCCTTACCAGCGTGTTTGGAAAGACCTTGCTTGAACTGGCCAAGAAGGACAAGCGGATTATCGGCATTACGGCGGCTATGCCTACGGGTTGTGGCCTGGATATTATGGCCAAGGAATTGCCGGACCGCGTGATAGATGTGGGCATTGCCGAGGAACATGCGGTGACCTTTGCTGCGGGTTTGGCCTGCGAGGGCGTTGTTCCCGTGGTGGCCATCTATTCCAGTTTTATGCAGCGGGCCTATGACCAGATTATGCACGACGTAGCCCTGCAGAACTTGCATGTGGTGTTCGTGCTGGACCGTGCAGGACTTGTGGGGGCCGACGGCCCCACCCATCACGGGGCCTTCGACCTGTCGTTCCTCCGGACGGTTCCGGGAATGACGATACTTGCGCCCAGTGACGAGAACGAACTTAGGGACATGCTGACGGCCTCCATCAATATGGAAGGCCCCGTGGCAATCCGCTACCCGCGTGGGACGGCCCTGGCCGAACAGTTGCAGCCTGCCCCCGAGACGGTGGACGTAAAGCACCCGAAGGTTTTGGAGCAGGGAAGCGGCATTTTGCTCTTGGGTGCCGGGTTCATGACTAACGAGCTGAAGAAGACCGCAGAAGCACTGCGTGCTGCTGGACACAAGCCTACGCTGGTCGATGCCCGCGTGGTAAGGCCCTTGGATACGGAGTCCTATCGCAGCCTGTTTGACAGCCACGAGGTAATCGTGACTCTGGAAGACAACACCCTGGTAGGCGGTTATGGTTCTGCTGTGGGAGAACTCTTGATGGACCTGGGCTATACGGACAAACGCCTGATGCGGTTTGGACTGCCGGACCATTTTGTGGAGCAGGGCGAGATTCCCGCACTGTTCAAGCTTTTGAAAATTGACGGGGAATCCGTCGCCAAACAAATCATGGAAAAATTATGAGCGAAGAAAACAAGGCACCGCGTACCATAAGGAAAACACTGGACCGCAAGTTCGGCATTAGCGAAAGCCGCGAACGCCGCCCCCGTCGCGAAGAAAGCAGCCGGGAAGGAACCCCTAGGGAAGGCCGCAGCGGCGACCGCCGTTTTGACCGCGACCGCAAGCCCTTTGACCGTGAACGTAGGCCTTTCGACCGCGAACGCCGTCCCTTCGATCGCGACCGCAAGCCTTTTGACCGGGAACGCAGAGGTTCCGAAGGCGGTCGCCGCCGTTTTGGCGACAAGCCCTTTGGCCGTGGCGTTTCGTCACCCATTTACCGCCAGCGTCCGGAACCCAAGGCAGAGATCGGTACCGACGATACTTTGGACGAATCCGTATTGGAATCCCGCGTGGCACAGGCTGAAGTCCAGGAGACGGGTGCCAATCCACCTTGGTTCAAGAAGTTGTTGGCCCTCACTACTGAAAAGGGCCGTGAACGTGAAGGTTGTTTTTTGGGCGAAGGCGTCCATGTAGTGAACGAGCTGGTTCAGCACCACCGCGAAATTATCATTTCCATCTATGCGGTGGAAGGCTTTAGCGATCAGAACCTGCTGGATGCCATCAAGGATGCTAAGATTACGCTCCATGAACTTCCTGTCGACCAGATGAAGCAGATTTCTTCTACGGTTACGCCCCAGGGCATTATCGCCCAGTGCCGTATCGCCAATACCAAGCCGGTTTACGATACCAGCCGCAGCGTGCTTACGCTGGTAGATGCCGTGCAGGATCCGGGCAACCTGGGAACGCTTTTCCGCACCAGTCTGGGTTTTGGTTCTGGCGGCATGATTTTGGGCCGTGGCACCGTGAGCCCCTTCAACCCCAAGGTGGTACGCGGTTCTTCGGGCACGTTCCTCCGTGTTCCTTTTGAATTCGACTTGGATTTGGTGGAACAGATCAACTTCCTCCGCAGCAAGGGCTACACCATTATCGCTACGGATTTGCACGCCAAGCAGAGCCTCCGTGAAATTCCTGCCCGCAAGCTTCGCAAGATGGCGTTCTTGGTGGGTAACGAAGGTGCCGGCACCAATCCCTACTTTATTGAGCTTGCCGACGAGACGGTTAAGATTCCCATGAGCAGCGAACTGGAATCCCTGAATGTCGCTGTCGCTCACGGCATTCTTAGCTATGAAGCCGCCCAGATTCAAGAGGAGCTGAGGTAATGAACTTTCAGGCACGTTTAGAGGACCGTATTGCCAAGTGCGGAAATCCCATTTGCTTGGGTATGGACCCGGTGTTAAAGTTGATTGACCCGTGCTGTAGTGAATCCAGTGCCGAAGACAAAATCAAACGTTTCTACTCTGATATTTTGGATTGTTGCATCAAGCGTAACGTGCAGCCTGCCGTGGTAAAGCCCAACAGTGCCTATTACGAATGCGTAAGCGTGCAGGCCATGTTGGTGTTGCAACAGCTGATTGCCGATTACAGGAGTGCAGGAATTCCCGTGATTCTGGATGCTAAGCGTGGCGACATCGGCAAGTCCAGTGCTGCTTATGCCACGGCAGCCTACGATGTTTACAAGGCTGATGCTGTGACGGTTTCCCCCTGGATGGGTGCTGATTCTGTGGGTCCCTTTATCCGCAGTTCCGAAACTAACGCCGACGAGCATGGTGCCTACGTGCTGCTCCGCACCAGCAACAAGGGTGCGCACGATTTCCAGGACCTGCCTGTAGTTCGCAGTGATGATCCTAGAGACAAGGCTGAAGCCTTCTATTCTGTTGCCGACAAGATTATGGAATGGGACGGCAGCCTCGGTTACCTGGGTGCCGTTGTGGGCGCGACCCACCCCGAAGAGCTTGAAAAGATTACGGCCTACACCGTAGCACGCAAACATGAAATCCCGTTCTTGATTCCGGGAGTCTCCATTCCTGGCGTACCCGGCGGTCAGGGCGGCGACGCCAAGACGGTACTTACCGCCATTGCCAACGGCGGCGGCAAGCGCAAGTTCCACGTGCTCAACAGCAGTAGTGGCCTGAACTTCGCCTACCAGCGCAACGGCAACCCGGCAAACTTTGCAAACGACTGTGTAGATGCCATCGAAAAACTCGCGGAGGCCTGCTCCATGTAAAATGAGTAGTGAGTGATGAGTAGTGAGTCGGTGCAACGCATCTTTGAGTTGAATAATCGCGCCGTTGACGCCAAATTACAAACTCAAAACTTAAGACTCATAACTCACAACTCACAACTCACAACTGATAACTATCTCCCTATGCGTTTCCTTGCCATCATCATATTAGCCATAGCGGTCATTGCGGCGGCCTTCCATTATGCGAAGCCGCTCCCTGGCGCTAATTTCGACGAGTCTTTCTTGCCGAAGGCTAACTACGTGAGGTACATTGCCGCAGGGAACGACGCGTCGGTGGCAGGTCTTTTTTGGATAAAGGGCCTTACGGAACTTGGGGACAGTTTCTTGAGCGGAAAGGAGTATGCCTACCTGAGCCACGTGGCGAACCTTTGCACGGAACTGGACAGCCTGTTCTACACGCCCTACTACTTTGTGAGTGCCATTACCCAGATGGATTCCAAGGATACCACCGATTTTATCGTGATGGACAGGGCGCTGAGAATTTATCCCCAATACTGGCGGTTGGCCGTTGCCCATGCCTTGCGGCTTTCCAAGGGTCCATACCCCAACAAGACCAAGGCGGCGAATGTGATGCGGCCTTATTTCGACAGCCCCGACACCACTATCCCGCCCCATATCCGCACTATTTATCGAACCTTTGAACTGGACACCATGCAGACGGAAACGGCTATCGAAATGATACTGAACGACGTGATGCAGCCCAGGTTCAAAAAGTTCCGGAACAGTTTCTATAACAAGGCCTATAGGGTTTTGGGCTACCGTGGCAGAAAAAGCGGAGCGGATTCCACGGTCTTTAACGATGTTCAAAATACTATCGATCTGTTTGCCGATGGCAAAATTTCTCCGCCTCAGGCGTACAACCACCTGCTTCAGCTGAAAAAGCCCGAAGAGGTGAAACCAGCCGATTCAACGGTAATCAATGCCGTGGCAGCGGATACCGTCGCCGCTACAGCTGACAAGACCAGCAACTAGCGGCTTCTTGAGATCATCGGTCCTAATCACTAACGGCTTACGGCCTGACTTTCCTAATACCTACTTCCCGCAGCGTTTTGCGTTGTTGGGGAGTCCCATCAGTTCAAAGGCATTCTTGCAACGCAATTTCAAGTCCTCCGCTTCCTTTTTAGAAGTGGTCTTGAGCATGGAACGGTAATAGAGGGCTGTGGCAGCGTTATAGGGCTTGTTAGCTTTGATTGCCTTGTCCAGGGCAACCTTGTACAGGGAGTCCGCTTCGGAATTTCCCGTCAGGTCCGCCATGCGTGCCGCGGTAAAGGCGTAGAAGCCGCCCTTCTTGTCGGACCTTTTTCCTGCCATCTTAAGGGATTCCTGTGCTCCGGCGTCGTCGCGTGTTGCGGCCTTAGCAATGGCGCATTCCCCGAAAAAGGCTGCCTGGGTATTCTCGTCGGCCTCTTTCACGACCTTTGTGTCTGTTCCATTGCAGGTGGAGGCGGCTTCTTTGAACTTTCCCCGTGCGTTCATTAGAGCCATTTTTGTTTTGGCAAGTTGAACTTTGGTGTTGTCGTCCAACTCGCTTTCACGGACAATGGACAACAGGGAATCTGCAAGGTCCAGGTCCAGGCTCATGGTGCGGATTTGCACCATGGCAATAAGGACGCGGCCCTCTGACAGCAGGTCCGATTCCTTGCGGCTTGCGAGGAGGGCTTTTTCCAGTTGACTGTACCCCTTGGCGAATTTTCCGTTGTCAAAGGAACGCTGGGCACGGTAAGAATAAACACCAGAATCCGATGCGCTGGCAAGGGTCGCCAAAGAAAGCGTGGCCGCTATGAAGAGCTTACGCATTACCATAAGGTCTCCACCATAAAGGGTACGGAATCTTTGCTAGGCATAGAACGGCGAATAATCCACATGTTCGACATGCCCGCCATCAAGTCGTCGGCATTTTGCAAGGTCTGCTCGGTAGATTCCATGAAATCCGAGAGGCCGGATGTTACCAGGCCCACTTCGTTGAGCAGTCCGTCTACACGCCCAAAGGTATTGTCCATTTTCCCCATCATGCCATCTACGTTCCCAAGCAGGTCGTCTAGCTTTTGGGGTAGCGGCTTGAGGTCGGTCATAATGGTGGAAACATCGTTTGCCACCGCATCGAATCGGTTCAACAGGGGTGGCACCATGACTTGCAAGGTGTCCATGAGGAGGGTCATCTGGCTGATCGCCCTGGAACCGCTGAGGGTTATATTGTCTAGGCGAACAAGCTGCCTGTTGAGGTTGTCGTAAAGGGCTCTGGAACCGAACAGGGCTCCGATAGTGGTACCTGTGTCCATCGCCATGGCCACCAGGGTGTCGGCGGCATCTATCAAAAGGTTCACGCGGCCCAAGATTTCATTGGCGGTCTCTAGCACGGTCTCGATATCTTGGGCCTTGCCAGGCGGTAGGTAGTCCCCGTCTTCCAGGACTCGGCCCTTGCCCCGGTGGGCTTCGATGGTCACCACGCGGGCCGAAATAAGGTTCTGGTCGCGGATGGCGTAAACTTGGGCACTGTCGGTAATCCAGTTCTGGAACTGCTTTCGGAGGGTGAACTCCATGTAAACGCCGTCGCCCTCGATTTTCATGTCGGAAATCTGGCCCACGTCTACGCCGCTGATCTGGACGCGGGTTCCCGGTCTTAGGCCCAGGGCTTTGTCGAAGGTACTGTGGAGTTTGTATTCCTCTACGCCGATCATTCCGCTGGTAAAAAGCTTGGTATAGAGCACTAGCCCAAATATCATGACAGCCACGGTGAAGAACACGCCGACCAAAAGGCCAGACATCTCCATCCAGTTTATCTGCTTGATGGGCTTTAACTTCATGAAAAAAAATATAGAAACAGGTGCGTTTAGAATATGAAAAAACCTAACTTTGGACCATGAATGTCCTTGATTTTTTGAACGAGTCGGTAACGCCCTACCATACGGTCCAGAATTTGAAGCGGATTTTGGAGCCTGTGGGGGACGGGGTAAAGCTTTTTGAAAGGGGAGGGGCGCTAATTGCGGTGCGGACCCCTCGGGAGGCTGGCTGCGATTCCAGGTTTAGGATGGCTCTGGCCCATACGGATTTCCCGGCCTTGAGGATTACGCCAAATCCGGACTGTGCCGCGGCAGGAATCCAGACGCTGCACCCCGAGATTTACGGGAGTCCCATCTATGCCAGCTGGCTGGATCGTGACTTGGGCTATGCCGGCCTTTTGGCCTACGAGCAGGGCGGTAAGGTACAGACTAAACTGTTCCGCAGCAACAAGTTAGTCCGCATTCCACAGTTGGCGGTCCACCTGAATAGGGGAGTGAACCAGGAGGGCCTCAAGGTCAACCCGCAAACGGATTTGAATGCCCTGTGGACGGCGAACATTGGCGCAAAGTTTGCCGATGTGCTTCAGCGGGAAATCCCTGCAGGTGGAAGGCTGTTGGATTTTGACGTGCAGCTTTTTGATGCTCAGGGAGCGCAATTGGGCGGTTTGGAAGACGAATGGATTTATTCGGGAAGGCTCGACAACTTGAGCAGTTGCCATGCGGTGGCTGAGGCGTTTGCGAAGGCAGCCATTCCCGAAAAGGACTTTGTGGTGGCTGCTTTTTTCAACAACGAAGAAGTGGGTTCCAACACCCGTGAAGGTGCCGCCAGTAACTTCCTAAAAGAGGTAATAGACGAAACATTCTCTTTTCCTGCAGCCCTTGCGAATTCTCTTGCCTTATCCATAGACATGGCTCACGCGGAACACCCTAACTTTCTGCAAAAGCATGATCCGAACCACGCCCCGATTTTGGGCCAGGGTGTCGTATTGAAGACGAATTCGCAAAAGTGCTATGCAAGCGACGTATTCTCCAACGCACAATTCAAGTTGCTTTGCGAAAGGGCTGGCGTTCCGTATCAGACCTTTGTAATGCGAAACGACATGCCCTGCGGTTCTACCGTGGGTCCCACTGTTTCTGCAGCACTTGGTATCCCCACGGTGGACATTGGCGAACCCATGCTCAGCATGCATAGCATCCGCGAAATGACGGCGGTCAAGGACCACGAAAGCATGGTGCAGCTAGTGTCTGCGTTTTTTGATGGACACAAAACCTAGGAAAGCCACTTTAGCAGGCGGATAACGCCCATCTTGGCACATTCATTGTGTGCCGAAACGTTGGTGCGGTGTTCGATGGCCTTACGGTTCTGATGGTAGAACTCGTAGGCGCGCAGCAGCATTTCCTCGTTGGTTTTTGTGGGCTGGAATCCAAGTTCTCTTTTGATTTTGGATGTGTCAAAAACGAATGTGCTGGCAATCATCTTGTACTGGTAAGGCCCCAGCGGGGAAATACCCAGCTTGCTTGCAATTTGCATGCAGGGGATGATGAACCATTTGGGGAAGTGTGCCAGCTTGGACTTGGATTTTCCTCGCTCAATGACGAAACTATAGACTTCGTTGAATGTCTTTACGTTGTCGGAACCGATGTTGAACACGGTGGTTCCCTGGTAGTTCAATGCAAGTTCGCAGGCGTTGGCCAGGTCTTTGGCGACGTCGGCCGGCTCGCCGACGGCGGGGCGCACTTCGGCGCCGTCC
>CACXIR010000051.1 GCA_902767785.1 Fibrobacter succinogenes | reverse complement strand
AAGCCTCATTGTGTCGAAGTTTGTGAGTCGTGGCTAGATAGACGTTTGCAAAACAACGGGATAGGAAATCTATTTAGGTATAAAAGTTCCGCTGAATATAAAAAAGAATATAAACGTATAAGACAAATAAATAGCTTCAGCCAAATAAATGAAAATGATCAGAGCGGAAGACCTGTTACGGCCCTTAACCATTATGGCGATTTTTTGGAATTTATGCCACATAAAAACGGCTGCTCTCCATGGCAACAAGATTTAGAAAATTTTGCACATGAAAAAAATATTCAACTTGTTGTTGATAGCAGTGGAGCTAGAGTAATTATTTTAAATGGCTGTGTTATCGCTCTCGCTGATGATGTGCTCTTTGCTTGTTTCTATAACGATAAATTTGAATCATATCGAGAGAAAATAGAATTGGTGGTTAATGCGAAAGACAAGTGGCATTTATGCAGGGCTGAAGAATCAATTCCTAATAAACCTTACAACAGCGCTAAAACGCAAGAAATTTTAGATTCAGAAGAAGATAAGTGCTTGTATGTTAAACTTACGGATGAATCCGTATTTGAAAATGATATTAGTGAACTTATAGAAATTATATCCGAACAAAAAATTTCGCAAAGTTATTCTTCCCGCACCTCCGTTCAAATCATCTATTACGGTGTTCCCGGCAGTGGAAAGAGTTACGAAATAAAGAAAAAATTGAAAAACGTTCCTGATTACAATAAAATACGAACTGTATTCCATCCAGAATACAGCAACGCTGATTTTGTGGGGCAAATTCTACCTGAAATTAATGTAAATGCGGATGGTCGCTCAATAGTTGAATACAAGTTCAAACCGGGGCCGTTTACGGAAATAATTCGACGCGCTTACCTCAATCCTGATGAAGAATTTCATTTGGTTATCGAAGAAATAAATCGAGGTAATTCGGCTGCCATATTTGGTGACATGTTCCAATTATTGGACAGACTTGACGTAGATGAGAATATTGAAGAAGCGTCTTCAGAAAATATTTATGGAAAAGGATGGAGTTCTTATGGAGTTGATAATCAGGATGTTAACGCGTATATTCGAAATCAGGTTGTAATTTCTCAGGAAAAACCTGAACACTGTTCGAAAACGATGGGTTCCGCAGGAGACTCAAACCCAAAACTTTATAAAACAGTAGATATTGTATCAGAAAAAGAATGTGTCACATGGAGGAAATGGCAAGAAAACGGTTTTACAACCGAAACCAATCATCTACATTTTTCTGCCAATACAGCAATTCGTATTCCACCCAACCTCTCGATCTATGCAACAATGAACACAAGCGATCAGAATGTATTTACGCTTGATAATGCGTTCCAGCGTCGTTGGGAAATGAAGCAAATATCTAACGATTTAGCTCATGATGATCCTGCTTCGGACACGACAAAACAGTATAATCAAATCATCGGAAACACCAATGTCAAATGGGGCGAATTCCGCGAAGCAATAAATGAAATCATCATGCAGTCGGCCGAAGAAAATGGTCTGTCTAGCATGGAGGACAAACGTCTTGGCGGATGGTTCATCACTCCTAAACAAGAGCCTAATGCTGTAGAAGGTGAAACTCCCAAAATTACCAACGAAGCTTTTGCAGAAAAAGTGCTCAAGTATCTTTGGGATGACGCCTTCAAATTTGACCGCCCAAAACATTTTGGCGAAATAAAGACCCTTGAAGATCTTACAAAGAAATTCAAAACGGATGGATTTAAAATTTTTAAGGACGAATCCATTTCAAAATTAAGTCAGCAAAATGGAACTTCTGCCACCCAAACAGGAACGCCCGAAGCTTAGCGAAGTTTGCGTTTACGGAGGCAAACAAAGCGATGAGTTCGTTGGGATCCGTTATGACAACGGATCGTTAAAGGTGTATTTTCCCTATGGTTATTCTAGGCCGGTAGATGATGAAAAAGAATACCGCAAAGATATCTTGAATCTCGTTTCGGTTCTTGCGGCCTATTCTAAAGAAAGCAAAAGCGTTGATCAAAATCGTCAAATAAACGAAGACGAAGTCCAATTTCCAATTCATGCCTATATTCACGTTTTCAATTATTTCCTAAACTTCGGTTATTACATTGAAAACGAGACGATATACAAAAGAGCTTCGAGCGGAAAAATTAATTGGCCAAGAACGATTAAACAGATTCGGCCCCAAATTGCGGATGAATATCCAAACGAATCGGTTGTTTATCTTGATTTCATAACGAAGAAATCGAACAATAATGAAAATGAAATCATAACGCAAATTCACAAATATTGCGTTTATGAAAGCTACGAAAAAATTGGGTGCTTATTCGGGTATTTTCGGCCAGAAAAACCTGTGATTCCTTTTAACGCAAAAATGTTCGCGGCCATCTTGAAAAACAAGATTTCAAGAACGTTCAACGAAAAACACATCCTGCTTTTTAGAAATATGCTCGATATCATTTGCTATATGGGCAAAAGAAATGACAATCGTAAAGCAAGCTTTGGCACTAATGATTTTGAATATGTTTGGGAAGGTTTAATCGATCAAGTTTTCGGTATCGAAAAGAAAGCAAAAGAAAAGTACTATCCACATTGCACCTGGCATATCGATAATAAAGATAGCGAAGCTGAATGGAGCGAGGCCAAAAGAACCGCGTTGCGTCCCGATACGATCATGCTTTCCTCATTAGAAGATGATGCAAAAATTTTCGTTCTTGATGCGAAATATTATCAGTATGGGGAAAATCGCGAGTCGAAGAGATTGCCTGGAACAGGTTCTATCATTAAGCAAATCGCTTACGCTGAATTTATAGAGGCCATGCGCAAACAGAAACAGGAAATTCCCAAAGGCGATATCTACAATGCCTTTATTCTGCCATACGCAGCGACATTCGATGAGTCAAAATATCCAATAGAAAATTTCGGGTTTGCAGATTGCAATTGGAAAAATACAGAAACAAAAACATACCATAAAATCTATGGAATTTTGCTAGACGTCCGCTCCATTATGCAACGCCATCCAAACCATTCTGATAATGACATTGCCAAACTCGCCGAAAAAATTGAGTGCGGACATTAGTCTGAAGATAATGCGTTAGGGATAGTAACCCCTTGGGGACAAGACTCGCGTAGCGAGGCTTGGTTCTAGGAGGCGAGTGGCAAGCGAAAGCGTAGGCGATTGCCCCTAGAATAGCGTGCAAAACGAGTGCCGCAAAATTATGCTTGCATAATTTTATGACCGAGTGAAGCCGCGGACGGCGTAGCCGTCCATATAGCCCGACCCGGCCCTTCGGCAAGCTCAGGGACCTGGGCCGGGGAACGCCGCCGCCCGGAGCGGGAAATAACGCGCAGGTGTTGACTACCTGCTGGCCTCTTTGTATATTTATTCCCGTATTACGACAATCCCTGCGACAGTCGGCATAGGCCTTGCGGCCCGTACGTGCATCCGCGGTGGGGCTCATCAACCTTCTTGTTGATGTTGTTGGATAGCTGGCAGGAACACGACCTGCTCGAGTGTGTGGCAAAAGCCGCGCCAGGTAACGCCGAGGAAGACCCTCGCCAACAGCACCGCAAGAGCATCCTAAAACATGAACAAACCCTAATTGTACCTGCAGTGCAGACGCAATTAAAACCGTTTTTAACGTTCGCTCATGCCGAGCGGGCTAGAGGATTATTATGGCAAGAAAAACTAAAAATACCGATGTTGTGGCGGCCAGTCCACTTGTCGCAACAGGTGTAGAGAAAATGATTTTGGTCATCCGCGGTAAGCAAGTGTTGCTGGACCGCGATTTGGCTGCGCTGTACGGTGTGGAAACGAGACGTATCAACGAGCAGATGAAACGCAATATTGAGCGTTTCCCGGAGGATTTTTGTTTTCAGTTGAATCCAAGTGAAATTCCGAATCGTTTAAAGTCGCAATTTGCGATTTTAAACGGCAAGGGCAATATGCGTGGCTTGCATATTAAGAAAATGCCTTTTGTATTCACAGAACAGGGCGTAGCGATGCTGTCATCTGTTCTGAAAAGCGAATCCGCTATTAGGGTAAACATCGCCATTATGCGGGCGTTTGTTCAACTTCGTCACTACATGATGGGGAGCAAAGGTGTCGTCAACCGCCTTGTGCAGGTGGAATATAAAGATATTGAGCAAGATCGTCGACTTCTTGAACATGACCATAAAATAGACTCGCTTTTCGAGGCCATGGACCGCAGGGAAACCGACTTGAAAAAGGTCATGGAAAACATCATTGACCCGAGCGCCTATAAGCATTTCTTGATTCTGAACGGGCACAAGCTGGAGGCGGATATCGCCTATACACAGATTTACGGCATGGCGAAGAAGTCGGTGCTGATTGTCGATAACTATGTAGATGTCAAGACGCTGAATTTGCTCCGAAATGTGCGCAAAGGCGTTTCCGTCCTGATTTTCAGCGACTTGCTCGGTGGAAGCCGCATGACAGATGATATGCTTGCCGATTATCGGGCCGCCCGACCGGACGTGTCGATTGACAAGAAACCCGCCATGCACAAGTTCCACGACCGCTACATTCTCGTAGATTTCAAGACCAAGAGCGAAAAGTTGTACCATTGCGGGGCGTCTTCCAAAGATGCCGGCAACAAGATTACGACCATTGTCCGGCTCGACGATATTGATGCATACCGGAACATGTTTGAGGAATTGTTGTCCCGACTAAAGCGAGAAACAATCAAATAAAGGAGGATTACTATGGAGAATAACACAGAAAACGAGAATGAATTTGAGATGCCAGAAGAACTCTTGGAATCAATAGCTGGGCTTAATGAACTTATGAGTCAGCATCAAGATCAAGCCGCCGCAATGTTGTACAGGTTAATGTTTCGCCATGAACGGAACATCCATGTTCTGGACCGCTACTCAGATGTCGTACTTGAAGGCGTTTCTGGCATGGGCAGCGTGTTCGCGAAAGAGGATTACAGAAATTTCTTACAATACCTGTCGTATGTTGTTCCGAACGAATATGCCCCACATAAAGAAATGTACGACGAAGAATGTAGCACTGCCGAAGAGGACAGGGAGAGTTGAACATGACTTATTTTTTCATCAGCGACTTACACGTAGATTTTTACTCGCCGCTCAGTCGGACGGTATCGTTGTTGCATCGGTATTTCGAGGAATTCTTCGAACGGTATTTTTTACCGGCGGATGTGTGTTGCATTGCGGGCGATATCGCGAACAACTACTTTACCTACGTGGAGTTTCTAAAATTCATTGCAACCAAGTACAGCGCTGTCTATGTGTGTTTTGGCAACCATGACATCATTACCGAAAAGGCTGGAATTTTCGGTGCTGAAAAAGACTTCCCGACCTCCGAAGGCAAGATGGATTTTTTCTTGAAAGAGTCCGCAAAAATTCCGAACATTCGCCTGTTAGAAAACTGCATGCAGGATGGCATTGCCGGATGCATGGGTATGTGCGATTTCAAGTACATGCACACACCGGGAGCATCGGAAATCTTGAATCAGATGCTATGGTCAACACGCTGGTTCGACGGTCGCCATTGGAACTACATGCGTAATAACCCAAAACGTCTGTGGGAACATTACGATGTCGTGCTGCGTGATCTTTCTTTAAAGAAGCCCAAGATCATGATGTCTCATTTCTTGCCACTGGAATTCGGGATGGCGGAACGCTACATACATGACCCGTGTTCGAACTTCTTCTATTTTCATGGAGCCCCGTATCTTGAAAACCTGGATGACGGAAGCATTTACCAAGCTGGACATACTCATACAGCCATCAAGAAGACGTTCGTGGATTTGCAGGGCAAATGCCATCTGCTGCTTTGCAATCCCGTCGGGTATCCCGACGAGAACCCGTATGCCGAAAATGATCTTCGTAGAGAAGACTTTCTGATAGAATTAGACACAAGCATAGGCCTTGCGGCCCGTACGTGCATCCGCGGTGGGGTTCATCAACCTTCTTGTTGATGTTGTTGGATAAAAGCATGGTAAGAAGCGTGCCGATTACGGGGCATATATCGTGAAAAAGCGGACGGAAAAATGTAGCCCTTAGCGGAACTCACACCCCTTTCTCGAATTCGGCGAGGAAGGCACGGCCCTGTTCCCATTCGTGCAAGTCGCAATCCGAATTGATATGTCCCAACGCCCCCGCATTGAACAGTTTGGCTCCCCAGGACTTGGCAAAGAATTCTGCACGAGCATAGGTCATGTACGGGTCGTTTTCGCTGCCCACGATGCATGCGGGTACCGGAAGCCTGCCCAAGGGCATGGGGGCAAAGTTGCTGATGGATTCCACCACGTCGGTATCGGCAGGGGCCACCAGGAAAGCTCCCTTGATGTTTGCCGGAAGTTCGTGCCTTTCCTGTGCCTGCAAGAGCCAGAACACGGTGGTCACGCTGCCCAGGCTGTGTGAGACCAGAATGGTGTCGCCCTTCAACTGCCTGACGGTCTTGTCCAGGGTCTCTACCCACTCCCCCTTTTGCGGGTTGTCCCAGTCGCGCTGCTCCACACGGACTGCACCCGGCAGGCTCTTGGCCCAGAAACTCTGCCAGTGCTTGGGGCCGGAATTGTTCAAGCCAGGTACAATCAGGTAATTCATTCAAAGCCTCCGTACAACTTTTGCCCAAAAATAGCATAAAACGGGTAAAAACGGGATATTTGCGCAGCGATGGCCGGTTATAGAAAAATTCTATGAAAAACCCATTGCCGACAAAGTAAACCTATTCTATATTTATTCCTATCAAAAATATAGGAAAACAAGTAGGCACAGACTTCAAGGAACTCACTCCATGACCCTCCAGCAACTACGTTACGCCATTGCCATTGCAGAGACTGGCTCCTTCAACAAGGCCGCCGAGAAACTCTATATCTCGCAGCCGTCCCTCACGGCCGCCATCCGCGACCTGGAAGAAGAGATGAACATCCTCATCTTCAACCGCACCAGCCGCGGCGTGACCCTCACCAACGAGGGCGAGGAATTTATCGCCTATGCCCGGGAACTGTACCACCATTACGAAATCGTCATGGACAAGTACGGCAAGGCCGGCAAGCGCAAAAAGAAGTTCGCCGTGTCCACGCAGCACTATTCCTTTGCCGTCAAGAGTTTTGTGGAAACCGTCAAATTGTTCGACACCGAAAAGTACGAGTTCGCCATCCGCGAAACCCGCACCAAGGAGGTCATCGAAGATGTGGCCGCCATGAAGAGCGACATTGGAATCCTCTACCTGAGCGACTTCAACCGCAAGGTAATCCAGAGCCTGCTCAACGCCCGGGACCTGGCGTTCCACAAGCTTATCGAGTGCAAGGCCTACGTATACCTCTGGAAGGGACACCCCCTTGCAAACCAGCCCTTTATCACCTTCGAGCAACTGGCCGACTACCCCTGCCTCTCTTTTGAGCAGGGCGACAACAGTTCCTACTACTTTGCCGAAGAGATCTTGAGCACCAGCGAATACAAGCGCACCATCAAGGCCAACGACCGCGCCACCATGCTGAACCTGATGATAGGCCTGAACGGCTACACGCTGTGCTCGGGCATTATCTGCGAAGAACTGAATGGCGGCGAGTACCTGGCCGTGCCCTTCAAGGACAAGAGCGCCGAGGCCCACCGCGTTATGGAAATCGGCTACATCGCCAAGCGCAACGTGCTGCTAGGCCTTGTGGGCGAGCGCTACGTAGAGGAACTGCAGAAGTACCTCTCAAAATGCCAGCAGGCCTAGCGTTCCGCCAGCCTCCAGGGCCGATAATTTCTATCTTTACCCCGGAAATTAACGAGGTCTATCATGACGTTTGAAGAAATGTACGCCCTGGCTTGCCAGCGCAAAAAAGACATGCCCGAGGGCAAGGGAACCACGGAACTTTTCAAGAAGGGCCCCCACGGCATTGGCAAAAAGCTGGTGGAAGAAGCTGCCGAAAGCTGGATGGCCGCCCGCTTCGAGAGCCGCGACGCCCAGTGCCTGGAACTTTCCCAGGTGCTGTACTACGTGGCCGTGATGATGGCCGAAAAAGGTTTAACCCTTGAAGAGGTGTACGCAAAACTATGATCAAGGTAGCGCTTCCCAACAAGGGCATGCTCTTTGAGCCCACCCAGGAACTTTTGAAGGCCTGCGGCTACAAGGCTTCCAAGCCCTACAAGACTTTGACCCAGCTGGACACCAAGAACGGCATCGAATTCTTCTTCTTGCGCCCCAGCGACATCCCCATGTACGTGGGCCGTGGAATCATTGACGCAGGCATTACCGGCATAGACTTTAACGCCGAGGCCAAGAGCCCCGCGGTAAAGGTTCTGGACCTGCCCTTCGGGGCTTCCAAGATGTGCGCCGCCGTACCCAACGAAAGCCCGGTGCAGAGCCTGGACGAGCTGAAGGACAAGACCATCGCCACCAGCTTCCCCAACATCGTAGAAGGTTTCTACAAGAAGCCCATGGACTTTGTGGTACTGGAAGGCGCCGTCGAGATTTCGGTGAGCCTGGGCGTGGCCGATGCCATCGTGGACGTGGTGGAAACGGGCACAACGCTGAAGCAGGCGGGGCTCCGCATTGTGGGCGAACCGCTGTTCAGGAGCAACGCCGCCCTGTTCTGCAACCCGCAGAAGACGGGCCTGGAAGAAGTGCACACCCTTATCCGCCGTATCGAAGGCAAGCTGGTGGCGCAGTCCTACATGATGATCGAGTACGACTGCCCCGCCGAACTCCTCCAGAAGGCATGCGAACTCACGCCGGGCCTGGACGCCCCGACGGTCACCAAGCTCCACGGTCGCGAATGGTATTCCGTGAAGGCCATGGTCCCCCAAGAAGAGGCCAACGCCATCATGGACAAGCTTTGGGACGCAGGCGCCCGCAGCATTCTGCTATTCGGTATTAAAAGTGCGAGGATCTAGATTCTTCGACTTCGAGCTTCGTAAACAATGCAATCTCTCGCCTATTTAGCACGCCAGCCCATCCTTGACCGGAGCGGCAAGATTTACGCCTACGAGCTGCTTTTCCGGGATTCCCCGGAAAGCGACACGGCCATTATCGCTAACGACAACCTGGCCACCGCCCAGGTGCTGGAGAACGTGCTCACCAACATCGGCCTTACCCAGCTTATTGGGGAGAACAAGGCCTTTGTGAACTGCAACCGGGAAATGCTCCTGGACAACGTCATCAAGCTTTTGAACCCCAAGTGGTTCGTGCTGGAAATTCTGGAAGACGTAGAGGTGGACCAGGCCCTGATTAACGCGGCCACCCACTACAAGGAAGCAGGATTCGAGCTGGCCCTGGACGACTTCATATTCAACCAGGAGTTTTTGACCCGTTTCGAGCCCCTGTTCCCGCTGGTGTCCTACGTGAAGATGGACCTGGTGGACAACGACGCACAGTCCATGCAGAAGGCGGCGGAATTTTTCAAGGCCAGGGGAATCAAACTTTTGGCCGAGAAGGTGGAAGACTACGCCACCTACAAGACCTGCTTCAACCTGGGCTACGACTTTTTCCAGGGGTTCTACTTTGCAAGGCCCGAACTGGTGACCGGCAAGAAGGTGGACCCCACTTCCGAAGCCATCCTCAAGTTGCTGTTCCTGCTCAGGACCCACGCCTCCCTGGAAGAGATTAGCCAGAACCTGGAACAGCACCCGGACATCGCCGAGAACTTCCTAAAGTTCATCAACTCCAAGGCGGGCTATGTCAGCAAGGCCATGGAAAGCGTCCGCGAGGCAATAGCCTGGGTGGGCCTTAGGCACATGCAGGAATGGCTCACCCTTATCCTGTACGCACGCCCCGAGTTCGGCATCGCTCCCCAGAGTTCCCCCCTGTTCCAGAACGCCACCCACCGGGCACGGTTCATGGAATTGCTGGCCCGCTTTGTGGGCGGCACCGACGACGACCTGCCCGCCAAGGCCTACATGGTGGGGCTTATCAGCCGCATGGACGCCCTGGTGGGCGCCCCGCTAGAGAACATATTGGCGGGTTCCCCCATCGAAGGCGACATCCGCGAAGCGCTGATACACCGCACGGGCCTTCTGGGCAACCTGCTTTCCCTTGCCGACTCCGTGGAACAAGACGACAAGCAGACCATCGCGCGCCACCTGAAGGACTTGAAGATTTCTTCTACCCTGTTGAACCGCTGCGTCTACGACGCCTACAGTTGGTCCCATGAACGTTGAGCCCCAAAGCCTGGAAGCCCTTATCGGGGAGTTCGCTAACCTGCCGGGAATAGGCCGCAAGACTGCCCGCAGGCTCGCCTACCACATACTGACCCGCCCAAAAGAAGAGGTGGCCCAGTTTGCTTCCGCCTTGGAAAACGCCTCGGAAAAGGTCCATGCCTGCCCCAGGTGCTTCTCTTTTACGGACCAGGACATCTGCCCCATCTGTGCCGACCGCATAGACGCGCACGCCCTTTGCGTGGTGGAAAAAAGTTCCGACATCCTCCCCTTCGAGCGCTCCGGGATTTTCAAGGGAGCCTACTTTGTGCTTGGGGGAGTCATCTCCCCGCTAGACGGCATTGGCCCCGAACAGCTGCACCTGCCCCTACTTATCAAGCGGGTCAAGGAAGAGAACATCGAGGAACTGGTGCTGGCATTGGGTTCAAGCCCAGAGGCCGACAGCACCGCCCTGATGATTGACCGCATGCTTGACGGCGTGAACGTAAAACGGACCCGCCTTGCCCGCGGCATCCCCATGGGATCCGACCTGGAATTCGTAGACGAGATCACCATGCTCCGCGCCTTCGAAGGGAGGGTAAGCCTATGATGAATCCCGTGAAGTTCGGCCCCATCGAAATCACCAGCGCAGAATTCGTAAAAAGCGCGGTGTCCCTGAAGGGCCTCCCCGAAGAAAGGCTCCCCCAGGTAGCGTTCCTGGGCCGCTCCAACGTGGGCAAATCCTCCCTGATGAACGCCCTTATGGGCCAAAAGAGTCTGGTGAAGGTCAGTTCCACCCCCGGAAAGACCCGCGAAATGAATTTTTTCAAAGTCAACAACCGGTTTTTTCTTGTAGATTTACCAGGTGTAGGCTTTGCCAAGGTCGGTTTCAAAAAAAGAGACGAGATGGGCGACTTTATACGGGAATACGTAGAGAAGTCCAAGGACCTGCGGGGCCTCATTTACCTGGTGGATATCCGTCACGGAGGAACGCCCATTGACGTAGAGACCGTCGAGAGCATCAGGGCCACGGGCTGTCCCGTGCTGGTAGTGGCCAGCAAAAAGGACAAGGTGAACCAGTCGGAACTGGCCAAGAACCTGCGGCTCATCCAGCAAAGGCTGGACCTGGATGCCAAACCGCTCGCCGTCAGCGCCGTGAAAAAGGTGGGGCTGGATCCCCTGTGGCAAGATATCTTGGACGCAGTAAACGGCAAGGAGCTGGTGGAAAAAAGTCATGGAGACGACCGATAACAAAGTCGCTGCAAAAATGACCCTGGTGGGGAGGCTTTTCCACCACCTGGGGCTATTTTTCATGACCCGCACCATCGGTCAGCAGGTGTGCCTTTTTTGCCGCGCCATCGCCTCCCTTTTTTCAAAGACCCGCAGTTTTAAGACGGACTCCCGAAATATCATCTTGCAGACCTTTTTCACGGGCGTAGAGATATTCCCCATCCTCTTTGTAGTTGCTACCCTTTTTGGCGCAGTGGTCATTGTAGAAGTCATGACCCTCATGGGCAAAATGGGCTTCGACGACGTGGTGGGCAACCTGATGGTAGTGGTGATCATACGCGAGCTTGGCCCCATCCTCACGGCTTTCTTGATTGCAGGACGTAGCGGATCCTCCCTTACGACCTATGTCGGCAGCATGGTCATCAATTCCGAGGTGGACGCCCTGGCCACCATGGGCGTAGACCCCATTCGCTACCTGGTAATGCCCGGCCTTATCGGCGGCTCCATCGCCACCCTCGTCATGACCATTTTCTTTAGCGCCAGCGCCATCGGTGCCGGGTTCGTAGTGACAAAGCTTGCAATATTCCTCACGGGTAACGCCCTGAACCTGCAACTCACCTGGCACTACCTTTCTACCGAAATCCTGGGCGCCATATCCATGACGGACTTTGTGCTGATTGTCGTCAAGCCCCTAATCTTTGGTTGCATCATTACCACCAACGCCTGCTACCAGGCACTGGATATAGCCCACGACGTACGTCAGGTTCCCAAGGCCACCTCCCGCTCCGTCATCAAGTCTTTCCTCTACATCGTGTGTGCCGACGTGGTGCTTTCCCTGTTCTACTTCTTCGATTACTTCAATGAACTTTCGAGGATTATCTAATGCAGGAAGCACTTCGCATAGAGGATCTGCACCTGACTTACCGAGGTCTTAGCGGCACCGCTTTTTCCAAACCTGGTGCTTATGGTTACTTTGACACTGCAAGGCACGACAACGAACCCGAACTGATTTCGGGAGCGGACCTTTCCCTAAAAAGCGGCGAAACCCTCTGCATTGGCGGGCCTTCGGGCCAAGGAAAAAGTGCCCTGCTCCGCGTTATCGCAGGCCTTGCCCGCCCAAGTGCCGGCAGGATTTTCTACTTCGGTGAATACATCCCGCCAGAACGCCTCACGGCACTGGAAGTGGCCAAGCGTCAGGTGGGACTCGTGTTCCAGAACGGAGCCCTAATCTCTAACCTGCGGGTACGGGACAACATCGCTCTCCCTCTGCGCTACCACAAAAAGGGAACGCCTGCAGAGATTGAAGAAAAAATCAACATGGCCATGGACCTAATGCGGGTGCGGGACAGCGCCAACATGTTCCCCCACCAGTTGAGCGTTGGCATGCAAAAACGAGTGGCCATCGCCCGCAGCTGGGCCATGGACCCCATGCTTCTGTTGATGGACGAACCTACGGCAGGGCTTGACAACTACAACCGCCGGAACCTGTTGCCCCTAATCGACAACATGCGAACCTTGTTCAAGACCTCAATCATCATCATCACCCACGACTTGATGATGGCCAAGGAACTGGGCTGCAACTTGTGCTTCTTGCACCAGAAGAAACTCACGGAACCCCACGACTTTGACTATTGGCTCAACGCCAACAACGATATTTCAAAGGTGCTGTTCCGCGATTTGCGGACTAGCGGGTAAAGCGGCAATGCCGCAATGTGGGCGGCTTTGCGGCGGTTAGTTCTTGATACAGCGGACAGAGGCGTAATTATATGCTGACATGTGCTCTATGCCCGCAGTATCAAACTCGTCAGCCAAGACCATATAGTATGCATTGTTGGCACCTGTACCATAAGTCGAGCTACTCCAGAAATACGCCCTCGATCCAAAACCATTGTAAGAGGGAGTACTGGTAGCATAACCTGCCGGAAGAGCCGTAAATCCATACATGTCGAACCTATAGTTGCTCCAGCCTTCGCCTCCCTTGAGATTGGCCCCTGATTGTCGATTTTGGCTATACGAGGTAATCATGGTATCGGCATTGACGATCAAAGTCTCGAAATCCGATCCAGTAGGCAACCGCCAGCCACTGGGGCAAACGCTATTATTTGCAGCAGACCATGTATAAAGACGGCCATACTTATCGCAATTACTGCTATTACCCCCAGGGCAAAGGCTTCCAGAAACATTGTACCTCATGTTTTCAGCCAACCACGTCTGAAGGACAGCACGACCATAGCCGATTTTAACAGTTCTATAAACCTGATATGATGAATTACGGCTGTCGCAGATTTCATTACCCGTATCATAAATATCGCTTCCGCAGTTACCCACGTTAGCATTATTTATCACGGCACCATCGCGCGTTCTGCAGACTTGCGTATTTTTGTTGTAAAGGTTATTGCCGCAATAATTTAGAAGTTCATTGTTATAGTTGCAGATCTGTTCGTCAAAGTTATAGACTGTAGAACCGCAGCATCCTTGCGTTTCCTGGTCGTAGGTGGTAGAGCCGCACTTGCCCTTGACGACGCCACTGACGCAGGTTTCGGTTGAAAGGTCATAGGTGGCAGAGCCGCACACGCCTACAACAACGCCATATTGGCACGTTCTGGTCTGAAGGTCGTAAGACACTCCATCGCACAAACCCTTCAATACGCCATTTTCGCAGGTTCGCGTACCATTAAGGTCATAGACGGTCGAGCCACGCCCTTGACTACATTGCCAACACAGGTTTTCGTGCCATCGAGGTCGTAAGTGGCAGAGCCGCATACGCCCTTGACTACATTGTTAACGCAGGTTTTTGTACCATCAAGGTCGTAGGTAACTGTACCGCACTTTCCCTTAATCACGTTCCCTTCTTCACAGACTTGGGTTTCTGGATCATAGCTGACAGTGCCGCACTTGTATTCCACCGTGGCGGAACTGCTGCTTTCAACATTCCCATTCGAGCTGCTGCTCCCAACATCGCCCTCTGAACTACTGCTCTCATCATCGCCTTCTGAGCTGCTGCTCTCGTTATCGCCCTTTGCGCTGCTGCTCTCGCCAGATTTCTTTTCGGAGCTACTGGAACTGTCTCCCTTTCCTTCGCTGGCTCCCTCAGAAGAGCTTTCTACGTCATTTTCTTCGCCTTCATCGTCAACAGCGGCACTGGAAGAGGATTTCTTGTCCGCTTTCTGGGCTGCGGCACTGGAAAGCATTTCCTGCAGGTCCTGCAGCTCCTTCTTCAGGTCTTCATCATTGAGACCATCTTTGATCTTTTCGATGGTTGCAGAATCCATCACTGCAATCCATTCGTTTTCAAAGCAAGCGTAATAGACGGTGTCCACCTTGGCAGCTTCCATTTCGCAGGAATCGGGGAGTGCCGCCGTATTTTTATAGGTAGGAACGTTTGCAGCACTTTTGCTGCTGGAAGAGTCGTCGCAAGCGGTAAGGCATGCCACCGCACACAAAGCCAAAGCAGGCATCCATAAAAGCGTTTTCATTTTTTCTCCTTCAAGGGGTGCTTTTAATTTGTTTGGCACGAAATTTAGCAAAAAAACAATGTTCCCTTTGTGCTAAAACCACCTCCAATTAGTATATTACCATTCAGGAGCTTGCAAAAAAAACATGTTTTTACCTTTACCAGACGATTTTCATGCACACCTGCGGCAGGGCGACCTGCTGCCCGGATACGTCCGTGACCTGGCAGCCCAATTTGGCCGTGCCATCATTATGCCCAACACAGTACCCGCCATGACCAGCGCCAAGGCCATAGCCGATTACAAGGCTCAGATATTGAAGGCGGCTGCCCCCGTGCGTCCGGACTTTGTACCGCTGATGACTTTCAAGCTAAATCCGAACTATACCGAGCAAGATCTGAAGGACATGATGGCGGTAGGCGTGGTGGCCGGCAAGTACTACCCCGCGGGCGTCACGACGAATAGTGCCGACGGCATCAGCGATTTCGAGGCCGTGTTCCCCGTGATAGCCCTCATGGAAAAACTGGGCCTGGTGCTATGCGTCCACGGCGAGGAGCCAGGCGAGTTCTGCCTGGACCGGGAGCCCGCATTCATCAAGCGGGTGGAAACGCTTGCAGCAAAGTTCCCAAAGTTGAAAATCATCTTCGAACACTTGAGTTCCGCCAAGTCGGTAGAGGCGGTCAAGAGGTTGCCAGCCAACGTTGCCGCCACCTTCACGGTGCACCACCTGATGATGACGCTTGACGACATCGTAGGCGACGCCCTCAGGCCGCACCACTTTTGCAAGCCGCTGCCCAAGCGGCCTGAAGACCGTGCCGCCATCCGCGAAGCCGCCTTTAGCGGCAATCCCAAGTTCTTTCTCGGCACGGACTCCGCCCCGCACCAGCTGGGCAAAAAGGAATGTCCTTGCGGGGCGGCGGGCGTCTACAGCGCCCCGGTGGCCCTCCCCCTGCTGGTGCAGGAATTCGAGCGGGCCGGCCACCTGGACAAGCTGCCTGACTTTATCGCCGGATTCGGCGCGGACTTTTACGGCATTCCACGGACCACGCAGCAGATTGAGGTGGTGCAAGAAAAGTGGACCGTCCCCACGGTGGTGAACGGCGTAGTCCCGCTGGCTGCAGGCCAAACCCTGGACTGGAAGGTGAAATAATGGGCTTTATTCGTGCAGTACTGTTCTACCTGGGAATTTTCTCCGGGATGATCATCCTGGGTACGCCCTACATCATTTACAAGGGTGCCATCTGCAGGCGCAAAAACGAAATCACCAACGTCTGCGCCTTCTATTTCAAAAACGTCATCTTCAAGCTGTTCGGCCTCAAAATCAAGGTAGAAGGCACAGAGAATATTCCCAAGAACACGGGCTTTGTCATCGTGGCAAACCACATGAGCTTTTTGGACATTCCCGTAATGTGGCCCGCTATCGGAAACACCGCCTTTATCGCCAAGGCCGCCCTCTGGAAGGCACCCGTCTTTGGCTGGGTGCTCAACAGCATCGGCTGCATTCCCGTACACAAGAACCCCCGTGCCAACGCCGGCATGGGTGCCCTAGTCCGGGACCGCCTTGACAAAAAATACAACATCACCGTATTCCCCGAAGGCCACCGCAGTGCCGACGGAAAAATGCTCCCCTTCCAGAACGGGATTTTCAAGATGGCAAAGGAGAATCAGCTGCCTTTGCTGCCCGTGACCCTCATAGGAACAGGAGACCGCCTGCCCAAAGTCAAGTGGGCCCAGTACCCTGGCGAAGTGCGCATGGTAATCCACCCGCTCCAAACCCCCGAAAGTTTTGCGGACAAAAGCACCACTGACCTTCGCAACGAATTTCACGAAATAATCGAATCTGCAATGCCCTACAAGCAAGCAGAACTTGCAAGTGTTTCAAAGGAGGCCTAGCATGGCACAGCATTTACCCAGCGAAGAACAGATTATCGCCATATTGCGTGACGAACCCATGGTAGGGAGCCAATTGCGTGGCGCCCTGGGCCTCCCCAAAAAGCAGAAAATGGCCTTTAAACAAATGCTGGCCGACATGGTGGAACGGGGCCTTTTAAAACGCACCAGCCACAAGGAATACCAGCTGGGCGACGGAGAACCGCTAGAAGAAAAGCGTGAAAAGCGTTTCAAGAAAATTGCGGAGCAAGGTGGCGACAACCGCCGTCTGGGCGCCCGCAGCCGCCGGCAAAACGACAAGGAAAACGAGACCCGCGTCAAGCGGGGAATCCTGCACCAGATAGACGAAGAGGCTTGGGAAGTCCACGAGCTGGAAACGGGCAAGGTCTACGAGATGGCCCACCGCAGGCAGGCTCCGGGCAAGGAAGGGGAAACCATCAACTTCACCCTGTACCCACACCCCAAGCGCAAGCACAGCTACCTGGCCAAGGTGGACCACAGTGCCGACATTTTGAACATCACCTGGGACGAGGTAAAGCAGAGGTTCATGGACGAAAACAACCTGCCCAAGGACTTCTCCCCCGCCATCAAAAAATTCGTGGAGGGCATCAAGGAACCCGGTCCCAAGGATTTCAAGGGCCGTGCCGACTACCGTAAGCTGGACGTGCTATGCATTGACCCCGAAGGTGCCATGGACCATGACGACGCCATTAGCGTAGAACGTACGGCGAACGGCTACAGGCTGGGCGTGCATATCGCCGACGTAAGCTACTACGTACCTGAAGGGTCCGACCTGGACGAAGAAGCCCTTGAAAGAAGCTATACGCAGTACCTGCCCTGGACTGCCGTACCCATGCTCCCTGAAAAGCTTTCTAGCGGAGTGTGCAGCCTGCACCAGGGCGTGGACCGCTGCGCCTTCACCTGCATGATGGAACTGGACAAGAATGCCAACGTGCTCAGCTGGGATTTCCACCGGAGCGTGGTGAACATCTCGAAAGGCATCACCTACCAAGAAGCGGTGAAGATGATGGAAGCGGGCGACGATTCCATCAAGGCACTGGCCGAAGTAACGGCGCTGCTCAAGAAGAACCGCACCAAAGAAGGCCTGCTGGAATTCAAGAGTACCGAATACGGATGCAAGTTCAACGAGGCCGGGGAACCCGTGCAGATCGTGCCTCGCGAAACCGACGAATCCAATTCCTGGGTAGAAGAGTGCATGCTCATCGCCAACAACTGCTGCGCCAAGGAACTCAAGCGCCGCAAACTGCAGGGCATTTACCGTATCCACGAGGCCCCTGACACCAAGGACATCATGGAGCTGTACTACATGTACCCCGACCTGTTCAAGGACGCTCCAGTAATGCTTCGCGACTTGGGAAAGCCCCGCAGTGGCGACACCAACCTTAACCCCACCGCCTTCAAGCTGTACCAGCACTTGGTAAAGCGTGCTGGCGACGACGAAACCTTGATGAACCGTATTCTGCGCAGTATGCAGAAGGCACACTACGACAGCAACAGTTTTGGGCATTTCGCCTTGAACTGGCAAGACTATAGCCACTTTACCAGCCCTATCCGCCGTTACGCCGACCTTTGGTGCCATAGGGAACTGGCCCGCAAGGGAGACGAGATCAACGCCGAACGTACCGAGAACATCATCGAGGTCTGCGACCTGATTTCGGCCAACGAAATCAAGAACATGAAAGTGGAACGAATTTCCATCAAGGTGTGTAGTTGCTGGATTTTAAAGAACCACATCGGCGACGACTTCGAAGCCAGCGTCACAGGCATCGAAGAATGGGGCATTTACGTTTCCATTGCCGATCCCATCGCCGAGGGCCTGGTGCGTTTCCGCGACATTGCGGGCGACGACTTCTACGTGTTCAACCCTGACCAGGGACTTGCCTTTGGCAAAAAGAGCGGACGCACCTTCCGCAGGGGCGACAAAGTGCTGGTGCGGCTCCTCCGGGTAGACCCGCTTCGCGGCCAGGCCGACTTCAGCATTCTAGAGAAGATCAGCGGCGACCCCAAAAAACGCCGCCGTCAGGGTGAATCCCGCGACAGCTACCGCGATGTACACGAGCGGGCCGACCGTGCCGCCGCGGCAGAGGCGTTGGGCTATGTCAGCCAACCCGATGACGACTTTGACGACGAACCGAGCTTTATTCGTACCGGACGAGGAGCCCGTAAGGAAAGGCCCCGCAAGACCAAGGCAGACAAAACAGCCCGAGGCCCCAAGGCCTTTGGCGAAAAGCTTGCCCGTGGCCGCGGCGGCAGGGGTAAAAGCGGAAGAAGGTAATTCTAGGAGATGCCCGCCTGCGCGGGCATGACAGCAGAACAATGCAAAACGACAAGGTAATACTGTATGCCAGCTACCAGACGGGTGAAACCCTGCCTGGTTACGTACAGTTCGCCTTGCAGCATTTGTCAGAGACTTCCTTCCGCGTTGTGCTGCTGACCAACCGGCGCCACCTTTCTCCCGAAACGCTAGCCTTCCTAGAAGAGCGGAACATATTCCTCTACCTCACGGACAACCACGGGTTTGACTTTGGCATGTGGCGCCGATTCCTTAAGGAACTGGCCAGCGGGCAAAGCAAGTTCGTCACCCTGAACCGCATTAGCCGCCTGGTGCTGATAAACGACTCCATCGTGTATTACCGCAACCGCTTCCAGGAATTTCTGGACCGCGCCGAGGCCAGCGACGCCGACGCAATTGGCCTGACGCAAAGCGAAGAGTACCGCCGGCACCTGCAAAGCTTTTTCCTTTACCTTAAGCCAGAAGCGCTGGGAGCCTTCTACATGCACCTGCTAGAAACTCCCGAACAGGAAAAATACTACGACGTTGTCCACCGCTTAGAAATCGGCATGGCAAACGCATTCGAAGAAGCCGAAGTGAAAACGGGGTTCCTGTTCAGCACCGGCGAAATCAGCGTGCTTTCTTTCAAGGACCTGATTCCGCAAGGAGCCGGGTTTGTCAAGCGAAAGCTTCTGCAGCACCGTTTTAGCCTCAAAGAAAAGCTCTCCTTTGTGCGGCACGAGGCCACCGACATCTTGAACACCAACTACCACGAGATGATCATAAAGGCGGGCATGGACAAGGACTTCAAGGAAGAATGGCTACCAAAGCCGATAGAGGGCAGCATCCACCAGGCTGCAGACTCCCTGTGGGAAAAGCCCCTTGAAAAATTCGCCGCCCCCCTTTACGAAACCTTCTTGAAGGCAAAAGGGAAATTCCTAAAAAAGTAACCATGGGCACTTAATAATCTGCTTCACTCCAGGTACAATTCCTTGAGCTGCGCAAATTATTTTCGCGGGCACCTGACGGTGCTTAAACTGTACTACTTCACAATCTTAGCGTCTTGGACGTTCTTGCCGTTCAGCTTGGAAGAACCTGCTGCAGGCACCACGCCGCGGTTGATGATCTTGTACTGGGCGATGCTCCAGAAGTTGGAGACAATCCAGTAAAGCACTAGGCCCGAGGGCATCACCGCGCTAAAGAAGAACATCATAGCAGGCATCATCCAGGTCATCATCTTCTGCTGTGCCGGATCCATGCCCGCGCTTCCAGTCATTGTCACCTTGGTCTGGAAGTAGGTAGTCACCACCATAATCCAGGGGAGGATTGCAAGGCCGGAAGGCATAACGAACGGAATAGAGAATCCGCTCCACACCACGTCGCTCTGGCTCAGGTCCGTAATCCACAAGAATGCGGGCATGCCGCGAAGTTCAATGGCACGGCCCAGCACAAAGAACAGACCCATGAATATGGGCATCTGGATAAGCATGGGGAGGCAGCCGCCTGTGCAGCTGGCCAGCGGATTCACGCCGTTCTTAGCGTAAAGTTCCATGATGGCGGCCTGCTTCTTTTGCGGATCGCTCCTGTACTTCACGTTGATTTCGTCCAGCTGGGGCTTGAGCTTGCTCATGGCGCGGGTGGACTTGAGCTGCTTCACCGTAAAGGGCGTAGTAAAGCCGCGGACAATGAAGGTCACAATGATAATGGCAATGCCGTAGTTGGGAATAATGCTATAGAAGAAATTCAAAAGCTTCAGCAAAATCTTGCAAATCCATACGAACCAGACGTCGGCTCCGCACCAGGACCAGCCGCTCACAATCACCTTCTCGTAGCCCTTGCCCAAGGCCTCCACCTCTTGCCACTGCAGGGGGAGTACCATAAAGTCGTAACCCAGGGAATCCCCGCGAATCTCGTCTGTCAAGGCAAGCTTGTAGGTACCGGGGTCCTTTTCGTTCTCTTCCACCTTCATAGGCTTTGCAGCAAGAGTCACGGGCAAGGCCTCGTCAAACTGCACCGCCATGGCCACGTACTTGCGGCGAAGTCCCGCCCACACAATGCGGCCTTCGTCCTTGTTGAAGGTCTTGGATTCAGAGAAGGTTTCACGTTCCACCGTGTAGGTGTTGTTGAAAATCAATTCGCTAAAGAAGTAGCTGGCGCCACCGAAGCTCTTGCCCTTGGGAATCACTTCCGTTTCCTTCATGCCGCCCTTCCAAGACAGCTCGTAGTCCGTGGGCCTGAACCCTACAAAGCGGTTCACCTGACGCACAGAGACGCCATCCTTGGTAAAGCCGTAGCTGCGGACAACCTGCTTGCCGCTCTTGTCGCTGAACACGAACTTCACCGTGGCGTCGTTTTCCACCTTGATATAATCCGGAGTATCGCCCAAGTCAAACAGGGCTTCGCTCAAGTCCGCCTGGCCCAGCTTCAAGTCCAGGGCGCCCAGGGCAGTGTCCTGAATCAGTTCCGGGAACTTGCCCGCGCTGTCGGCCAAGGCCTTCACCACCACGCTCTGGATTTTTCCGCCCTTGTTGGTGAGGGTCATAACGAACTTGTCCGTCTCCACCGTCACAGCGCGGGGCTCAACCACGGGGGCCGCGCTATTCGCAGTGCTATCCGCGGCAGAACTGTCCGCGGCGGCGGTAGCGGCTGCAACGGCAGCGCTGCCAGAAGCAACAGAATCGACCACAACGGCAGAAGCACTGTCTGCGGCATCGCCAAGAACCGGGGCGGCCTTAATTTCGGGGGCCTTGTCAGCAAGCACCAGCTGGTCGGAGCTGGAATCCTTGGCAACCGCCGCCGCGGCTTTTTCCTTAGCCTGGCTGGCCGCCTGCTGCTTGGCGTTGTTAGAGGACATGGTCATCCACCAGATGACAATGACGGCAATGAGGATGGAACCTATGACGGTATTCTTGTTCATGTCTTTTCCTTTCTGGGCGGCACCGGGTCATAGCCGCCCTTGCAGAAGGGGTTGCATCTTAAAATTCTAAAAACCGCAAGATAGAAACCTTTGAAGGGTCCGTGGACCCGCAAGGCCTCGATTGCATAGCTGGAACAGGTAGGCTGGAACCGGCACACGCCATGAAAAAAGTAGGGGTGGACCAGCTGGTAAAGCCGGATGGGCGCCACTAGAGCCGCCACAGAGGCTTTCTTAAGCTTCGCAAGCATCTTCGCACCCGGCACTTTAGTCCGCCCATTCCATCTTGTTAAAAATCTTGAGGGCGGACTCCCGCAACTTCTCGGAGGTCAGTTCCTGCTGGCCCACGGTCACCACTACCATGGCCCAAACGGGTTTCTTGATGTTCGGAACCATTCCAAAAAACAAAGGCCGCAGGATCCTCCGGCACTTGTTGCGGTAAACGGCGTTACCATTTTTCTTTTTCGCTAAAAAGCAGAAACGACAAAAACCGTCCGGACTGTCAATCCAACGCATGGTCAACGACGGTGCGCGGACAAACTTTCCTTGGACGGCTACTGTGCGATAAGCGGGCTGGTTTGGCAGCCTATAAGAACGCAGAGCGGCGATAAGCCACCCCCGACTTACTTCTTATAGATGGTATCGCTTACGGTCAGGCGCTTGCGACCCTTGGCACGGCGACGGCTGAGCACGGCACGGCCCCAACGATCTTCCATACGGGCACGGAAACCCTGCTTGTTGGCGCGCTTGCGGTTATGAGGCTGGAATGTTCTTTTCATGATAAAACCTTTCTAGTCGAATTGCAAAATTTTGAGTTCCAAATCTAGCAAAAATACCGCATAAATCAAGGTCCCCAATCGCTAGATATGGGAATTTTAAGCAAAAAAGGGCGAAATTACCAAATTTCACCCAATTAATCAACAATTTATCAACAGTCGGGCGGGTCAAAGGGAAAAAATCAGTTCACCGTGCGAATCTGGTTCTTGCCGCCCTTCTTGGCCCAATACAGGCTTTCTTCCGCCTTAATGACCAGCTGGGAATAGCGGGTAAACTGGTGAATACCGCAGGGGATGAAGCTGCCGCTGACGGTTACCGCAGCCTGGGGGAACTTGTCCCAACGCAATTTGGCAATGCCCTCCCTGATCCGTTCTGCCCGGGCGAAAGCCGCCTGTTCCGAATCGCTCCGAAGCAAGCACATGAACAATTCCCCGTCCATGCGGCCACAGCACTCCCCTACCGTGTCGTCGCGGTCCTGAATCAGAAACTTTGCCACGTCGCAAAGAATCTCGTCACCAAAGACCTGCCCATAATTGGCATTCACATTCCTGAAGGAATCCATGTCCAAAAGCAGCAGGTAGTAGCCTTCACGCCGAGGCCAAACCATATTCTCCAGGAAACTGATCATGTAGCCCCTGTTGAAAAGCCCCGTTTTCGCATCCCGCTTGGAAAGGAATTCCAGGCGGGAAAGCATGTCCTCCTTGCCTCGACGCTCCAGATTGTAAAAATAGAGGGCAAAGGCGCTAATGGCAAAACTTACCGCTCCCGTGATAAGGAAGGACACCAGCATGTCGATAAAGGCGGCGTTGTCGTCCAGTTGCACCACGTACTCCGGGTAGAACCTCGACAGCACAAAGGCCGACTCAATAGCCAGCATGGTCACAAAGAACACCACCCACTTGCTCTTGCCAGGGCAGTAGGCACACAGGAACACCGCCGTAAGGCAGTAGAGGCTCATGCCACAATTAAATCCACCGCACAGGAAAAACAAAAGGGGCAAAAGAAAACAACTCAAGACAAGGCACATGACCACGTAACAAAGGCTATACATGCGAGTCTTGACCGCAACGACCGCAAGTATAGCGCAAATAACGCTGGTCAAGAGGCAGACCGCAGAGGTTATGTTGCTAATTTGTTCGTAAAACGTAAAGATGGTTGACGCCACGCTTGCCAAAAGCACAATCACCAAGAAAACCCAAAAAAGGGTCTTCTCCAGGGACTCCTGCCTTTGCACAAATATTTTAAACCTGCCTATCACGTCGCCACAAGCTCCTATTTTAGGTCCTCCATGGGCCACATCTTACCATATACACTTTTTTTTCGAACAAAGGAGTATGTAACATAAATGTATATTCCAATTTGGAACGCCCTGTTTTCCACTTGTCCATTCTTTTTTATATTTTTTTTGTATAGAATACCATCCACAAATAGGTAATGTATGGAACTGACTCCGCTAGACATTCGCAACCAGACTTTTCACAAGAAAAATTTCGGCGGCATCGACCCCGACGAGGTGAAGGCGTTCCTGGAAACAGCCGCCACCGCCTTTGAGCAGATGTCCAGAAACCGCACGGACCTGACAGAGCGGTTGAAAATTGCCGAAGAGCGAGTAAACTACTACCGACAGATCGAAAAAACCATCCAAGATGCGGTGGTCACCATGCAAAAAACCGTGGACGAGGTAAAAGCCAATGCCGAAAAGGAAGCGGAACTGATTATTGCAGAGGCAAAAGCAAGGGCCATCAAGGAAGTGGAGAACACCAAGAAAAGCGCCGAGGACCTGCGGGCGGAAATTGAGCAGCTCAAGCAAATCCGTACCAACTACTTTATCCGCTGCCGGGCCCTGATTCGCGGACAAGAGGATCTGCTCGCGGCCATGGAAAACGACCAGCGGCCCATCCCCGCTACCGGGAACGCCCCCACAGGGAATGTGATTGCCTAAAAAAGAGAACGCCTGCATGAAGGTGAACATCAAGGTGCATGCCCGCAGCAAGAGGGAATCCGTGACAAAACTCCCTGACGGGAGTTATAAGGTGGAGGTCAAGGCCCCACCCGTGGACGGAGCGGCCAACCAGGCCATTTGTGAACTCCTGGCGGAGCATTTTGGCGTTCACAAACGGGATGTATCCGTAATAACGGGTGCGACCAACAACAAAAAAATCGTTGAGGTCAAAACTATTTAAATTTTCAAGCAGATCCTGAAAGGGGTTAGTTCAATGGATTTGGTGAAAAAATTTGGCATTTACTTTTTTAAGGCCGCCCCCTTTGTTGTGGTGGCCATCCTCTTGAACATTCTCCCTGCCAAAATTGTCGCCCATTTCCAGCTGCCCCTGTATTTCGACTGTCTGGGAACCATTGTCGCCGCCCTCCTCTGTGGCAATTTGCCTGCCGTATTCGTGGGATTCATTTCCAACGCTATCGACGGCATCTCCGATACCGTAACCCTCTACTACGGAGTCATCAGCATCCTTATCGCATGCACCACCGTAGTCTTCATCCACCACAGGTTCTTTTCCAGCATTCCAAGAATCATTTTCGTAATCTTCGTATTCGCCCTTATTGGAGGAGGCCTGGGTTCCCTCATCACCTACTTCCTCTACGGCTATAGCATTGGCGAGGGCATTTCCGCCCCCTTCGCCCTCGGACTCAGGGACACCTGCGGCCTGCCCGAGTTCTGGGCCCAGCTCCTGGCAGACATCATCATTGACGTTTTTGACAAGGGAATCGTGGTAATCACGGCCATCCTCTTGTTCAGGTGGATTCCCACAAAGATTAAAAAAATTGCCCACAAGGCGTTCCTGCAGGAACCCTCCCCCCACGAAGACCAAAAAATCTACAAGCGTTCCCTGCTCCGCAAGGTTATCGCCATGGTCACTGTGGCGGAATTGCTGCTAGGAACATTGGCCTGTGCCATCGGTTTCTTCCTGTACCAGAGGGTGTCCGTCGAAAAGTTTACTGAAACCGCCAGCGGCTTAACCCAGGCCGCAACCGTGTTCATCGATGCCGATCGAGTGGACGAATATATCGCCCATGGCATGGAGGCCGAAGGCTATAAAGAAGCCCACGAAAAACTCAGCCGGCTAAAAAAGAGCTTTTCACAAGCCAAGTATCTCTACGTCTATAAGATCCTAGAAGATGGTTGCCACGTGGTCTTCGATATGGAATCCGAAGGCGGCGAAGAGCCTAGTGCGCCGGGAGACATCATTCCCTTTGACCCATCCTTTGTACCCTACCTGCCCACGCTGTTCAAAGGCGGCGAAATCGACCCCATCATCTCCGACGACAGCTACGGCTGGCTCCTAACCATCTACAGGCCACTGAGGAATTCCACGGGAACCACCGTAGCCTACGTAGCGGCAGACATTTCCATGGAGGAAATCACCCACGACGAGGCGACCTTCTTTATCAAGTTCCTCTCCCTGTTCTTTGGACTTTCCCTTATCATTATGAGTGTCATCGTGGAGCTAGTGCGTCAAGGCATCGTGCGTCCCATCAACAGAATGTCATACGAGTCCTCCCGGTTCGCCTACAACCTGGAACAGGACAAGGACAAAAGCCTGGATGGCCTCCGCTCCCTGAAAATACAGACTTTCGACGAAATTGAGTTCCTGTACAAAGCTCTCATAAAGATGGGCGAAGATTCCCTGGACTATATCCGCCAGCTACAGGAACAAAACGGGCGTATTACCCGCATGCAAGACGAAATTATTATCAACTTCGCCGAGATGGTGGAAGCTCGCGACACCAGCACGGGAAACCACATTAAGAAAACCGCCTACTACGTGAAGGCTATCGCCCAGGAACTCAAGAAAGAAGGGCAATTCAAGGAAACCCTAGACGACGAATTCATAGACAAGCTTTGCCGCTCCGCACCTCTCCACGACATCGGAAAAATCGCGGTGTCGGACTTGATTTTGAACAAGCCTGGCAAGCTTACCGACGAAGAATTCACCATCATGAAGAGCCACACCACCGAAGGCAAGAACATCCTGGAAAAGATTGTGGAGAACACCAGCGATTCCTTGGACGACAACTACCTGAAGGAATCCATCGAGATGGCCCACTACCACCACGAAAAATGGGATGGTTCGGGCTACCCCACAAAAATCAAAGGCGAAGAAATCCCCCTGTCTGCAAGAATCATGGCAGTGGCAGACGTGTTCGACGCACTGGTGGCAGAGCGGGTTTACAAGAAACCCTTCACCTACGAAAAAGCAATGGAAATCATCATGGACGGCTCAGGCAAGCACTTTGACCCTGTAGTCGTGAATGCATTCGCCAAGATTTCCGAACAGCTTTATAAAGACCGCACCAAGCTAGAAGACGTCAAGCAATCCTAGTTTTTTCCGCCGGACTTCTTGTCCCACCAGGCGAAAATGTTGGCCAGCACCGTCCCGCTAATGGAATGGTAGGCACAGCTCAAGGCACAAGGCACCATGCAAAGCACCGCCTTGGGGTTGGCCGCCACGTTTTCGGGGTTCGCAAAGAAGGCCATGGCAAGCACGGTGGCCATGCCGGCATTCTGCACACCCACCTCGATAGCGATGGTCCGCTTCTTGGCGGTATTGAACTTGAAAAGCCTACCCACGCTGTAGCCCAGCACATAGCCCAGCGCATTGTGACAGAACACCACCGCAAGCACCAGGAAAATCAGCGATAGCCCGTTGGTCAACAACTGCGGACGCACCGTCACCACGACACCGCCCACAATGAGCATCAGGCCTATGACGCTCACGGCAGGCATGTTCGACTGGATTTCTTTAAATACGGCACGCTTGCCCAAGAAGTAGTTGCAAAGGTTGCTGGAAACACCGCCCGGGCAGCACCCCACCAGAATGATACCCACAGCAAGGTAGGGGTCCAGCCCGAACACCTTCGTAAGTCCGAAGGCCACAAAGGGCATGATCGTATACTGCGCCACGGCACCCAGCAGAATGTGGAAAGGCTGCTTCAGCAGATTCCGCACGTCGTCCATGGAGATGGTAAGGCCCATGCTCAACATGATGACGCCGAGAATGATGGAGGATACATTCCCGTGAACCCAGCCGAAAGCGACCGGAACGAAGAATGCGACAATTGCGCTTGCGATGACAAAAGGTGAAGCGTAGTTCGAAAGCAGACGGCTAATAGCCTTGATTATCTTGAACATGCCCCAAATATAGAACTCGGCGGCACGGCAAGCAAGCCCTACTTGCGCACGACGGTCACGGCGGCACCCAACTGCAGGGTATTCACCTCGTCAACAGGGTCCCGCTTGGAGTTTTTATATACCTGGAATTCATCGTCACCATATTCCTTGTTGGAACCCACACCGCTCCAGTAAATGGCCGTGTTCAAGGTTATGCCCACAAAATAGTGTTCCGAAACGCTCCAGACGTTTCCCAACTCGAATTTATAGCCCACTTCATCAGGGGAATATTCCATATCATACTTGTCCCAGGAATTATCCGGAACCAAAAAAGATACCGCTGCCCCTACAAAGAACCCGTCCAAAAGCGGCACCAATTTCACGAAAGGGTACACCTTGGTTCCAAAACCATAAAAGGGGCAGAGTTGGCCGCCGCTCTCCTTAAATTTTTCCTTGTCCCGGGAGTAGTACTTGTAATAAGAATCCCCGAAAGACCAAGCCAGGCCCAAATCAATAAACAGAATGCCTCGCTGGAACAAAAGTATACCTACTTTCGACTCAAAGCGCGGGCCATAACCCTCAAAGGAGTAGATGTTGTAATAAAGGTCCTTGTCGTAAACCATTTCGTCCCGGTCGGTATCGTGATACCAATGAGCAATAGATTCCGTCTTGTATTTAGACTTTGAATACTGCGCCCCTGCAGAGATTTCAAAATAGGGGTAGACAAATTCCGATGCACGGTGACGTCGCCTCTTGCGAGGCTGTGCCGGCTCGTCTGTGTCGGCCATGGTCACGCACACCAGGCAGGCTATCAAAAAGAGAACGCGGATCACGGCAACCTCAACACGGCGTAATTCACGAACTTGCCACAGGTGGTGTCATCTGGAGAAAGGAATGTCTCCACCACAAAATCCCCGTTGATTTTCCGTTCGTCAAATTCCACAAAACGGTAATCAATATCGTCTTCGCCCCAACGATGGGATTGTCCGTCAATAGCATAAGTAGGCAATGCTATTTCCTTGCCTCCACAATAAAAAGAAAGGTCAACCGATATCTTGTTTTTGCTACTGAGCGAAAATAAACTGTCACATTTCCATATACAACTTACGCAAGCCATATTGCGATAGCTAAAGGAGCCATATTTTGATACCGTAGAGTTGGAGTCAGCCCAAACGGAATCTCCGGCCTGGTAGGTAACCTGTATATTCAAGGAATCGACGCCCTCTGGTTTCTGGGCACAAATACTGGCCGCATATTTGCTTTCAAATTCTCCTTCGTCGCACGACGTAGCACACAGTGCCAGCCACGAAGACACCAGCACACAGTACACCGCGAATTTGGACCTAGGGAACTTCATTTAGAGGAAATATAAAAAGACCGCAGCGGTTAGGCTACGGTCTTTTTCAAATGGGGTGTCGCGTTATTTGCGGCTACTTCACCACGATGTTCACGAGCTTGCCCGGGACGACGATGGACTTCACGACGGTCTTACCGTTCATGAACTCTTTCATACGATCGTTGTCCATGGCGAGCTTTTCGAGGGCGGCCTTGTCCATGTCCTTCGCGACAGATGCCTTCGCGCGGACCTTGCCGTTCACCTGGAACACGACTTCGACAGTGTTTTCCACGGCCTTGGAGTGGTCGGCTTCCGGCCAGGCGACGTTCGTGAGCGATTCGTTGTGACCGAGGATGCTCCACATTTCTTCGGCGATATGCGGGGCAAACGGGTGCAGCAACTTCACGAAGGTTTCGCACGGCTCGCGGTAGCGCTTGTCCATCTTCATCATTTCGTTGTTGAAGATCATCAGCTGGCTAATCGCGGTGTTGAAGCTCATGTTCTCGATGTCGCTCGTGACCTTGATGACGGTCTGGTGCATCACCTT
>CACXIR010000050.1 GCA_902767785.1 Fibrobacter succinogenes | reverse complement strand
GTGGCAGCCCCAAACAGGAAGTAAACCATGTTGTTGAAAAAAGACAAAAGGCCCAAAAAGGCATCCAAAAAATTTTGGGGAGTTACTATTGGCATCGTCACAATACTGGTGATTTGCTTTTATTTTGTCATGACCAGCAGCGGGTCCTGGCTCCTGCAAAACGACGAGTTCAGCCATGTCAAGTGGGTCGCCGTTCTAGACGGGCAAACTGCCGAGCTGGAACGTACGGACTACGCCGCAAAGCTTTTGCGGGAACACAAGGTGGATTCCGTTCTGATTCTGGGACGTAGAGTTTACCGCACCCATTCCAATGCGGAATTTTATGCTGAAGACTTTATGAAACAGGGGAACTTCGATAGCAACGCCGTTTTTATGGCCATGCATGACGATCCCTCTACCTTCGAAGAGGCCAGGACCATTATCCCCTGGTTCAAAAAACGCAATGTGGACACAGTCCTTTTGGTGACCTATTCCGCAGCCACCAAGCGTGCCGCCAAAATTTTCAACACACTTGCCGGCGGAAAGCCCCACTTTATTGTGACCGAGGGAAACGACTACATCTACACCCCGAGTTCCTGGTTCGCCAGCAGGGAATCCCGCAAGATCTGGATCAAGGAATGGGCGGCCATGATGGTTGCCACCTATGAGCTGTGGAACATTGACACACTGGGAATCGCCGATTCCGCCTACCTGAAACCCATCCGTTCCCTGGCAGAGGAAAACAGAGAAGGCCTGGTGGACCTGCAAAAAATGCTTGTCTCCGTCAAGAAAAAACTGGACACCCTTAAGGTGACGCAGGCAGACTCCACACAGACGGATTCCCTATCGACAGACTCTTCGCAGACTAAAGCCAAAGCGGATTCCACCCATAAATAAAAGTCTCTAGACGACGAGCAGTAAAGCGGTATCCGTGAGCCACAAGCGGCATAGCGTAAGCATGCCGTGGTGGCGAGAGCGAGCGAGATACCGGAGGCTCTAATCCATAGACGACGAGCGAGCGGTAATAAAAAGGCTCCGCAAAGCGGAGCCTCTTTTTTAAAGACGTAAAGTCAATTACTTGGTGATGACGCGGGCCATTTCGCAAACCTTGTTGCTGTAGCCCCATTCGTTATCGTACCAGGCGCAAACCTTCACGAAGGTCGGGTCGAGCTGGATGCCAGCCTTGACGTCGAAGATGGAAGTGCGAGCGTCGTTGCGGAAGTCGGTAGAAACGAGAGCTTCGTCGGTGTAACCGAGGATGCCCTTGAGTTCGCCTTCAGAAGCTTCCTTCATGGCCTTGCAGATTTCTTCGTAGGTAGCCGGCTTTTCGAGTTCGGCAGTGAGGTCAACGAAGGAAACGTCAGAGGTCGGAACGCGGAGGCTCATACCGGTGAGCTTACCGTTGAGCTGCGGGAGAACCTTGCCCACGGCCTTGGCAGCGCCAGTGGAAGAAGGAATGATGTTCTCGAGGATGCCGCGGCCACCGCGCCAGTCCTTCTTGGAAGGACCGTCAACAGTCTTCTGAGTAGCAGTTGCAGCGTGAACGGTGGTCATGAGGCCACGCTTGATGCCGAACTTGTCGTTCAGGACCTTGGACATAGGAGCCAAGCAGTTGGTGGTGCAAGAAGCGTTGGAGATGATGTCCTGGCCGGCGTAGGTCTGGTGGTTCACACCGTAAACGAACATCGGGGTAGCGTCCTTGGAAGGAGCGGACATGATGACCTTCTTGGCACCGGCCTTGATGTGGGCGCGAGCGAGTTCGTCGGTCAGGAAGAAGCCAGTGGATTCCACAACGACGTCAACACCGAGGGCACCCCAAGTGATGTTGGTGGGATCCTTTTCGGCGAACACCTGAATCTTGTTGCCGTCAACGATGAGGAAGTTGCCTTCGAAAGACACGTCGTGCTTGAAAGCGCCGTGCACGGAGTCATACTTCAGCATGTAAGCGAGATAGTCAACGTCGAGAAGGTCGTTGATACCGACAACCTGAATGTCCTTGGAGAAGTTTTCCACAGCAGCGCGGAACACCATACGGCCGATGCGGCCGAAACCATTGATACCGAGTTTAAGAGCCATTATTGGATCCTTTTGTTTTATTGTGAAATTGCCACCCACCCAATAGGTAAGTGCGTTCTTGGCTCCAAATTTACTAAAATTACACCGTTTAAGTAAGGTAGTTTTGAAAAAAATATTCATTAAAAAAGATATGAAGCCCCTAAAAAGAAGCCTTTGGTCCATAGGCCTTGTTCTATTATTACAGATTTTGGCCTCCTGTGCCGGTAACGGAGAGCCCCTGACCGAAACAAGCCCCAAAAGTGCACCGGACGGAAAGGCCAAACCGGCCCCCACAGACGCCTTTTACGACGACTCCCCCACGCCCGCCGCAAAGCAAAATGCGGAACGCAGGCCCGAAGGAGCCGTAGAAAGCAAGGGCTATTCCTTCAAGAGTCCCGGTGGAGACTGGGTCCAGATTGGCGGCGACGACGGAACCCCGCTGGAATACTACAACGCCAAAACGGGCCGCCGCGCAGTACTGCGAGAAGTGGAACTTGCAGAGGGGGAACCCATGAACCTCATGGACCGGGCCCGCATAGAACTGCAGAGCTTCGAGTCCAGCGGCAAAAAGGCAAGCCTTGCCGAAACCTACCCCGAAGAGGCCTTCGGTACCACAGGTGCTTTTTTTGACGTGGCGGGCAAGCGCTACGACACACCCTACGAGGCGGTAGGCCTTGTGACCGGCAACGGCAACCGGGTCTACGCCCTCACCCTTTCGGCCACCGACGTAACCCTCCCTGCAGGGGCGCTGAAAGCGGAATGGGCGGAATTCTTCAAGGACTTCCAGCTCAAGGAAATCCTTAAGGAAAGCGGGCCAGAGCTTTCACCCGACCACATGACGGAATACCAGTCCCAGACTCTGGGCTACCGCTGGGCAGTAAAGGACACCCTCTGGCATTTCTGGAACGGCATTTCCAAACAGAACGACGACCCCGACCTGGTTCTCACCAACAAAGACGAGGACGTTTCCTTCTTCGTGTACGGCGCCATTGTCCCTAGCGACGAAGTTTCAGCGCAGGACCTATTCAAGGTGCTGCTGGTGCGGCTGGGCGTGGACCCGGGCGAACCTAGCCTGGAAAACAGACGTGTGAAGGTGGGCGACCGCTACGTGCAAGAATTCACTCTCACCCATACGGTAAACCGCTTCGACTTCAGCTACAAGGGCCGTTTCTTCTACGAAGACGGTCGGGGAATCCTAGCCGTAACCTGGACCCAGGGCATCAACAAGAAAAAGTATTCCAAGGTCATGGACAACGCCCTGCAGGGAATGGAAATTGGTGCAAAGCCCGAGCAAGCCACCGACGCCGAATCCGCCAAAAAGCAGGCCAAGTTCAATGCGGCCGTCATGAGCCAGGTGGGAATTCTGCGTCTACTAGAGGACCAGCCCCTGGTGGCCCTCAGCTACTTTGAGCGGGCCAACAAGATGGACCCCGAAGAACCCCTATACCTGATCAACTGCGGATTCGTGTACCAGCTTAAGGAACTCTACGGTCCGGGCATCAGCCACTTTGAAAGCGAAAAAGAGCTGGTCCGCAAGAACGGAAAGCTGCTTTCCATTCTGGGCGAAATGTACGAGGCGGTGTTCGACTACGGCCGCGCCCGCGAGTGTGCGGAAGGCGCCCTGCAATACACTCCCAACAACCCGGAATACGTAATCAACCTGAGCGACGCCCTGTGGGGCCTGGGACAGCGACACCAGTCCTTGCTGGTAGTGCAAAGGCTCTATGACACCCAGCCCAGCAGCCGCCTGGGAGTGTACCTGGCCAAGACCTACATGGGGCTGGACCAGTATGCCGAAGCAGTGGACATTCTGTACGGAATCCGCGGCAGGTTCGGCATGAGCAAGGAACTGGGCGAAACCCTGATGGATGCCCTCATATTCCTTGGCCGTTACGAAGAGGCCCGTGCCATTAGCGAAGAGACCCTGACCAAGGCACAGAACGATTACAAAGTCTGGACCACCCACGGAAAGATTTTGTTCTACTCCCGCAACTACCGCGAGGCAGAAAAGGCCCTGACCAAAGCCCTTTCCCTGAAGCCCGATAACGAAGACGCCAAGAGTTTCCTCAGCGCAACCAAGGCATTCCTCGGCAAGGCGGACAACCGCACGCTTCAAAAGCCAATCTCCCCCATCGAAAAGCGCACCGAAGATCTGAAGAGCCTTCTCTCGCACACAGCAAAGAAAGCTGCCGTAGACGGGGACTTCCCTGCCGTGGTGCATTACAGCAAGGAAATGCTGAAGGCCGAAAAGAACGAGCCCTGGGTCCGCAGCGAAGAAATGCTCATGGAGATTCTGGATATCCGCGGAGCCGCCATCTATCGCGAATTCACCTTCGACTTCTTGCCGGGCTATGACCGTATTTACCTGAACGCCCTTGAAGTTTACGATTCCACCTGGACCTTGAAGCAGAAAGCAAGCCTCTCCGGAGCATACATTACCTATGCTACTGAAATTGGCGGCGGAAATGAATCCCAGACGGCACACTTCCCCTTGCAGGAACTGGCCCCCGGTGACTTTGTATACCTGCAGTTCAGCCGTACCGCCATCGAGACCAAGGGCATGATTCCCTACACCGACTTCGTAAGCAGCCGCGACATTCCCGTGGGCCAGTCCATCTTTAGGGTCTACGCCGACACCAGTCGCTTTACCACCGAAGAATACGGCACCCTGGAACGGAACAACATCCAGGGCGGTCGCGAATGGAAAATCGAAAATCCCGTGGTGGTCCGCAAGGAAATGTACATGCCCGTATACCGTGACTTCGGTTCGGGCCTAATGCTTACCGGCAAACAGGAATGGAAGGATGTTGGCAACGACTACCAGAACCTGATACAGCATCAGTTCAAGCAGGCAGTGAGCGTTCGTGAAAAAGCTTTTGAAGTCCGGGGCAACAAAATCGGGGACGAGGCCGTGAAGGCTATTGTGCGTTTCGTACGCCACGACATCCGCTACCGCGATGTCCGCTTCGGCGGTCACAGCCTGATTCCCCAGACCGCCGAAGTGACGCTCAAGGAGCGTCGTGGCGACTGCAAGGACATGGCTCTGTTGCTCAAGGAAATGCTCGCAGCCATCGGAGTCAAGAGTTACCTGGCCGCCATCCACCTCACCGAAGAAGGTTTCGAGCACCTGCCCACCATCCAGCAGTTCAACCACATGATCCTCTACATTCCCAAGCAAGACAAGATCAGTGAAATGTGGGTGGACGCCACCGACAAGACGGGCAACGACCGCCCCGTGCCCCTGGACATGGAAGGCAAGGTGGCCCTCATCATCGACGAAGACAACAGCCGTGTAGTTACCACGCCCATCCTGGAAGACAATCAGGAACACCAGATTGCCATAGACCACCGGCTTTTCATCGGCGAAAACGGAGCCTGCGAATTCAGGGATTCCGTCACCCTGCAAGGCAAGTTCGCCAGTTCTATCCGTAACCGTTTCTTCGGTCGCGAGACCAAGGAACAGGAACAACTGATGGAAAACTTCCTTTCTTCGGGAATCCCCGACGTGAGCATAGGCAACATCCGCATCGAAAACCTGGACCAGTTCAACAAGCCCCTGATTCTCGTAACCACCTACGCCTCCAAGGCTTACTTTGGCCAAGGCGGCTCTGAACTCAAGGGACGGTTCCCCAACGTGTGGGAGCGGAGTCTCTTCAAGCTCCCGAAGGTCTCCAAGCGCCACCACCCCATCCGCATGCCTCACGAGACCCAGTTCAGCTACCACCTGAGCGTCAAGGCGCCTAGCGGCAAGTCCGTAGGCATCACGGGGCCAAGGCCCTTGAGCAGGGACGTGGACTACGTCAGCTTTGAGAAGGCTGAGGCTACAACTGGCGAAACAGGTATCAAGTGGACCACCTTCGCCCTATACGCCGACCCCAGCGAATACGAAAAGATCCGCGAAGAATGGAACTACCTGCTGAGCGAAACCAGCCCGCTGATAGAGGTGCAATAAGCCGCCGCATACCATAAGCAAAGGCCTGCATCACTGCAGGCCTTTTAAAACGATTACGCAATTTATTTATTTGTCCTTGACACAACGGACCGATTTTCTATAGGTGTCATACAGTTCATTACCTAGTTGCATTATGTATTGCTCCTTCGTGGAATTGTAGTACACATTTGCATAGGTTTTGTCCGTTGACTCCGCCCACAGTTCCGCCCTGCTGTTAAGAGCGCTGCAAGAAGAAGGACTATTAGTGGTGCAATAACCGGCCAAAAGCAGGCCAAAACCGTATTTATCATCTCCGTTTGCCAACAGGTTGGTGGCCGCATTGCTGCTCGGGGCATATTCACTAATTTCTCCATCGGCAAATACGATCAACTTTTCGTATTCTTCTTTGGTTGGCAAATGCCATCCAGACGGGCATGCAGCCTGCGCTCCAGCCAAGGTATAAAGGCGTCCATAGGTATCGCAGTTATCATTACTGGCGAGGTAACACACGCTGGACGTGCCTGACGTTTTATATTTCATGTTTTCCGCAGTCCAAGTCACTTTATTAATGGTCACTTTCTTGTAGACTTGATTATCACGGACATCGCAGAATTCATCGCTTGCGAGCTGGTCCTTACAGGGATTGCCTTTCAATGTCACATCGAACGAAGGTTCATCGGAGTAATTGGTGACGAACGTAAAGGTTTTGTCGGTATTTTCCTCTATAAGCACTGAGAAGATTGTACTCGTCTGGCCAGAAGTCAGAGCATTGAATTGTCTGCAGAAATCCATAATGTTTATACCAACTTCCCCAAGAGCAGGGCCAACCGGAGGTGCCGGATTGGCGGAGCCACCCTTAATCTTAAGCATGGTATAGATCTTGTTGCCTATATAAATGTGTTTCAGACCAACGGTCGCTTCAACATCAGTGCTAAGGCTATTGATATTTTCAAGTTTTATCGAACAATCCGTTTCTGTAGTTTCACCCCAGCCAGCCGAAGCATAATCGCTATTGACCGAGCCGTCGGACCCGTAGACAACATATGTGCATTTCGACTTTCCCGGCAAGGTAATCGTTGCATAATCGCCATAATCCAAGCTTGTGCTAGAAGCACTCATAGAAAGACCTTTAAAAGACACTTTACCGTCGGTGCTGCATGAGAGCACTTCTGAATTATACGGCTGACCTCCGCAAGATTTAAGCACATTGCCTGCAGAACACATTTCTGTTAAGGGGTCATATGTTTTCCAATGCTGTTGTATGGTTGCCGTAGCGCCAGAATCCACCAAGGTAACAAGTACATTTTGAGCCTTCACTATGTCGACATCCGTACTAAAAACATTCGTTGGTGCGGCATCGCATACACTCTTTGCGGCAGTGAGGCCAAGACCAAAACTCTGCAAAGCTCTCAACACGGCCACTCTATTTACGCCTACGTTATCCAACCAGACATTGCTGCCTCCACAAGCATGGGCTACAAGAGTCCCATTATCGCAAACGCTTTCACTCAAGTCGTAAGAAGTTCCGCTACACAATCCAGAGATTTCCCCTGAAGAACACTGCTGGGTTTTCGAATTATACCAGTTGTCTCCACATTTTTTGTAGAGTACATCGCCTATGCACTTGTTTTCGGCATTTTCAGGATCATAGGCAACGCCTCCGCATAGATTTTCTGCACTAGCACTGCTTTCGGTGCTGGAACTGCTTTCAGTGTCAGACTCGGAGCTAGAGGGATTGACGTCGCCACTGGAGCTAGAGTCGTCGCTGGAATCGGTGCCAGATTCGGAGCTGGAGCTGCTACCGGTGTCGGGTTCTTCTCCACCGCCGTTGCCACCGCTACCGCCGCCGTTGCCACCGCTGCTCCTGGAGCTGCTAGAGCCGGTCTTGCAATGGCGGCCCGTGCATTCCTCGGCGGCGGAGCTTTCGGGTTCTTCGGAATCGTCGCTGGACTCCACGTCTCCTTCCTTGCTGTCAGAGGACTTGGGCTTGGCAGGGGCGGGCTTCAGCATGTCTTCCAGTTCTTCAAGCTTTTCCTTGATCTTGGATTCGTCCATGCCGTCCTTGAACTGCTCGATGGTAGCGGAGTCGGTCACTTCTATCCACTTGTTCTCGAAGCAGGCGAAATAGGCGGTGTCCACCTTGGCCACTTCCATTTCGCAGGAATCCGGCAGGTTGGCCGCCGTCTTGTATTCGGGAATGCTGCTGTTGCTTGTGCTGCTAGAGCTATCGTCGCAGGCCGCAAAGAAAGCTCCACCCAGGGACAAGGCAAGCAACGCAACCCCTGAAGCACATCGTGCCGACAGGGTCCATTTTGCTTTTTTCATGATTTTCTCCTTATTGGGATGTTTAGTCTATTCCTAACAAAAATATATTAATGTCAAGTAAAAAAGATTTATAAATTGACGTCTTATGAGAGCTTTAATCCTTTCAGACATCCACGGTTCCGCCATTGCAGCCAGGGCGGCCCTCGCCCATTACGAAAAATTCCAATGCAACCGCATTATCCTACTGGGCGACACCCTCTACCACGGGCCCAGGAACCCCTTGCCCGCGGGCCATGGCCCCATGGGGGTAGTGGAAGCCCTGATGCCCTACTGCGACAACATTACCGCGGTCCGTGGCAACTGCGACGCGGACGTGGACTTGATGATGCTGCCCTTTGAAATCAAGGACGAATACGAAATCATCGAGGACAACGGATACACCCTGTTCCTGAGCCACGGACACCTATTTACGCCGGAATGTTTCCCGGCAGACGCCATGGGGTACCATATTGACGCCTACCTGTATGGCCACACCCACATCTGGACTCTGGAAAAGAACTTCAAGGACGTGCTGCTTGTAAACCCCGGGTCTACAAGTCTGCCCAAAGGCGGAAACCCGCCTACCTTCGGGTTCTACGCCGACGGACGCTTTAGCATTCACGAACTAGAAAGCGGCAAGGAACTAGCCGCAAAAGAGCTTTAAAGTCTATTTGCAATACTCAACTACAGAGGCGGCTGGATTCTTGATGAGTGCGAACACAGACTTGTCGCCACGAACCGCAGCCATCTGAATCGCCTCAGAGGCACGTTCCAGGAACTGGATGCAGCGAGGATCCGTGCGGACTGCCGCCATCTGCACCGCTTCCGTACGACGCTTGATGCTCACAAATTCCAGAGCGTGGTAGTCCTGCCTGACCGCCTCCGCCACCATGGCAGCAGAAGGCCGTTCAATATCCTGCAAAAGTTTCCAGTCCTTGGAAATGGCAGCCAGCAATATCTTCTCGGTGGGATTGGGAACAAAGCGCAAGGCAGCAATGTCTTGCCGCACAGCCTCTGCCCACAAGTCCTCCCCTGCACCCTTTATCTGGCGGACAATCTTCCAGTCTCCGCGAACCGCAGCCTGCAGCAGGCCGGTGTTGGTTACAAACTTCAAGACGTTGGGGTCCGCCCTTACCGCAGCCTCCATGACGTCCTCGGAAACGGAGTTCAAGGCGTCCACCAAGGCCTGACAAGGACCGCACTTCACATACAGAATCGCCTGGACGTTCTTTTCGAAAGCGGCCAGTTGTGCCTTTTCCGATGGTTTTTCAATTAGGCTGATAGCATACCAGTTAAGGCCAATGGCCTCCAGCTGCTGTTCTTCCGTGGGGTTCTGAATGTTCTTGATTTCGGTCCAGGACTGCATAAAACCTCGCTTACAGGCAAATAATATAAAAAAAAGACCCGGAAGCGCGTAGCAGAACGCTTCCGGGCCCTTGGTTCTATGATTGCTAAACTTGGGCCGTCTTCAACTCGTACAACTCGGGGTAGGCCTTGCGGGCGCAGTCGCTGCAGAGGGTGGAGAGCTTGACCCCACGGACGCGTGCCACAGGGATTTGTACACCGCAATGGTCGCACTTGGCAAGGAACACCACCGACGAGGCGGCAGCGTTTTCCACAATGGGGGCCGCAGCCACCGATTCGCCGGCCACCATCTTGCGGACCGTACTGCGGAAATGGACCTTCCCGTAGGCATCCTGGAACGTCTCACGGGTAATGCTGCACTTGAAGCTGCGGCCCTTGCGGGTACGCATCTTGGCAATAAAGTTGCAGCGGTTTGCGTCCGTTCCCGACAGAAACGCCACAAAATCCTTTTGGTAGCGGTACAGGTCGTTCAGGTAGTGCCAGCGGATTTCGCTCTCGTCGAAACCGAACATGCGGCAGAACCGCCTGTTCCCCGAAAGGATGCGACCATGCTCATTGACTTCGAAGCAGGCCGTTTCTTGATTCGTATTCATCTCGATCATGGTGTCCTCCTGCTGTTAGATGGTTCCAAGAAAAGGGATTTCAATTTCATGGCTCTTGTTGCGGCTTTCCGCATCAGCGTCGTTGAGGGGTTCTACGGAAATCCGCAGGTCCTCCAGACTGAATTCCAGGGATTCCTTGCCCACAAAGATGGATTCATCGGACGCTGAAATTTTCTTGAACGGGACTTCCGTCTCCCCCACCTTCTTGCCGTTCTCGTACAGGGAGACCATCTTACCGTTCCATGTGGCCATCAGGTAATAACGCTTGCCAAATTCCAGGCCATTCTTGCTCACCACAGCGTTCTTGCAAGAGAGACTGTCGCCACTCCCATCGGCCATGAAGAAGGCAATGCTCTCCTTGCCCGAACCGCACATTCCCTTGACCAACGCCATACTGAACACGGGGCGATCCTCCTCGGAACCAAATCCAAGCTTACCCACCAGGTTCTTGCGGAAAGATTCGCTATCGTCAAGCACCTTGTCTACCTGGAGAACCACTTCTACGGCAAAGCTGTTCACGCCATCAAGAATGCCCTTATCATCTTCTACCACGCCAAACTGGGATGCTCCCTTAAAGTGAACAGCACCAACAAAGTTCGGAGTCCCTTCGTAGCTGACAAATCCGCCATATTCCGGACTGCCATAAAGCTTCATGCCCGCAGTCCAAGCCCTGGAATCATTCACGAAATCCACAGCACCCTCTTTACCGACGGCACCAAAGGCCCACCAGCTGCGAAGCCCGTATTCCATAGAGAGCGGAACCATTACTGAATCTACACCGTTTGCACCGGCAAGTGCGCCTACATTCACCTCATATTCCACCTTCACAAAGCGAGCCAGGTCCATGGGAACCACCTGCAGATTCACCTTACCCACAGGGATGCCTTCTAACCGGTAATAGCCCAAGGAATCGGTCGTGGCAGTCCAGGGAGAACCCGGAATGCGGACCACGATACCCGCGGCTGTAGAATCCTCGCGCAACAAAATGCGACCCCTGAAGTCGGAAGCATCCACAAGCACCGACTTGAGTTGCACATCCTTGCCATTAAACTCAACCACTTCGTAATACGCCAAGGAATCCATGGCAGCAGAAATACCGTAGGAGCCATGACGTTTCACAGGCAGGCGGTACCGGCCCTTGGAATCCGTCTTGTCAGAAGATTCAACGGTATCCACATCCACCGACTTGCAATAGACCATGGCGCTGACTACCGGAGAACCCTTCTTGTCCACCAGCACGCCCGCAATGGTATTGGTCTCTTCGCTGACACCCCCGGCAACTTCGTTGTTGGAACAGCCCGCCCACAAGACAAGGGCAAATACAGGAAGTGCCAAAAGGAACGCATAAAATCTGTTCATCATTTTGCACCTCCAAAGTTCTTGGTCAACGGGAAAAGCTGCATGTTCAAGCGGTAAACCTTGTCGGTATGGGTGTCTTCCATGGCAATAGCGGCAATCCTGCGGCGGAAAGCCTCGATCTCCATGCTCACCCGCTGAAACGCCTCTTCGGAAAGCCCCAGGGTAAGCCCCGAAATATCACGTTCCTTCACGGGAATCTCGTCCAGGGCACGAACCGCAAGCTCTCCCATCTGGCGGTGCATTTCACGCACAGAGAGGGACGCAATTTCCAGGTTGCCCGTAGATATCGCCTTGCTGCCCTGCTTGAAATTCCCGGCAGCATCCTTCTCCAAGATCCCCGTCTTTTGGAGCAGGTTCAGGGACTTTTTCACCCCGGCCGCCTCCGCATCAAAGGCCAGCTTGCCTGCCATCTGGGCAGGAGTGGCACCAGGCATATTGGGAGCCATTTCCCTAAGCACCGGGTTTTTCCAGGACTCAAAATAGTCGTACTGGTCCTCGCCTATGATTTCCCGGTTGTTTTCCCGAGCCAAGCGGCGGAGGTGCGCAAAACGAGTCTTCTTTTCGCTGCCTTCCTTGGCCTGGTTGAATGCCACCAGCTCCCTAAAATACTGCAGGTCTACGCCGGCAAGGCCCATGGCGGCGGCAGTGCGTTCCACCCCCACTTCGCTCAGGTTCGCCTTTCCGTCGCATACCAGCTTGAGGAACACCGGAGAGGAATAACCCGCCTCGCGGGCAAAGTCCCGCCAGGTGAACCCCGAGCGGTCCTTCCGCTCGGTATAAAAGTCCCGCATATAGACGCGGAAATTCTGATATTCCATCACCGGTTTCATACAGGTATAAATATACTCTTTTTTTAGGCGTTTCGCAACATTCTCACGATACAAAAATCAAGATTTTTCGCAAAAATCAACACATTTCAATAATTTTACAATCATTTTCGTAATTTTTTATGATACAAAAAGAACAAAATGGAATATTCCATGTCACATGGAAAAAACCTTTTTGACTTTTTAGAATGTATAGCCGATGGACAGGTTGAGGAACGTCCAGTCCACAGCCACATTCCTGTAGTACGTATAACCGTTGTACTTGTACTTGGTCTCTATCCCGCCAGAAAACATCAACAAGCTCGCTTCAACATTCAGGCCAAAGCCAAAATCTATACCGGCACCGATTCCCTTCAGGAAACCGCCATAGGCATTCCACAAGTACACGGGTCTGTCGTTGGGACAAGACACTTCAGGCGTTCCCCACCAGAAGGCATAACCAAGGTCAAGCTTGGCATAAGGTATAACGGTAGTCCCCCTTCCAAAACGGAACTTGAAACTTCCATAAACCGGCAGAAAGGAGTTGCCTGCAGTCGCCCCATCATCATACGTATTGATCCACCCAAATTCAGGGTCGCTGGAAGTCGCGTACATAAATCCGACCCCTGCACCGAGGCCCAACCACTTAACCGGGAACAAATACAACTCCGCAAAAGCGGACGGGGAGAAAAAGTCAATATCCCCTTGAGAAGAATTGGTCAAAAGGTTCAAGCCGACTTGAATAGAAAAGTCAAGTCTGCTCCGTTCCTTCTTTTTCGAAGGCTTTGCGGCTTTACCCTTTTCCTCGGCTTTGCCCTTCTTTTTCTTTTTGACAGGTGCCGGCTCTGGCTCTTCTTCAACAGCAGCCACCTCGTTTACTTCCGCCGGTTCCTCCACAACGGGTTCAGGCTCAGGAGCAGGCTCTGCAACACTCTCCGCTACGGGTTCTGCAGCAGGTTCCGCGGCAGGCTCTGCAACAGGTTCCGTTTCCACAAATGCAGGTGCTTCGACGGATGGTTCCGGCTCGGCTGCGGGAATAGGCTCCGCCGAAGGAAGCGGAGCAGACCCGTCAAAATAAACCGTTTCGCCATTGGCGTAAGTAACGTTTGAAACCTTGGAAATCGGGAAACTGAAATCCGGTCCGTCCAGATTGCTCATTTTTTTATAGCGAACTGTTTCTCCGTTTACTTCCAATATTTTCACCTCTATAACACGTCCGTTTTGGAAACGTATTACATCTTGGGAAAAAGCGACATTGGCACAAAACAATACCGCCAACAAGATTGGAACTATTCGCTGCATGCTATCCCTCCCTAAAAAATTTAACCTTTTTTCGGCGGGTTTAGCCCACAAAAATCCTACCATTGCGGAACAACTGCATCCACGGGCCGTCTTCGCCCCAGTCCGCCGGGTGCCAGGAGTACTGGCAGGTACGGAACACGCGTTCCGGGTGCGGCATCATGACGAGGGCGCGACCGTCTTCGGAGCAGAGGCCGTTGATGCCGAACGGGGAGCCGTTGGGGTTCAGCGGGTAGCGTTCGGTGTATTCGTGCTTGCCATCCACATAACGCAGCGCCACGAGACCGGTCTTAAGGCAGGTTTCGGCGGCTTCACGGCTAGCGAATTCCGCACGGCCTTCGCCGTGAGCCACAGCGATCGGAAGTATGGAGCCTGCCATGCCCTTGAGAAGCACAGCCGGGGTATCTTCTACCTTGAGCGTACAGAAGCGGGCCTCGAAACGTTCGGAGAGGTTCTGCACAAAACGCGGCCAGTGCTTGGCACCCGGAATCAAGTCCTTAAGGTTGGAGACCATCTGGCAGCCGTTGCAGACGCCCAGCGTGAAGGTGTCCTTGCGGTTGAAGTAAGCCTCGAATTCGCTACGGGCCTTCGGGTTGAAGAGGATGCTCTTGGCCCAGCCTTCGCCAGCGCCGAGAACGTCACCGTAGCTGAAGCCACCGCAAGCCACGAGACCGTTGAAATCCTTGAGGCTTACGCGGCCTTCGAGAATGTCGGTCATGTGAACGTCGATGGATTCAAAGCCTGCCTTCTGGAAGGCGGCAGCCATTTCGAGTTCGCCATTCACGCCCTGTTCACGGAGTATTGCCATCTTCGGGCGGCTTGCGTAGTCCTTCACGACCTTC
>CACXIR010000049.1 GCA_902767785.1 Fibrobacter succinogenes | reverse complement strand
GGGTCGGCCACATCCACCGGCACGCACTTGCCGAGGTTAGCCATGCCCGGGTTGCCCGGAGCGCACACGAGAGTGTCGCACATGGTTGACTTCTTGACTGCAAGAGCGATGGCATGTTCGCGACCACCGCTACCAACGACGAGAATGTTCATAAGCGAGTCCTTATACAATTACGAAGGACAATTTAGAAAAATGCCACTCTTGAAATTCCAGAATTCAACACTTTTCCATGGAAATCCACGTGTGGCCATTTTCGAAGCGTTCCGTATTGAAGGTACGGAAACCTTCGCGCTCATAGAACGAAACGATACGCTGAACTTCGCCACAGGTGAACAGCCATGCACGATTGTGTGACATCCTCTTCTGGATTTCGCGAAACAGGATTTTGCCATATCCCCGCCCTTGGCATTCCGGCAGCACCATCAGACGGCCGATATACAACGATCCGGCTTCTACACGGCCGCGGACCGAACCGACAATCTTGCCCTCGTCAGAGAGCATCTTTAGCGTCATGTATTTCGGGAAATCTTCACGGGTCTGCTCCAGGGATTCCTTGAGGCCGGGGGCATCGAGCCAATCTACTTCTGCGGCAATGGCAAAGAACGCCCTGTCGTGCAACTCCATGAGTTCAGGAACATCATCGATTGTCGCGACTTCGATTTTCATGCTATCACTTGCCCACTATATTATAAGTCTTACTATGCTTATATTCTTTCAAGAAAATCTTTTGCAGGCAGCATCTCGCTCTTTTTGAAATCCTCTTGAAAAGTTTCCGCCTTTCCCTGTACCTCTTTTGGTTTTCTTCCCTTCCCGGGAAATCTACACTTTGCAACAGCGGGTACAGTTCCTTATTGTTATAAATAGGCAACTTTGAAACTTTCTCTTTTTTGTCCCGCGAAACGTGATAGATTTTTATCGCTTCCGAAACCACAGTCTCGTCGCCAATAAACAAAATGTCGTTGTCTTCATTGTATTTTTTCAATACATCTCGTATGTATTGGTAATTCTGTTCTATCCAATCCAATTCCATAGATTTTCCAGAATTATCCACGTCCTCGCTGGATATATACCTTATGAATAGCGTCGGAGATTTGATTTCCTTGAAAAATCGATTTATGCGACGATCATATTTTTCTTTGACGCCTTGGTATTGTTCCTCCAAGGATATATACGGGCTAAAATCGTGAAATGAATAAAAATGGTATTTGCTTTCGTAATAGTGACACCTGCATGCAGCATTCTGCAAAAGATTGTCACAGTTTAGATAATCTTCAAACCCGTTTTCTATAGCTTTCATTACGCAAGAGAAATCAGAGATTACCCAATCAAAAGGCGATGAAAATTCCCTTAGTCCCAATTTTTCCAAATCTTGGGCCACTTCGCAAAAATAGCCAAGAGAAATGTAGTGCGTAAATTTTTTCATGACCACAAAATCTCTTTTAACACTGTCACTTCAAGAACAGCGAAAGCTTGCCGAAGTCAAGAATCGTAATGAACACGAAGAAACTGATGAAGAATGCTGCTGCAACATTCTGAATGACGGTTTGCGTCTTTGTGGACAAGGGCTTGCCGCGAAGCTTTTCAAGGCCCAGGAACATCAGAAGGCCGCCATCGGTAATAGCCAACGGAAGCAAGTTCATGACACCCAAGTTGATGCTGATAAGGGCCAATAGCATCAAAAAGTCCTGGAAGCCGCTCATCCACACGTTGCCCATGACTGCCACGATGGAAACAGGGCCGGAGAAGGCGTCCATCTTGACCTGACCCTGGAACATGCGCTTGAAATAACGGAAAATGCTGGTAGTCATCTTCCAGCTGGTACCGCAAGTTTTTACAAAGGCTTCTATAGGGCCGCGGCGTACCGTTTTTGTTTCGCGGAAAAGCACATAGCCCATCTGGATGCCTACCATATAGCGCTGGTTTTCTTCGCTATAGGCGGGAACAAGTTCCTTGGTGAGGGTGTCGCCTTCGCGGATAACCGTAATGGTAACAGGTTCACCCTGGCTGCCGTCAATAATGCGGACCACTTCTTCGTAGCGGGAAATGTGTTCCCCGTTGATTTCAAAGATGGTGTCGTTCTGGAGGATTCCCGCCTTTTCTGCCGCAGACCCTTCCACTGGCGGGAGCCGCACTATAACGCGGTTGCGGGGATAAATCCCGATGTCGCCAATGCCCATCTTGATGGGCTTGCCCGTAGAATCCTGCGCCGGAATCACCAATTCCTGAGGAACCACCGTAATGGTTATGGGAACTCCGCCACGATGGATTTCAAGCGCTACCTCGGCGCCAAGGCTTACACCAATCTGTTCGCGGAAATCATCCCAACCCTGGGTGGGCTTTTCGTTCATGGCGGTGATGGTATCGCCAGGCAAAATACCTGCAATCTCTGCAGAAGAATCGTCGGCTACAAAGCCCACAATCAAGTTGTTATTGTCCGGCTCCTGGACTCCCACCATGTAAAGGACCATCAGCAGGATAAACGCAAACACGATATTGATAAACGGGCCTGCAAAGGCAATGGCAGCGCGGGCCCCTACCGACTTGCCCATGAAATCCCGCTCGCCAGGGACTTCGCCCTCCTTGAGCTTATCGGGATTCTCCCCCGCCATAGCCACATAGCCGCCAAAAGGAATGGCCGAAAGGCAATATTCCGTTTCGCCACGGCGGAAGCGGAGCAGCTTTTTGCCAAAGCCGATGCTGAAAGTGTTCACCTTGACATTGTTCCACTTGGCCACCAAAAAATGGCCAAGCTCATGAATGGTCACCAAAAAACTGAGCCCCACAAGGCCCAAGGCGAACATGATGACATTGTCAAGAATATTTTCCATTATTACTTGATAAGCGCAGCGGTCAGTTTGCGGGCTTCGGCATCGGCTTCAAGGACCTGGTCCAAAGTCAAGTGGCCAGTCACCGTGGGAGCGCCAGCCATAATGGTTTCCACATGCTTCGGGATGTCAGTAAACTTCAAGTTCCCCTTGAGGAAGGCGTCCACCAGAACCTCGTTAGCCGCATTCATCATGGCAGGAACGATACCGCCACGGCGGCCAGCCTCAAAGGCCAAGGCAAGGCAGCGGAACTTGTTGAAGTCCGGCTCGAAGAAGGTGAGCTTTGCAAGGGTCGGCAAGTCCAAACGCTTGGTCTCGAGAGGCAAGCGGTCGGGCCAAGTGAGCGCCACCTGGATAGGGATACGCATATCGGGAGCGCCCAGCTGGGCCATGAGGGATCCATCCCGGAACTGCACCAACGAATGCACCATGGACTGGGGGTGCACCACCACCTTGATCTGTTCGTAAGGAATGTGGAACAGGAAGTGAGCCTCCAGAACTTCCAAGCCCTTGTTCATCATGGAAGCGGAATCGATGGTAATCTTCTTGCCCATGCTCCACACAGGGTGATTCAAGGCGTCGGCCACGGTGATGCTTTCGAACTTTTCGATAGGCCATTCGCGGAAAGGTCCACCTGAAGCGGTAATCTCCAAGAACTCCACCTCTTTTTCGGGACGGCCCGAGAGGCACTGGAAAATAGCGCTGTGCTCGGAATCGATGGGCGTAATGAAGGACTTGGGGTTCTCAGCAAGCTTGTCCCAAATGACGGGGCCTGCCATGACCATGGTCTCTTTGTTGGCAAGGGCCACGTGCTTCCCGTGTTCAATAGCGGTAATGGTAGGCAGGCAGCCCACAGCACCCATCAAGGCGTTGATGATGATGTCCGCCTTGGGGTCGGCAGCCAATTCGCACAAGCCTTCCATGCCGGCGAGCACAGGCATGCCCAATTCCTTTTCCAGTTCCTTTGCCGCATTCGGGTCGAACATGCACACACGTTCCACCTTGAACTTGCGGACGATTTCGGCTACCTTCGCCACGCTGCTGTTGGCAGCCACGGCGTAAAGGTTGAAAATATCGGAGTGCTGCAAAATCACATCGACGCTAGAAGTACCGATAGAACCGGTAGCGCCCAGAAGAACAACGTTTTTCATTGAATCAATTTCCTTTTCATCTAAGCATTAAGGCACACAATCGAGCATGGCCTTTTTATGCGATATTCTTGAAAAAATCCATGAGCAGGTAAAGGGCGGGAGCCGCAAGGTAGAAGGAATCGCAGCGGTCCAACACGCCGCCATGGCCCACAAACAGGTTCCCAGAATCCTTGGTACCGCTCCAACGCTTAAGTGCGCTCATCAGCAAGTCGCCCGCCTGGCCCGCCACAGTAACCAGCAAGCCAAGCCCAATGGCTTTTGCCCAGTCCATTTGCACGCCAAAGCAACCAAGAGCAGTGCTGCACTTGGCCCAGTAGGCCACCCAGGCAATGGTCGCGATAGAACCGGCAATACTGCCTTCCCAGGTCTTTTTGGGACTGATGCTGGGAGCAAAAGGATGCCTGCCAAAGGGGCCCTTGCCCGCGGCAAACTTTCCGAAGAAATACGCCACTGTGTCGCACATCCAGACCGATGTCATTACCAAAATAAACGGATAGCAATGTTCAAAGCCCTGGCCGTTGCCCATCATGAGTACGTTTATGCCGCCCCAGAGGCCCACGTAGAGCGGAGCGCCCAGCTGCATTACCAGCCATGGGAACAAATGGTCGATTTCCACCTTCGCGTACGCCACGCCAATGTAGATCGCAAAAATCACCAGGAAGGTCATGCCCACCACGTAAGGTACGGCAGGCAGCCCAAAGTAGCCGCCCTTGGAAAGCGCCCACGCCAGGGTCAACGCCAAGGAAGATGCAAAAGAGAGGTAGCGGGTATCGGGGCCCTTGTACATTTTGCAGGACATGCCCGCCCATTCCCAAGCGCCCACGCCGGCCAAGAAACACATAAGGCCAATGCGGCTGTAGTCGCTGAACCACAGCAAGAAAAATACTATGGGGATTGCGATAAACGCAGTAATCAAACGCTGAGCCAAGTTACTCATGCAACACCTTCCCAAACCTTCTTTCGCGGGTTTTGAAAAACTCCACCGCTTTCAAGAACTCCTCCTTGGTAAAGTCGGGCCACAGCGTGTCTGTTACGTAGAATTCGCTGTAGGCGGCCTGCCAAAGCAAGTAGTTCGAAAGCCTGAACTCGCCGCCCGTACGGATAACCAAGTCCGGATCGGGCGCTCCCTTCAAGTACAGATTTTTTGCAAACAGATTCTCGTCGATATCTTCGACCTTGAGGGTCCCTGCGGCAACCTGTGCGGCAATGGACCTGGCGGCATCCACAATTTCCAGGCGCCCGCCATAAGAAATGGCCAGGTTCAACTGCATGCCCGTATTGTTTGCCGTCATGTCTATGGCGGACTGGAGGCTTGCCCGCGGCTTTTCGGGCAGGCGGCCCATGTTGCCAATGACCTTGAGCTTCACGTTCTTTTCCATGAGGTCGGGAATTTCCTTGACCACCATCTCGATAAGAAGGTTCATCAAGTAATCCACTTCCTTGGAAGGGCGGCCCCAGTTCTCGGAACTGAACACATAAAGCGTCATGTGCTCCAGCTTCAGGTTCACGCCCACTTCCACAGCGTCGATAGTAGCCTGGGTTCCCCGACGGTGGCCGAGGAAACGCTCCAAACCGCGGCTGCGGGCCCAACGCCCATTGCCGTCCATAATGATGGCTACATGTCTAAGCTGGTTTGCCACGGTCGCCCCGGACTACACCTTAAGAAGGTCCGCTTCCTTTTCGGCCAAGATGGCGTCAATCTTTGCGATATACTTGTCTGTGGCCTTCTGGATTTCGTCCTGCTGCTTCTTGACTTCGTCCTCGGGCATTTCCTTGTTCTTCTTGAGGGAGTCGTTGGCATCGCGGCGGATGTTGCGGATAGCCACGCGGCCTTCTTCGGCATGCTTGCGAGCCACCTTGGCCAGTTCCTGGCGGCGTTCAGAAGTAAGGATGGGGAGCGACACGCGAATGCAGTTGCCGTCCTTCATGGGGGTTACGCCGATGTTTGCCGCAAGGATTGCCTTTTCGATGGTGTCCACCAGGGGCTTTTCCCACGGGGTCACCAGCAGCATGCGGGGTTCGGGCACGGAAATCTTTGCCACTTGGGAAATGGGAGTGGGCGTACCGTAGTAGTCCACGCGCACGTCGTTGAGGATGGCTGGGCTGGCCTGTCCAGCACGGATCTTGGAGAATTCGCGTTCGGTGGCCTCAATGGCCTTTTCCATTTTTTCGGTATATTCGGACATAATTACTTTCAGTGGTTGATGATTTATGACCAGTTATTGTTTGAAATGTAGGTAAAAAGCGTCGCGGCGGCGCACTAGCAATGGACCAGAGTGCCCAAATCCCCTGCGATGGCAGCACGAGTCAGGTTGCCCTTTTCCATCTTGAACACGAAAATGGGCATGTTGTTTTCCATGCAGAGGGCCACAGCAGCCGTATCCATGACCTTCAGGCCGCGGGAAATGACTTCCTGGTAACTGATGTCGTCGAAGCGAGTGGCCGTCGGGTCCTTGACCGGGTCGGCAGTGTAGATGCCGTCCACCTTGGTGGCCTTCATGATCACGTCGCATTCGCTTTCGATAGCGCGAAGGGCGGCGCAGCTGTCCGTGGTAAAGAAAGGATTGCCGGTACCGGCGGAGAAGATAACCACAGAACCAGCAGAGAGGAGCTTCAGGGCTTTGCGGCGGTCGAAGAATTCACAGACCGGTTCCATGCGAATAGCCGACATCACCACAGAGTCAACGCCCTGCTTGTCCAAGGCGTCCTGCATGGCGAGGCCGTTCATCACAGTACCGAGCATTCCCATGGCATCGCCCTGGGCGCGGTTCATACCGCCAGCAGAAGCAGAAATTCCACGGACCAAATTACCGCCGCCAATCACCAGCGCGACCTGCACTCCTTGCTTAACGATAGATGCAATCTCGGACGCCATGTCAGAGAGAATGACGTTGTCGATACCGTGGCCCTTTTCGCCTGCGAGGGCTTCGCCACTGAGCTTAAGAAGAATACGTTTGAATTTAGACATAGTACTGCTAATTTAACAATTTACCCTATGGTTCCTGGACACGACGCATACTAAAAGTTGCCGTATAGACGGAGTCCTGTTCGCTCCTGCGGAGTGCGGTCCAGTTCATTACGCCATCCTCGATAGAGGCAATTTCCCACCATTCGCGGTGTTCTGTGGGGTCGCCCACATTTTTCCAGCGGGTACAAAGCAGGTTGCCGTCAACAAAGTAGTCGCCCTTGGAATTGACATCGGCCTGCCATTCACCATCTTCATCAAGACCCCAATAGACATAGGAACCATCGTCCTTGTATTCCCAACGGTGCAGCTTGCTGTCGTCATAAGCGGACTGATCACTGGTAATATGGCCTTCCCAAGTACCCAGAATTTCCTGGCTGTAATCCTTCTCGACCAGAACATACTTCTCGTTACGAGGACCGATGACCGCATAAGCCTCGCCGTCATTGAACAGCGTCGTCTTGGCGTCAAACAACAACTCCTTGCCGGTAGCAGAAGCAACCGCCATCTCGGTAATGACCGACTTGCCGTTGTCGTACTTGCCCTTTACGGTCACCTGGTTGCCGTCTATAGCCACGTCCATCTGCTTGCGGAATTCCCACCAGGCACCCACATCGTTCATGGCCAAGCTGTTGTATGCCTTTATGGTAGAATCCTCCAGCACAAAGGTGTGCACGGACTTCTGGTTCGTAAGCATGGGAACGCCGTCCGTTTCAACATGAATCCACTTGCCCAAAATCTTTTCGGAAAGGTTGCCTATGGGCTGTTTTTCTTCCGAAGACCTAGAACCATCATTGTTGGAACACGCCGTAAGCGCTGTCAACGCACAGAAAAGCACCGACATCAAAAACCATTGAATCTTTTTCATATTCACATCCCTATAAAAAGAGGGTTTCACTTACCAAGGTAAACATAATCATTTTTGTGCAAAAAAATGGTCGTCCCCGAGGGGACGACCATCTCAATATCGGGCCTGGATCCTTCCCCTGAAACAAGTTCAGGGTCAGGATGACACAATTAATTAGTTACCGCGTTCGAAGCGGATGAAGTTCACGACCTTCAGGCTAGCAAGACCGAGCTGCTTGGCAACGACTTCCTGGAGGTAGTCCTTGACAGAGAGCTTTTTCGGGTTCTTGTCAGTCATGAAGAATTCCTGGTCTTCGAGAACGATTTCCTTGAGCACCTTGGCGACGCGGCCATCAATCTGGCGCTGCAGGAATTCGGGCTTCGGAGCCTTGCCGGAAGCTTCAATCTGGGCCTTGGCGATTTCCTTTTCCTTTTCGATGGTTTCGGCCGGAACGGCAGCATCGTTCAGGGCGACCGGAGCAAATGCGGCGGCCTGCATAGCGATGTCCTTAGCAGCCTGCTTGAGAGCAGCTTCGTCAGAAGCGGTACCTTCGAAAGCGAGTTCGGTAATCACACCGATCTTGCCCTTCATGTGGCTGTACACGCCAAACACGGAGTTCGGAACCTTCTTGATTTCGGCGAACTTGCGGAAGTCGATGTTTTCCTGGATCTTGACGAGCACGTCCTGGAGCACATCGTTCACCTTCTTGCCATCCACAACAGCGTTCTTCAGGTCGTCCACAGAGGCAATAGCCTGAGTTTCCACAGCCTTCACAGCCATGTTGGCGAGAGCCACGAAGTCGTCGTTGTTGGACACGGGTTCGGTTTCGCAAGACAGTTCGAAAGCAGCAGCCTTGTCAGCGGTTTCGATCAAGTAGATGCGGCCTTCCTTGGCAGCCTTGTCGGCACGCTTGGCGGCAACAGCAGCACCCTGCTTGCGAAGGAGTTCAACGGCCTTGTCCATGTCGCCGTCAGTTTCAGTAAGGGCCTTCTTGCACTGCATCATGCCCACGCCAGTCTTCTGGCGGAGTTCGTTAACGAGAGAAGCGGTAATCTGCATATTACTTTTCTTCCTCGCCGTTATCGAACTTCTTGACTTCTTCCTTGTCGGCCTTCTTGGTGTCGTTGGAACGAACCTTGACGTTGGCGGCAATGTAGTCCACAATGAGCTTGATGGACTTCACGGCGTCGTCGTTGGCCGGAATCGGGTAGTCCACGAGGGTCGGGTCCACGTTAGTGTCGCAGATGCCGATGATAGGAATGTGGAGGCGGCGGGCTTCGGCCACGGCAATCTTTTCGTGGGCGAGGTCAGTCACGACCACCAAACCGGGAAGGTTCACCATTTCGCGGATGCCGCCGAACACGCCCAGCAGCTTTTCGCGTTCACGGTTCTTGTCCAGCACTTCCTTCTTGGAAAGGGCTTGGAAAGTACCGTCGGCTTCCATGGCGTCGATCTTGTCAATCTTCTTGATGGACTTGCGAACGGTCTGGAAGTTGGTGAGCATACCGCCCAACCAGCGGTTGGTGACGGAGAACTGGTTGCAGGTAGCGGCAGCTTCCAGCACGCACTGACGGGCAGTGGGCTTGGTGCCGACGAACAACACAGTCTTGCCGGATTCGGAAATCTTGGCGGCGGCCTTGGCGGCTTCTTCGAGGAGGTCGCGGGTCTTGGAGAGGTTAAGAACGTAGATGCCGTTCTTTTCCGCCAGGATGTAGGGTTTCATTTTCGGGTTCCAGCGCTGAGTCTGGTGACCAAAGTGGGAGCCTGCAGCAAGCAGGTCTTCAACAGAAGGCAGATTTGCCATAATGTATTCCTTTCGGTTAGTTCTACCCGGAACGCAAATAAGCCGCAAAGCACAGGACCGACCACGGGGGCTGGACCAATGCCACCGAAGCGACTCTCGCATACCGGTGATTGGTTTTACCTTGGCGAAATTGCCAAAGCGGGGTACAATTTAGAAAAATAGCGGCTGCTGGCTAGTGGGGCAAGGCATTATTCGGGCATTTCGCCCAGTTCCTGGTCTATTTGTTCAATAGTTTCCCGGGTCAAGCGTTCATACATCAGTTCGAACATCGGGGCAATAATGGCCGAAATTTCACGAACCCTGTCTTTTCTAGGCTTATCTTCGTCACGGGCAATCTCGAGCAGGTGCGAGGCCTGATTCGAAGCCATAATGACAATGGCGGCCTTGCCGATATCGGCATGCTCCTGAACGAGTTCGTGAAACGCCTTGTATGTCCGCTCGGTCATGCTGTGAAAACCGCTCAGCACCCTTTCCAAGGTACCCGGTTTTGACATGAGCGCCTTGTAACGCCTTTCGATATTGTCTTCCTTTTCAAACATAACTCCCTCCTTCTTTACCTGAACAAATACGGCAACATGCGCATGTTGTGGTAATACGTCTCCATATTGGACTTTTTGCTGTCCATATTGTGGTTCGGGTCGTCGATACGGATGCAGCGGATCGGGTAAAGGTTGTCGATCTTCATGCGGATGAACGACGACATGGCGTCGGCGGCCCATGCCCTCTGCTCTTCGGTAGGCATGTTCGGCATGATCACGGTGGCAAAGGCATCCCCCGTCCAGACCACGCTCAAGGAATCTACGAACTCAAAGGCATTTTTCTCGATGTTGTAAAAGCCCGACAGGTTCAGGTCCACCGTGTCGACCCAGCCCAGAGTGCCGTCGTGGGGGCGTGACCGCAGTCGCCTAAGGCCGCTCGGATCCTCGGGGTCCACCACCTTGATGGGGCTGAAGGTCGGATAATTCTGCATGCGGCCGGCAAAGATATGGTAACCCGCGTTCTGCATGGCGCTGGCGATGGTCCAGCCCGCGGGGCAGACATGCCAGCGGTCCCCGAAGGGGTAGTAACGCCCACGCTCGCAGGCAGAATCCAGGCACTTGCTGCCCTTGGTCTCGTAACGCAGGTTCTCCAGCATCAGGTGGAAGGTGACGGTATCCCCCGCCAAGAACCCGGGATCCCGTTCCGACATGGTACAGCCCCTGTACTGGGCAAACTTGAGCACCGTGTACTCGTTGCTGTCGCGGGGGTCCACGAAGGTCTCCAACTTCTGAAAATAGTAGGCGTCCTCGTCAGCAGCAGGGCAACGCGAATCGGCCTTCGGGGCAGACTCGTCTACAAACAGCACGATAACGGAGGACACCAAAAGCCCGCCCAGAAAACCGGCGATTAGGTACAAGGCGAACTTGCCACAGGCCTTGAATAGTGTTTTAAAGGTCATATTGATCCTCCAAATCTCCTTCGGATTGTTCGTCTTCTGCAATGGCCGCCTCTGTCAAGGCGAGACACTCCTGGGTCGCATAAATCAGATCCTCGTCTGCTTCATCAAGATAAAAATTCATAGTCACAGCGATTCCCATTTCGTGCAGGTTAGTGACGAAATTGCAAAGCCTCCAATTCTGGTAGGGCAACAGGTTGTTCAGGCGAACCGAGAAAGACGGAAATTCCCTTAACAGTTCCTGGCAATCGTCAATATCTGCACACTTGCAAATGGCCTTGCGCAGGTCCTCTTGCATATTGCGCAGTTCTTTCAGGTGGTCTGTCCAAGTTTCCCTCGGGAAAAACGTCATATACCACTCCACCCTTGCCTTGATATCGGCAACTTGGCAACTGGAAATCCTTCCGTTTACAACGTCTATGTGCAACGGCTGCCCTTTCTTCATGTAATCGATCTTTATGCCGGTCACTTCCGGGTCGTAAGGGTCAAGCCAAGAATTTCCTTCTTCGTCGCGAATCGGGAAATACAGGGTATCCTCGTACCGGCACTTCTCCACCCGAATGTCGTATGCAGGGTGGAGCGAAAACAGGAACTTCTCCAGTTCCTTGCAAATCCAACGGTGTTTTTTAGACGTAGGCATGCCAACCCCCTCAACGGCCTAGGCCAAAAGTCCAAAGATGAAGAACACAAGGAACAAGGGAACAATGAACACCCACACACCCTGGAAGTAGTGTTCCAGGTCGGTATCGCTCATGGTAGAATGATCGATCAGCGAAATCACCAGGTACCATAGCCCAAGGCAGGCCAGGCCAGAATACTCACCGCTAAAGATAAGCTGCAGAAGAAAATACCCGAGGCCAAAGCCCACCACCGTTGGGGCCACCGCCGGAAGGGAATGCTGCACCGCCTCCATGAACCAGGGACCCCTGGTACGATAGCTGACATGCCCCAACCGGTCGTGATCATCCTCAAACATGCAAATCTCGTGGATCTCGGCCCCCGTAATCACGCCAAAGCACAGGTGCGACATCTCGTGGATAAACGTACCCGGGAAGGTCAGGAAATTCACGAAAAAGTAAGCGAGATCCCGGTTCACCGCCCCGATGACCTCCACCTGCATACGCTCTATAACATATAGGATCAGTCCGAACACCACCGGAGCGAGCAGCACCAGCAACGTAAGGATCATGCTGATGGCTGCCAGGGCGCCTACCCCGTCGCCCCAGCCGAACCATTCTATAGTCTGTGTCATCGAGGGAAGTGTGAGCATGGATGCCTCCTGGAAAAGGTGAACAAATTCATATCGCTTTTGCGAAATCGATTGTCAAGGCGGCTCCCGAAAAAAGACGACAAAAACATGGTTTTCAAACCTCAGAACTGGCTGGAACCTGGCGGGACTGAAACCGGCATACATAAAAACGCTGAAATTCAGCAAAAAACGCAATCGCATAAATTTCTCAACGTAGCTGGGCACGGCCTGACAAGTTTTTCGACGCAACCTTATTGTAAATTAATTTTTACAAAACAAATCGTTGCCGAAGCCTAGAATGTCATTTTTTGTCATGCACCTTTTTCTACCTTTGAAGGCATGAGAGTGATGGAGTTCATAGCGAACCCCGGCGCACCGAAAGCGCCACCAGCTCCCCGCCGCCGGCGGGGGCGTTTAACCCCATAACATTTATACAGTAGCGGACATTATTAGATCATTTGGACGAGCCAGGTGGTCTTTTTTTGTCTGCTAAAAACGCAACCTCAACCAAAGGAGCCGCTTATGCAGCACAACAACCACGCCGAAACCATCCGCCTCATCGCGGTGGCCCAGAACGCAACCTGCGCGGAAGAACGCGAGCAGGCCGTGTTCGCCCTCTGGCAGATCCATGGCGACCGTCTTACCGGCATCATGGCCAAGACGTCGTACCATATAAGCTCCGACTTCAGCTGCAACGGGTACAGCCCCAAGGAACGCCAGCAGAACCTGGCGGGCGACGCCTTCATGGTCTTCCAAAACGCCGTCATGGCCTTTGACCCGGACGCCGGCGTCCCCTTCGCCGCCTATATTGCACAGAGGGGCAATTGGTGCATAAAGGGCGAAAAGCGCGAAAACGCCATCCGCGGCAAGTACGAAAAGTCCGTCGACTTCAGCCTGGAATGCCTCTCCTCTTCCGAGGAGCCGGGCGAAGACAGCGACCTTAGGCTCCTGCGCAAGGCAACCGCATGCAAGCCCGACTTTGTGGAGGACATCCACAACAACGAGCGTATCCAAAAAATCTACCAGGCCGCCGAGCAGTCCCCCAAGCTGCAGCGGTACTTTGGCACCTGCATAGAGCTGACGAAGGGCGGCTATGAATATAGCGACGCCGAGGTTGCAAGGCGCCTGGGCTGCACCCGGGCAAATGTGGGCCTGTACAAAAAGGCGCTGAACCGCCTAGCAAGGGAAAATGGCCTCCTTGACGACAGCTACCCGCCGGCGGCATAAATTTTTTCCGCACGGCCTTGACATCGGGGCCTCCCTGTTCGATAAAGAACAAGAAGGAGGCCCCATGTTCCCGTTTTTCAATAAAAAGCAAAAGACCTGGATCGACCAAAGCGTCATCGACTATCTGATGGGCATTCATCCGCTGTTTGTTGTCTACTATTCCGTACGCATCAACGGGCGGGACACCCATTTCAAGTTCCGCGACGAACGGGGGCAGTTCCTCGCCGACATTTACGACACCAGGGTGAACGGCGTGTCCATCGGTTTCCAAGGAAACGCCATGCTCCATACCTATCGTGTCTACCGAAGGCTCAATGCCGACGAACTCCCCCAAATCAAGGAGTTTTTCGACAGCAAAATAAAGGAATACCCCACCAGCAACAGCCGGCTGGACGTCAACCAGCTCATCGACATTCAAAGCCAGTTCAAAAAACAGCTAGAAGACACGCTGCAGGTGAAAGGCGTGCAGCTGTTCCCGCCGGAGAAATACCCGCTGGCCAAGTACGACACCACCATCGACAACAACATCCGCATCTATGTCAACTGCCTTAGCGAACAGCAGCGCGAAATGTTTACCCGGTTCCTCAACAGGATCGACGGCAACTGCATATTCGTGGAGGTCCTCTTGCACCTGAACCGTTCCACCGAAGAAGAGATCGTAGCCACCCAGACCGAGCTGGACATGCTCGAAATGGTGGAAGAAAACGAAGGAGGGGAGTAGCTAATTTACCGACTTCGCTTTACAATTCCATTTTAAACAACGATATATACAATGAATAGTTTTTATGGAGGTCCTTATGGGATACGCAATTATCAAGAACAAGCAGAAACCCACCACCGCTCCGAAGCAGGTCCAGTATGCCACAGTCGAGCGTTTTGTTGAATACGCCGAAGAGCTGGTCGGCTGTGGCGAGTATAAGAACCTCGAGGAATTCCTGGCCGACGCCAAGAAGCAGTGGGCAGATTTTCTCGAATTCGAAGAAGGCAAGCTGACCGACGAAATCGTGGCCGCTGCGGCAACTCAGCTGGAGCACTACTTCAAGAAAGAGAACAGTTAAAAGAAATTGCCTCCTGGTTGAACAAAAGCCCGGTGGCCTTTGGGCCACAAATTAATTTCAAAAAAAAAGCTTATTTCATCTCTAGGCATTTTTTTTGATATATATTAAATTCTACTGATCAAGGTTATAACACTTTTTGGAGTCTGCCATGCCAAAATTCATTGTCAAATTGAACCGCAACGGACGCACAATTTCTCAAAAGTTAGTCGACTCAACCAACAAAGTGAGCCTTACCGAAGAACTAAAAAAATCAGCGAATGAGCCATACTCATCGGATTTCATAAAATTCGATACTGAAAAATACGGATCCACCAAGATCGTGTATAGCGATATCGTTCTACATGTCCTATATTATGATAAAAACACATCAGAACAAGTAGGCGAGGTCATATACGAGAAAGGCAAGGTAAGAAACGCCTGGATAGAGGAACAAATTAACGATTACATTATCAAGCGGGAAGAATCATTTTTGCATTCGGGCAAGCCTCCCGAAAAATACAAAGACGGAAACATTGATTTATTTGCAACAAGCATCAGCGATCCATCGATATCAAGCGGAGAGGGAGACTACGTACGATACCTTTATCTCAATGGAAAGGCAAAAACAAAAGAGATCTTCAAGGGAAAAAGCTTCCGCTATAAGTTTCTAAGCAACTACGAATCTGAAAGATGGGTTCCTAGGCCGGCTCTCTACTGTGTTCAAGGGAACCTAGCCGCACGCTATACTATCGACTATTCAGACATTCGCAAGGAGACCGATTTCAAGAGAACGGACATGCCTTGCATGATCATAGATAGCCGGCTTGATACAGAGAAATTCGTTGATTTGCACAGTGCACAGGCAAGCTACATACCCCTTTACGAGCAATCTGAAATTTTCAACGAGTCAATATGCAAAATTCAACTGCAACACGAAAGTTTTCAGATTCCCGCCGTTCCGCCAAAAGAAAAAGAAACCAATGACATAATATACGATGTAGACGCAAGCCAATTGGATGGTTTCCTACGAGACCTTGAACTTAAAGAGGACGTTTTCCAGTCGATAAGAATTCATGGGTCGCTTTCGCTAATTAACGATAGCGACTGCGACAACCTTTTTACGCAATATTTAAGCAACCCAGAAGCTATCGTTGAGATAGACATGAGTGATTGTCGGGTAGAAAACTCTAAATATTTACATTTCCACAACTGTCCTGCCCTATACAGTCTATCTTTTCCAAAGGAATTCAACCGCTTAAGACGCACTACAATAAGCGAATGCCAAAATCTTCACTACATCGTTTTGCCAGAATCCGTTGTCGCCGTCGATACCGGAGCCTTTTATGGATGCAGCAGCACCAAACGGTTCTTTCTTTATCCAACAATCACATTTAATAGCCTCCTTTATAACACTAAAATCCTTGCTGAAAACCACCATATTGAAATATGTTCAGAACAAGGCATCTATCGTGATGGACCAGAATCTTTGCGCAGATCCAAATTTGACGGCGTTGGGTATATATCCTTGCCCCGCTCATTTGTAAACGGAGCGGCAATATCCAAATACGCAAAAGAATTTCAAGACGACATTGGTTTGAATCCGTACGAACTCAAATTATTATTGCAAGAAGAATATTGCATCATCGGCAAAGACCTCGTAACCTTTGATTATTACCGACAATCCATTTCAAGCACATCCCCTCCATTAACCGGAACCGATGCCGTAATAGAGCTAATGCGTAGAAAAAATATTGAAGAAAAGTACTCTACTGTAATAGTAGATAAAATCCCTGTTCCCACCTATATCTGGAGATCAAAATACATTTCAAACGGCTATCCTGTAGATACACAATTAAATCAGCTATACAAAGAACTCTTGTCAGCAAAAGAACGTTACCAACTAGCCCATGATATGGCAGTATTGGCCGAATCCCACCGAAAGAAAATTCAATCCATTTTGTTCAGTATTGCCCAAAATCGCTTATATCAATCGGCAATGTGGTACTTAAGGAAAACCCACACTTTACAGTGAGTTTATTGAACGAAGGTCAAGCCACAAAAAGCGTACACCATTCCCTATTCATCAAACGAATCTAGCATTCTTTTCAAAAATTTAGTCACATCAATGACTAAATCGAAGCAACTCTTTGCATCCGTCCTCGTTAGGGCATCTGTATGAGCAGCCTTGTTTCGATATTTTAGTCTTATCTCATTAATTATTTCTGCATATTCCTTAAACGTTGGAAGAATTTTATTTTCCGGAACACCAGTCATCAACTTTTTCTTTGCATAATCCAAGACTTCCTGTTGGGTAATTGTTTGCTGCCTTTCCGTGTATTTTCTATCAGGACGGCAAGGATCCAAAATACAAAGAGTCGATCCAATTTCAAAATGCTTGGCTTTTGTCGGCTTAGGATGATTCTCCGAATAACGATCCAATAGAGCCGGCGGGAATCTTGAATAATCCTTCTGATATTTTTCTTTCAAAAAAGCAACAAAGTTTGTACAGAATCTCTTCGTCAGTTCCGTTTCAAGAGCTGAGGTGACCAAAAGGCAGACACCTGAAAAATCAACAATATTTGCCATGCCGGTATATTTTTCAAACGTTACTTTTGACGTAATAAGGAAATTCTGCGAGGATGCATCCATCTTATTCCAAGCGGATTCCCCAAATGTCTCTATTAATTTTTCTCTTTCATGATTGTAGAAGGATTCTCCCGATAGATCTTTCATTTCATTTTTTATTCTTTCAATGCATTCTTCGGTAAAACCGCGAATGATATGCTCCCTTTCTTGTTCGGTAGAAGCGTATTCTAGCTGTTTTTCTACTAACGACTGGTATCCTGTTATTTTTTTCGAAAGCTCGTTTAGTTTTTGAGAAAGAGAATCTAGCTTTTGTCCAATGTCAGCAACCCCCTCTTTTATTTGTGCTAATTGGGCAAAAATCTGTTGCACTAGGAATGTATCGGCGGTTGACGCCTCATTATAATTCAATCGTTCAATCTTTTTTTCTTTTCGGACGTTTTCGCTAATTATTTGACGCCTCGCCTTTGCCAACTCTGGACGCGGCAGTTCTAATAGCGGAAAGAAATTCTCATCCTCAAATTCATAGATTCCGTCATCAATGTATATATACAACGGAATATCCTTATATTGAATCTTATACTGTTTTAATTGTCCAATTAGAACAGTGTCACTATAAATTGATTCTGATTTTATATACCTTGCAACAACAATACCACGCAACTTTCCACCAAAAAGAAGTTTCAAGTCAGAACGAGAATCTTCATCCACATAGATCGGCTCAATATTCCAGCCACACCCTCTAAAAAGCGCCTTTATCTTTGCCACGAAATCTTTGTATTCATAAAGCTCATCAGCAATCTCCATATATTTCGCATCGGGAATGAGAATTTCTAATATAGACGCCAAAGAAATATGTGAGATTGAAGTACCAAAAGAGAGCATCCGAAGTTGCTTTTCTAGCACCTCCACACCAAGACTAGTACTAAAGAATGTTTTAAAATTCTTCTCGAACCCATCCTTTGCGCGAACTATATAAATACCTTGATCTGCTATTGCAAAATTATCGTCGCCATTATAAATTGCCCATTTAGTTTGTCCTATTTGCCCCCAAGCACAAATAAGAACATCACCTTGTTTTAGTATATATTTGGAAATGTTTGGATTTCTGGCAAGATCTTCTTTTAAGCAAAACAGTTCTTCTTCATTGAAATAAATTTTATGGTCCTTTAGATTTCTTCCTCTAACAATGATGTAGTCTCCATGCTTTTTCCTATCTTCTCGAGGCAAAATATCAAAACTATTCACAGAGATAATTGAGGCAATTTCTTTGAATTCAACACAATTTTTTTGGTGAAGTTCTTGCCTGAATTTTACAAGTTCCGGGTCGTAATAATCTGAATCAAATCTGTTGTCTATAAGTTGACGGTTAATCCAGTTTTCCTCATTGCTGTTTTTATATTTTTGGTAGGCCTTTTCTGCGGAATCAAGCCAATAACATTCGTCACTTCGGTCTGCAACAGTTCTTTCAGAATCAAACTGCCGCGAAGGCATGTACACCCTTGAGGATTGTTGCGCATTTTTGATTACAATAATAGAAGTTTTAACTCTGGTTGCTTTGCTTATATTTTTTATCGGGAAAACTGCTTCTAACGAAAAATTGTCGAGAATTTTTTTTCGTATGGAAGCATTTTTTCGATCGATCAAAAAATCTTGCAAGCACAAAGCAATTAAAACGCCATTCTCTTTTAAACAGTCTAATGCTTTTTCAAAGTATTCATTATGACGATTTCTACTACCTATCGGAAATAAAATTATTCGATCAAATTTTTCGGATATATTTGTTTCAAAAAAATTTTTCTGTGATATAATTCTGTTCGTTATGGATTTAATATCTAGTAGGAGTTCTTGACTTTCTGAATAGCCCACCCAATTGTCACAGCATAAGGAAAATTCTCCCATTCCCAGATTCGGAATTAATGCTTTTGTCGTATTGTTGGAATCTTGGCAGAGTAGCCTTATCAAATATAGGACGTCCACATAAATAGGCATTGTTGACGGATGCCAACCTTTATTTTCAAGAATATATTTCTCAATAACTTTGTATTCTTGGAGAAATTTCTGTTTATCCATTTTTCACTCCTTACACCAAATAAAGAAGATGGTATCTACCTTTATAATAAAGGTATAAAAACTTGTCATCTTCATCAGCAAAATACGTCCTCACTTTAGCTACGAAATCCGATGCCTACTTTACAAGTGGCAATACCAACAAAAAAAGTAACGAACTTTTTTTACAAAATCTCTCCTTCTATCGATATTTCATAGGTAACCCACCTTCCAAGGAGTTTTTATGGTAAAGATCTTCGACGTCGACCTTATCAAGGGTCACTTCATCGTCACCGATAACGGCAAGCGGGCCCTAGTCGACACCGGCTGTCCGTTCATCATCAACGACGAGAACAAGTATTCCATACCCAAAGGGGAGCAATATCTCGATGACGTCCGTCGCAACGTAGACTCAACCATCAATGAGTTCCGCGGCCTGGAATACTTCGCACAGCGCAAGGTGCTGTTCGACTACAAGAAGGCGGCAGTTGTCGTCGCAGACAAGGGTGACGAGGTCGACCCGGTGCATCCCGTTGCGGAATTCCCGATTTCCGGCCTTCCCATCCGCATCGTGTTCAGCGCCGTCATCGACGGGGTGAGTCGCAAGCTGATTTACGATTCGGGAGCCTGTATCGCGAACTACCTCACCGAAACCATTGCAAAAACCGGCACTCCCTGCGGCACAGTCGAGGATTTCTACCCCCAAAAGGGGAAATACACCGTCGAGCTGTTTTCGCACACCATGGACATTGGCGGCGAAACAGTGGAGATCCCCTTCGGCGTCCAGCCCGCGGACATTGATCGCGACGTGCAGATGTCTGGCGCGGTCGGCGTCATCGGAGTCGGGCTCTACAAGAACTTCCAGGTGCTGGTGGACTGCCCCAACAAGCGACTCGTGCTGGGAAAGTATTAATAGAGAGAACGGGAAAATTTAAATGGGACGCCCAAAGACGTCCCGTTTTTGATTTATCCATTGTACCACGGCGGGAGCTTATGGCCCCTTTCTAATGGACTCACTTCAAACATGGCAAACATGTTGGCGACCTTGCCAACGTCCCACCTGCTGATGTCGCCATTAAACCTCGAATCATGGAACATGCAGGTCATATTCGTCACATTGGAAACGTTCCAGCCGCCAATGTCCCCGTCAAATGCAGAATGGGCAAACATATAGCTCATATCCGTGACGTTGGAAACATCCCAACCACTGATGTTCCCTGTGAAAGCAGAACTGTTAAACAGCCAGCTCATGTCTGTGACTTGCGAGACGTCGATAAAGTTCAGGTCGCAGCTGTTGCCCTCGCTTTCAATCGCCTTGGCGATAAGTTCCCTTAGGTGTTCCTTGTTTTTTGCAACGACCATACGCCCCCCCTTAGCGTGCCTTTTTGTACCAATCAGGAATTCTGTTGTTTTGTTCTAAAGTGCATTTATCGAACATTGCGTACATATCTGTAACCTTGCCAACGTTCCATCGACTAACGTCACCATTGAAAGCTGAATTTAAGAACATCCTATCCATACAGGTCACATTAGAGACATCCCATTGGCTAATGTCACCATTGAATGGAGTGCCTATAAACATATCTCTCATATCTGTCACATTGGATACATCCCAGCGACTAATGTCGCCATTAAATTTGGAATGTGCGAACGTCCCCTTCATGTAAACAACATTATGCACATTCCACCGACTAATGTCGCCATTGAATGGAGAACCAAGGAACATCAACGTCATATCGGTAACATTCGATACATCCCATTGGCTAATATCGCCATTGAAACCCGAAGACTTAAACAAGTCCAACATGTCTGTCACTTGCGACACGTCAATAAAGTTCAGGTCGCAATTCGGACCATATTTTTCTATGGCTTTGTGAATCAAACCACGGATCGTTCGATTCGTCGCAATAACCTTTTCTGGCATATTTCACCTCATTTTTACTTAATATACCCTAAAAACACCGAAAAAGGCGGCACTAGCAAAAAAAATAGGCAACCACCTCACCCCAGCCGCAGAATACGTTCACGGCATTCCGGGCCATAATCCTTGTGAGCCAGCAGGGCCTCCTTCGCGAAAGGGGTACCCCGGTCGGCAAGCCTGATCAGGGCTGCCAAATCCCGAATGTAGTCCCTGGCCTTGGGGCAGGGCTGTTCTGCCAAGCTGATGGCGCACCGCAGCCCTCCCTCCCGGAGGGTGCTTGCCAGAATAAAGTCGACGGCCTTTTCGTTGTGCCTCTTCGCAAAAAACTGGAGGGCCTCCCAGCATTTCGGGTTGTCGGCATGCCGAATCACGGCCTCCGTAGCCTGGACATGCCTGCCAGATGCCAGGTCCAGCACCAGATTAAGGCAGGCCTCTTCGTCCATCCGGCTGAAAAGGGCATCCCGTACCTTATCGTTGCCCTGCATCACCAGCTTCGTCAGGGCGTCTCCGCAAAAAATGTCCTCCGGATGCCTTAGCGCCTCCTCAATGGCCCAGGCCTCCCCCTGCACAGTCATGTCCGCCACCCGTACCAGGGAAACAGTCACTTCGTTCACTTCCATCGCACCCTCCTTCGATACACTATATATATGTGATTATACGTTATATCGCAAAAAAAAGGGTTTTTGTAAAGGAAAGGCACCCGGGGGAACATCGCCTGTCTAACGTGTACCGAATATGATCCCCGGGAGGCTCGGGGGATTACCTAATTGTCTGGTGTAAGGATTAATTCCAGTTTAAAGGGGCACCCGGGGGAACATCGTTTTGATGGCCCCGGGACTCACCGAAAAACAATGGCAGCCTATCGGGCCACGGATGGGATTTCCGGGAGACCCGGGGATTTTTGCACAATTGCTTTGTGTAAAGGCCAATTCCAGTTAAAGGGGAACCCGGTGGGACATCGTACATTGTCCCGACAGCCCCCTTTCACAGTAAACTTTATTTTACATATTTCTAAGCCACTTTTTCTTTGCGATCTGTAAATTGTCACTTTTTGTCATACGCCTAAATCTATATTTATAGACCCTTCTTTTGAAGCAGCACCTCGTTTTTTTTTCGACTCTCGTTTTTCGACCACCTTTTCAACTTTTAATTCCAGATAAATGGCAACCCCTTTTGAAACTCTTAAGGGGTGTGCGCCGACGCCGAACTCCGGCAAAACCCAAAACAAGGAGCAGCCTATGCCGAACGAAACCAACCAGGAACTCATCTTAAGCCTGGTGCACAGAGCCCAGAGCGCAAAGACCAAGGGCGAACGCACCCGCGCCATCCTAAAGCTCTGGGACATCCACGGCCCGAAGGTAATGGGGATCTCTAACAAGCACTCCTACAAGGAAGATGCCGATTGGGATCTTCGCGGTCTGAGCCACGCTGACCGCAAGAAGGAGATCATGTCCGACACCTTCACGATGTTCCGCCGTGCCGTAATGAACTACGACGCCAGCACAAATGTGCCCTTCATGGCCTATGTCGCCAGCAGCAGCAAGTTCCAGCAGAAGACAGTGAAGCGCAAGAACGCCAAGCGCGCCGGGAGGGAGGTTGTAATTGATTTCTCCGGGAACACCCGCGAGGAGCAGTACGGCAATAACCCGCAGATGCTCCATGACCTGGCCATTTTGAAGGAGGCCGATCAGGCACCCTGCCAGGAGATCGAAGATATCGAAATCAGGGACACCATCGAGGGCATTGAGCGTTTCCTAAAGAAGAACAGCCCAAAGCTGCTCCCCTACTTCCGTACCAGCTACGAATTCTGCCAGGAATACGGCGACTGTAGGGACATCGACGTGGCCGTCGAGCTGGGCTGCACCCGTGCAAACGTGGGAATCCTGCGCAAGAAGTTGGAACGCCTGCTGAGGGATGCCGGCCTCTACGAGGAATGCTGCCTGGCGTTCGCTGCATAAAAGCTCCACAAAAAATCTGGTTGGTGAAAAAAGGAAAGGCCCCCGCAAGTGCGGGGACCTTTCTTGTAAAGCAATTTCGCAGATTAGCGCTTGCTGAACTGGAAGTGCTTACGAGCCTTCTTGCGGCCGAACTTCTTACGTTCAACGGCACGAGAGTCACGAGTCATGAGTCCTTCCTTCTTGAGGGCGGGCTTGACTTCGGCGTCGTTAGCAACCAGGGCGCGGGCAATGCCAAGACGGACAGCGCCCATCTGGCCAGCGATTCCACCGCCACGAGCGGTGACTTCCACGTCCCATTCTTCCGCATTGCCGAGGACGGCGAAGGGAAGGTTAGCAATCATGTTCTGCACTTCGGAATGGAAGTAATCCTTGAAATCACGACCATTGATAGTGCGCTTGCCGGAACCCGGCTTCAGGACCACAGCGGCGATAGCATTCTTGCGACGGCCAGTGCCACGGTAGATCTTTTTATTCTTTGCGGTAGCGATAGATTTATCCTCCGTTCTAAAGATTAGAAGTCAACGACTTCGGGATTCTGTGCAGCGTGGGGATGTTCCGCACCGGCATAGATTTTGTGCGCCAGCGTATGGTCCATTGTAAAACGTGCTGCCACACGACCTTTATACTCGCCTTCAGCCCAGCTGAAAAGGTTGAAATACCTTCCCTCGCCCATACCCAGGACCACAAGCTGCACATCCTGACGCATGATATCGGCAATTACATAATCAACCAGATCGAGCCCTTTCTGATTGCTGAGACGGCCAACCATGCCAATGAGCGGAATATCCGGATCGATATCGACAATCAGTTCTATCGGGCGGCCAGCGATACGCACCTCGGCAAGCGCCGCCACCTCGTCAATGACATCTTGCAGCACAAGCTGCGTGATTTCCAAGTCCTGCTTTTTCGCCTCGATCTTCGAGAAGTCAAGAATATTGTTAATAATTCCGAGCAAGGACTTGGCGGCATGCCCAATGCGGTCCACAAAACCGCGCTGG
>CACXIR010000048.1 GCA_902767785.1 Fibrobacter succinogenes | reverse complement strand
TCGGTCGTTCAGTGCGTCCGCCTCTTGGACGGAGTGGCTTTCGTCACCGCTAAAGTCGTGGGCCCGTTCTCCGCAGATGTCCACACCGACAATCTTGCGTTCCTTCGCCAGTTCCCTAATAAAGGTCTTCATCTGATCCAGGCTGAGGGAGCCCTGGTCCCAGTTGGTGGCCGCGTAGGCGGGGGAGAGGGCATCTTTGTCGATGGAAAGGTAGATGTGTGAGGAGTGTGGAATGTGAAATGTAGAATGGACCCTATCGGGGCTACGCCCCTCCAGGGTGACAATTTCGCTTTCGCGGATGAATGTGACTTTGTCATGGGGAGGGATTTCCTCTACCAGATGGTCAGCGACGCCGATAATGACAATGTTGTCTATGAACTTGTTCTCCTCAAGAACCTTCTTGACCCAGCCCCCGCAACTGAGGATGTTCCCGAAACGTGGTTCCTGCATGTCGGGGTGATGGTCAAAAACGACAAGGGAAAACGGTTCCTGGACCATGTCGGTCCAGATTTTGCTCATGTAGTGGTAATTCCCGTTGTCGAAGAAGTGGATTCCGCGTGCATGCGTGATGCCCGCGTCTGCGATGCACTTGCGGATTGCTTCGACTGCCTCGTCATCGCAGTAGCAGTCCGTGCCTGGGACCTGGGAAAGGTCTATCCAGGTGGCCTCTCCGGAGTGCCTTAGGCCTTCCATAAAGGGCTGGAATTTATAAACATCGGAAAAATTGCAGATGACCATTGCTAAAAGTTAATCAACTTCACCAATGGAAATGTGGGATGGATTTCTTTTGTCTTTGTTTACAGCTTTATTTACGGAATATTATTCGGAATAATGCCTTCTGCACGTGCAGAATCGATCTTAACAATACTTGATTGATTTGTTACAAAGTTACCAAGTCTTATTTGTTCGTTGTATTCATCAATACCTAAGGAATAAGCATCCCGAAAATCAGCATTCATATCGGTAATCATGGTTGTTTCCATAAGGTCTATCACGTTTCCACCTTCTTCAATCATCCACCCTACAAATGCATGACCAGGAACAGCTATAATGCGTACATCAAAGTGAAGTCTTTCCAATATAGAAGCGAATAAAACCGCAGTTTCAATACATATTCCTTGTTTTTTTCTAAGTGTTTCTACGGGATAGTTGATCCGTTGACCAAAACTTGATGAGCCAGTCTCTTCGATATACTTGATGCCACGAGATTGAAGAACTTCAAACACTGCTTTGACAACCCTCAACAAACTTTCTTGCACAGACCCATCTTCTGGATACTGTTGATAAACAAGTAATTTTCCATTAGGAAGCTTTTTGGCCACTTCGCCAACCATTGCAGCAATGGAATCTGCTTCGGGCGTAACAAAAACACTATACCAATAGTTTATTTTTTCAGGTTTCGATAAATAATCAACGCTATAATAGAAGGCCTCTTCTTTTTGTCCAAAAACTTGCATCGGATGAATTGTCACCGATGTGGAATTTGTGTAGAATAAATTTTTTTGACCATTTTCAAGGGTGAAAACTTCTGTTTGCCTTTGAACTTTTTTGGGGGATGTTAAGGCAAGTAGGGCGTTTTCATCAAATGAGAATGATGGAGAAACAATGGTATCTTCATTTACGTCAAGCATAAGTGTGATTTTTGACGTGTCGGTGAAACCAGAAATCCACGATTTGACCATGACCTTCTTTAGGTCGCAGGATTCTTTTGATGAATTGCATTTGTTGGCAATAATGAGCGGGAAAGGCATAGGAATAGTCGATATGCCTCCATCCTCATTCTCGTATGAAAAATCTTCGTACATCAACGAATATTGATTTGCAAATGCCCCATAGACATCAGTTTTTGTGAATTCTGTGATTTCTTCGGCAAACAATCCGGTCATTCCATCTTTTCGTGGAATTCCATCTTTAGCCTCCGGTTCGTCTTCATTGGCAGCAGTAGAACTTACTGCGTCTTCTTCCTCTAAATCCAAACAGGCGGTTAAACCAACGCAAAACATAACCATTACTACCATGGTAAGATGTTTCAAGAAATGAACTATTTCATTTGTTTTGAACTGAGCCATATTGACCTCCTGTTTGTTTTTTAGGAGCATTTCCCTGGTTCAGCAATGAATTGAGCCTGTTTGCGTATGAATACAAAAAAGGCGCAAGTCGTTGCATCTACCACTCTGAGGCTCAGCAAAGCCTTTACACGATAAATGCAAACGACCCACGCCCCAAAAGGGCTGTTGCCAATACAGCAAACCGAGATACACCGCAAAACGATATACCTGCGTGAGCGCTTGCCTTGTCCTCGTGTAAGTGAAATTTGCTGATTTCAGAGTGAGAACAAGAGCAAAAACTCTTATTTACATCAGAAATATACATAATTATGTAAGGAAAAGGGGGAGGGCGAAAAATAATGCGAAAAAATGGCGTTGAAGGGTCTTAGGGGCTAAGCCCCTAGGAGAAGGGGTAGCGGAAGATGCGGCGGGATCGGCAAGGAGATCCCCGCCTGCGCGGGGATGACAATGAAAGAGCGTCGGGGTGACACAACCATAAGTGCCGCGGCTGGAGCGGGGGGAAGGCTTTCCCCTACACAATCTAAAGCCGATTTCGTCCTTCGTCCCTAACCACCAACCATTAACCACTAACCACTTTTTCTACATTTTGCCCGTAAAATTTTAAAAGGATACCACAATGGAAATCCCTGAATCATCGAATTTTGTACAGGACATTATCGTTAACGACCTCAAGACGGGCAAGCGCACCAAGGTGCATACCCGTTTCCCGCCGGAGCCGAACGGCTACATCCACATCGGACACGCGAAGTCCATCTGCCTGAACTTCGGTACGGCAAACAAGTACAAGGATTTCGGCGGCATCACGAACCTCCGCTTCGACGACACGAACCCCACCAAGGAAGACGTGGAATACGTGGACTCCATCCGCGAAGACGTGAAGTGGCTCGGTTTTGAATGGAAGGGCGGCGAATACTTCGCAAGCGACTACTACGACCAGATTTACGCTTTTGCCGAAAAGCTGATTGAAATGGGCAAGGCCTACGTGGAAGACCTGACTCGCGACGAGATGCAGGAATACCGCGGCAACGACGCCGGCAAGCCGAGCCGTCCGAGTCCCTACCGCGACCGCAGCGTCGAAGAGAATATGAAGTTGTTCCGCGAGATGCGCGACGGCAAGTATGCCGACGGCGAGAAGTGCCTCCGTGCCAAGGTGGACCTCTCTAGCCCGAACATGAACATGCGCGATCCGGTCATCTACCGCATCAAGCACTGCACCCACCACCGCACCGGCGACAAGTGGTGCATCTACCCGATGTACGACTTTGCCCACCCGCTCAGCGACTGGATCGAGGGCATCACCCACTCCATCTGTACGCTGGAATTCGAGGCGCACCGCCCGCTGTACGACTGGTTCCTGATCGAGCTCGGCCTGGACAACCGCCCGCAGCAGATTGAATTTGCCCGCCTGAACCTGACATACACCATGATGAGTAAGCGCAAACTCCTCGAACTGGTGGAGACGAAGGCCGTGATGGGCTGGAACGACCCGCGTATGCCGACGGTCTGCGGCTACCGCCGCCGTGGCTTCACGCCGAGTTCCATCCGCGAGTTCTGTGACCGTATCGGCGTTTCCAAGGCCGACTCCATGGTCGACGTGAACCTTCTCTACTTCTGCATCCGCGAAGAACTGAACAAGACGGCAAACCGCGTGATGGCCGTGATTGACCCGGTCAAACTCGTGATTGACAACTGGGAAGACGGCAAGGTCGAGATGATCGAAGTCGAGAACAACCCGAACGACGAAACCGCCGGCAAGCGCCAGGTCCCGTTTGGCAAGGAACTCTACATCGAGGCCGACGACTTCATGGAAGAACCGCCGAAGAAGTACTTCCGCCTTAAGCCGGATGGAGAAGTCCGCCTGAAGGGCGCCTACTTCGTGACCTGCAAGAGCGTCGAGAAGGATGAGAGCGGCAAGGTGACGGTGATTCACTGCGAATATGACCCGCAGAGCAAGGGTGGCGAGACTCCTGATGGCCGCAAGGTCAAGGGCACCATTCACTGGGTTTCTGCGGCACACGCCGTGGATGCCGAAGTGCGCCTCATCAACAACCTGTTTACGCTGGAAGATCCGGCCGCGGTTCCCGAAGGCGAAGACTGGCACGACTACCTGAACCCGGATTCCATGGTCGTGAAGCAGGCCAAGGTGGAACCGAGCCTCGCTGACGCCAAGTTGGAAGACCGCTTCCAGTTCATGCGCCAGGGCTACTTCTGCCTCGATAGCGAAGATTCCAAGCCGGGCCACCTTGTCTTTAACAGAACTGTCGATCTTAAGGATAGTTTTGCAAAGGCTGTCGCGAAGTAGTAATTCGAATTATTTATCTAAAAAAGCCGCTCCGAAGTAATCGGGGTGGCTTTTTTAGCACGTATTTTCTCAAATACCACAATTTATAAAAATAATTGATTAAAAACTAAACAATTATATATTTGATTTTATAGATTGGCATATATATATTATGGGTGTACCCGGATAGCATGTGCTATCTAAAAAAAGAGAGGAACCCAAAATGAAAACGCTAATCAAAATATCGATGATGGTGGCCGTTTTCAGTATTTGTGCCGCCTTTGCTGCTGACAATCCCTTACCGCTCCGTGCCAGGGTGGACACCTCAGCGGTGCTTTTGGGCAATGATGCCTCCTTTGCAAGGCTTGTCCGGATTACCATGAAGGATGGTTCTGTCGAGGAATTCCTGGTGGAATCCGTAAGGACCCTTACCTTCCAGGCAAACCCGAATGACAGTTCCAACATTTACGATGAAGACGAGAAGGAAGACGAGGAACGGTCCGACGAACCCGATAGGACCCCTGAACAGCAGTCTTCCAGTTCGGTGACTCCGTCCAGTTCCTCTGTATCGCCCAATCCCGATAGCTCGTCGGACGATGGAAAAACGCCCAGCTCCGACAGCAAGCGGGGTGGCGATTCCTCCGATTCCGTGACACCATCCAGTTCTTCGGAAACGCCCTCGGCAATTCCGAACAACATCACCTACGCAGGGACTCGTCTTGGCTGGAATTCCAGAAACCAGACCCTTTCCGTGTTCTCGAGGCAGGGCGGAGACGCCAAATTCGCGGTGCTGGACGTGCAGGGCGTTGTAATCGGGAAAGGTAATTTGTATGTTTCCAGGGGTGTCACGTCCATTTCTCTGGATTACCTGGACCTGCCCAAGGGAAACTTTGTAATCAAGCTTGAAATCGGTAACACAAAACTTCAACAGTCGATTGCCGTTACCGGAAAGTAAGGAGGCCCATCATGAATTACCGTATCATTACATCAGCGGTCTTGGCCCTTTCGCTTACTTCATTTGCCGGCCAGGCCTACTTTATCTTCAAGAAGGACTCCACCTACACGGCGGGGCTCCTGGGAATCGATTCCCTCAATTTCCCGAAGGACCGTCGTGGCGAGACGGACTCCCTGTTCATTGCGGGCTATGGCCTCAAGGCCTTTGATCGGGTTCCTCTGGCCAATACTGAGGTGTCTTTCAAGACGGACTATTACGATGCCGAAAAGCTGTCCGTAAATGTCCAGTCCGGCCCCCGTGTCGGCAGTTTCCTGTTCTACCTGAGGGATGTGGAATACATCGACTTTGTCAAGATGAACAGCAAGAGCGATACCGACGGCGACGGACTTTCCGATGTGGACGAAATGTACAAGATTGGAACCAACCCCCGCATGACCGAATACCGACGGTGACGGCTACAATGACGGCACCGAGATGAACCTGTTCAACCCGCAGAATCCGACGGTGTGGAACCCCAACGTGGCAGACTTGCCCAAGCTGGAAGTGACCATGACCATGACGCCTTCTGTGACGCTGACCCGTGCCACCAGCACCGGGACCACCAAGTCCACCACCATTTCCGAAGGGGAAGCGGTGCAGACTACGACAGGCGTGAGCAATAGCGAGACACGGTCGGCCTCCCTGATGCACGCCTGGAGTGTCGGTATCCAGGGCGGTTACGCTTCTTCTAGCCCCACGTTCCTGGTGAATGTGGGCTATAACGGAAGCTACACGACTAGCACGGGCCACACCATGACGGAGAGCCAGTCTAGTTCCATAACCAGGAACTACAACCAGGCTATCACCGAGGCCATGACTCAGGGTGAGTCCATTACGGGTGGCTCCATCAGCATGCAAGCCCGTATTACCAATACGGGGAAGGTGGCCTATACTATCGGGAACCTGCTCTTGAATGCCAGTACCTATACGCCTTCCGGCGATATTCAGATTATCGCCGAACTTGCGGTAGGTGACGGGGCAGGCGAGGACAAGTGGACCAATATCACCCTTGCTCCCGGTGAATCCAAGGATCTGCAGTTCTGGAAGGGCGGGCTTCCTCTGGATGCTCTGACCAACCTGGTTTTCAATCCGGGTGCCATATTCCTTTCGGCAAGTGCATTCAAGATCACTACCGAATATGACGGCAGGACCAGTGACTTTACCGAGGCCTACACCAAGGCGTCGGCCAGTACGGCCCGGATTACCATCGACAACGGCGTGTACTACGGAAACAGCACGGACCGTGTCCGCGAATACCGCGTATCTACCAATTTCCGGTATAACGAGGCTTACTCGGGCAAGGACGATTTCCACAAGCCGGTTTCCCTCTCCGAAATTCTGAACATCTTGAAGGTTCCCTTCCAGCAGGATTCCCTGAAGGTGGGTGACGAAGTCCGTTACGGCCTCAAGAGCCTGGGCGACCTTTCTTATGCCACGGCAGACGGCGATACGGCCTGCTGGTTCGTGTCCATCGTGAAGGCTTCGGACCCTACGGTGGCCATTGTCCGCTCTCTGCAGATTGGCAGTTTTAACATGGATAGCGTGATTGTGGGTGCCGGAGACCAGGTGCAGTTCATGTACAACGAGGACCGCGACCACGACCACGTGCCCGCCAGCATGGAAAATATGCTGGGCATCAGCGACGAGAAGGTGGATAGCGATGGCGACCAGCTTTCCGATTTCGATGAAATCAACGGCTGGACCAAGATTGCCTACACCTATGACAGTGTCAGCGTGCCCATGCTGAGGGCCGGTGTTTGCGAAACAACGGACACCATGATGGTCAAGGTGGACTCCAAGCACAAATACTGCTTTATCTATCGCCATCAGGGAGCCAAGTACGATATCTCGGTGCCCTGCAGGGACCTGGAGTTTAGCAGTGTTGGTGCCCAGTGCTACCGTCCTTACACTATCAAGTTTATCAAGCCGGAACATGTCAGGGGCTACGATACCGTGGCGGTGGTTGTGGATTCTGCAGAGGTGGGGCCCTTCTTTACCAACCCTGCCCTGAAGGATACCGACGGCGACGGCCTTGAGGACAATGTGGACCCGAATCCCAATGTTCGTGAGGTTTCTACCAAGTCCAACATCGCAAAGATCGCGGTTCACGACATTTCTGAGGGCAAGGATGTGGCCGTGGCAAGGAGCTGCCGCATGGAAGGCCTGCTCTGCGTGGACTCCCTGTTCGTCACGGATTCCATCAGGGGCGCAAGCGTTACGGTGAACGTCACTACGGTAGAACCCGTGAAGGTGAACGGCGGCATGAACGTGTACTCCGGCAATACCAGGGTGCCTGTGACTGCCGAAGGAATCAAGGGATCGGGAGCCGATGCGGTGGCCATGGTGTTCAAGTTCAGCGTGGCGAACCTGTCTGCGGCAAGCGCCGACACCCTGAAGATGGTGGTTTACTCCGAAAAGGGTGATTCCACCACCTACCACTTGATTCTCCGTTCCCTGATTACCGCCCCTACGGACTTGGTGCTGGGCCGCAATAGCGACCGGAACGCCATCATTCTGAACTGGGTGGCAAACAAGACTGACCCGAGAATCCTTGGGTATGTGGTTCTCCGTGCCGAAGGGGGCAGGAACTACAACAACCCCTCCCTGACCAAGTACTTCATGGAACCCACTACCGTAAAGCCCCAGGACGGCTATGCCCTGAGCAACGGTATCACCCTCGTGAAGGTGCTTGGCCCCGGCGAAGAAACTTTCACCGACAAGGTGGGTGGCGGTTCTCCCTACTACACCTACAGGGTGTATGCCTACGCCAAGGCGGGCAATACCTATGTGTTCTCGAATGGCTCCAACGTGGCCACTCGGAGCGTGGGCCGTATCAAGTTCCAGTTCCAGATGACTGGACGCGGTACGGAATACCTGTGGCATTACAGCAAGGCCCATCGTGAGGACTTTGTGACGGACGCCATCTTCTACGAGGGCACCAACACCAGGAACGCTCCGATCCACCAGTACACCTACTACTTCTATGAAGGGGGCTCGGTAGGCGCAGGCAATACGATTATCTACGAGGAATGGACGGATCGCGACATGAATCATGACGACAATTCCGTACCGGGCGACCACACCATCTATTCTTACGAGATGGGCAGCCAGGGCATTACGCTCCAGCTGAAGGCGGCTGGCAAGGATTACGATGTCCGGCCGAACCACAGCATCTTCTGGCCCTATGAGAACTTTGCCAAGGTGCTGAAGGGTTCGTCTGAAGTGACCCCGAACGCGAAGGACAAGAGCGTTCCCAAGCGGGATTTTGTCGAGCACAAATTCAACTACGGTGACCGCGGCATCGAATTCGACCCTGGGAACAACGGATGCGACAAGGATTGCGGATCCGAACCCCATGCAGGCTATAAGTTCAAGTTCGACTATAAGTGGGTCGATGACTGACAGTAAATTTTATACATTGTCAGTATGGCGTCCATAATCGAATATAAGGGAAAAAGACCCGAGGTGGGGGAGAAGGTGTTCCTTGCCGAGGGTTCCAAGCTCATTGGCGATGTGAAGATAGGGGAGGATTCCTCTGTCTTTTATAATGCCGTTTTGCGGGGGGACATTGCACCCATTGTGGTGGGTGAACAGACCAATATTCAGGACAATGTGTCTATCCATGTCTCTACCAATGTTCCCGTTAAGATAGGGAACCGGGTCACCATAGGCCATAACGCCGTGATTCACAGTTGCACTATCGACGATGACGTGCTGGTGGGCATGGGGGCTATCATCATGGACGGCGTCCACATCAAGAAAAACAGCATCGTGGGGGCAGGGACTTTGGTCACCCAGGGTCGCGAGTTCCCTGCGGGTTCCTTGATCGTGGGTTCACCGGCTCATATTTCCCGTGCCGTTTCCGAAGAGGAACTGCACCACGTTCGAGAAGGCGTGGAACGATACCTCGTCGTTAAGGACGAACTCCTGAAAAAAGAAGAAGTTTAGATGCTCAAGTTCTATTTTCTTATAAATCCTATTAGCGGCGGCGGCCAGGGGAAGGTCATTTTTGAGTTCCTTCCCGAGATTATGGCGTCTATGGATTATAAGGAAGACGAATGGAAGGCTGAATTTACCCGTGCGGAGGGCATGAAGGAGCAAATCAATGAAGCCCTGGCCGCTACGGAAACCTTGGTTGCGGTTGGCGGCGATGGAACCGTTTCGGCGGTGCTTTCTGCCATGCTGCAGGGAAATTTTGCCCAGAAGGTCAAGATTGGGTTGATTCCCTTGGGAACGGGCAACGACTTGGCTCGTGTCTTGAACCTTTACAAGCCCTACGTGGACCGTGGTCTTTTGTTCCTGGTACGCCGCTTGGTGCTTGCGGGGGCAAGACCCTTCGATATCTGGAAGGTGAACGGGCAGTTTGCCCTGGCCAATTATTTTTCGGCGGGGATCGATGCACGCATTGCCCACGATTTTAATCTAGACCGTGCTACGGGGGCAATTTCCTCGACCTCGGTCTTTGCCAACAAGCTCCACTACGTAAAACGTTTTTTTGCCGACCGGAACTATACGCTCAAGTCGGGAAGGCTCGCCTATGTAGACAAGGCGGGGAATAGGCACGAGGTGGATGTTTCGGGCCACAGGACGGTGATTGTGGGCAACATTCCCAGTTTTGCAAGTGGGGCCAATCCATTTTTCAGGTCCAATATGGCGGATGGGCTTTTGGAAGTGGTGGATGTGCCCAACATGCATAATTTCATGATGGCCATTGCCATCGGTAACCTTCCGTTGATTGGTTTTATCTATAAGAAATATTTCCTCAAGTCCAGAAAGGTCAAATCCCTGGAACTCTCCATGGGTAAGGACGAGTTTTTACAACTGGATGGTGAAGACTTGAGCGGAAAAGTGGGCGAATGCGTGTCTATCGAGTATGCCGCCCAGGTGAACATGCTGGCGTTGGATCCCTGATGAAACCGGTTCTTGCTTCCGTTGTCCAGGATTGGATTGTAAAAGAGGGGTTTGCTCCGGAGTATTCCCTGATCCTGGTTTCCCCGCAAAAGGATTTTAACATCGATGGCTTTGCCCCCATAGAAAAGGCGGGGGAGTCGGATGTGAGTTTCTGGGTGGGGGACAACTTCAAAAGTGCCACCAATGTGCCAGGTTTTTCCGATTCTGTGTTGGAGCGTGTCAAGGCGGGAATCCTGTTTGTGCCTGCATCGCTGAATGCCGGTGCAGAAGCCTTGACGGCGTTGAAAGGTCGTTTGCCGGGAGTCCGCTATTTGGTACCTGTGGAAAACCCTTACCACGTGATGGTGGAGTTTCTGAACCGCTTTGCTATGGAGCCTGCGGCTAGTGCGGCAGTCATTCCCTCTAGTGCCAAGGTTCACCCAACCGCAGTAGTGGAGGGTGAACTGGGTGAAAACTGTTCCGTTGGCCCCCATTGCGTTGTCATGGCAGCGTCGAAGCTGGGTGCAGGCTGTACCTTGGAGGCGAATGTTACCATATACCCCCATGTTCAAGTAGGGGGAAATTGCGTATTCCAGGCGGGGGCTGTCATGGGTTCCCGCGGGTTCGGCTTTTACGAATACCAGGGCAAGCGGCGTCCGGTTCCCCATTTGGCAGGGGTCCGTGTCGGCGACCGTTGCAGCTTTGGTGCCAATACGGTAGTGGCGGCAGGGTTCCTTGCTCCCACTACCATCGGTAACGACAGTCATTTTGACTCCATGGTCCAGGTGGCCCACAACTGCAGGGTGGGCGATAACGTGTATATGGCGTCCCAATCGGCGTTGGCGGGTTCCGTGACCGTAGGGAACAACGTGGAATTTGCGGGGGCTGCAAAGGTCGCCGACCACCTGACCATCGGGAACAACGTGCGTGTGGCCGCAAAGGCGGGCGTGACCAAGAGCATTCCCGAGGGACATACGGTTTCTGGATTCCCCGCAGTAGATATTGACCTTTGGCGCCGCTGTATGGTTCGCCTGAAACAACTCGGGAAAAAGTGATGCCCTGCCAGACCAGACTGGATTTTTGTTCTCCCTCCTTGTCTAGCCGGCATTCTAGCGTCCGTATAGAAATCTTGCCCAGGGATTCCAGTCGTAAGCCTCGCATTTCTTGGATGGTGGGGGGCAAACTTTTTTACAGTACAGACCAAGCCAAGGTCTTTGATTCGCTGGAATTTGAGTCGCGGCGCACGGCCATATACAGGCATGGCGGATTTGGCGGTTCTAGTGACTGCAGCGAGCTTGCCCTCTCTACGCCGGAACACCTGGCACCGGTTTTTTTGATGTGGCCAGGACGCAGTTTTGTGGTGAATGTGCCTATGGATGTGGATGCTGGCACGAATTCTGTTCCAGAAATTCCACTGATGGATGGCTCCGCCCTGCCTTTCTTCTTGGCCTTGCGCCGCGAGGTGGGAACCCCCGAAGAAATACATTTTTACGATGCTCCTGTTAACCTACAGTGGGATCTGCGAAAAACTCCGGATGCAACCGCCTATGGCCATGTGCGTGTTTCCCCTGCGGAAACCTTCGAGGTGGAATACCGCCTGGAGCGGCCGGATTATCCCGGCGGGTTCAGTTCCTGTGCCAACGTATTCGTCTATTCTCCGGAGGACATGTACCGTATTTTCATAGCCCGCACTTTTATTGCGGAACAAGATTATGAATTGGCCCGGCAGAATGGCCTCCTGGAGGGGGTAGACGCTTCTTGCGGGCTTTTGCTGAAACATTCGGGAGAAGATTATGGTTACCGCGTTGCCGAAGAACCCGCCCTCCACAAAATTCTAGATTTGGTAGGGGACTTGACATTCGCCTTCCCGGCTTTGCCAAGGATTCGAGTGGAGATCTTGAATGGTGGCCACGCTTGCCACCGTCAGATTCTGGAAGCGGTTTTACCTTTTTTGCAAAAGGTGGGTTGATTGGTACGTAAGGTTTACATGGCTGGGATGAACCACAAGGTGGCAGAGATTGCCATCCGCGAGAAGTTCTATATTCCCATGGACATCAAGACCCGGGCACTTCAGCAGTCTCCTTTTGAGGAACTCTTGATTCTTGCCACCTGCAACCGCACGGAAATTTATGTGGCCAGCGAAAAGCCCCTGTGCCAAGAAGACCTGGTACGTTATGTGTGCGGCCTGGTAGGTGAAAATCCGGAACAGTATTCCCGCTATTTCTATTACAAGGAAGGGGAGGAGGCTGTTCGGCATGTGATGAACGTTTGTGCGGGTCTGGATTCAGTGGCCATGGGCGAGGATCAGATTCTGCACCAGATTGGCCGAGCCTACGAAACGGCCCACCAGCATGGCGCCACGGGACTAGCCCTGAACAAACTTTTCCAGGAGGCTATCCGCACTACCAAGCGGATCAAGACCGAAACCAACTTGAGCAAGCTTTCTTGCAATATCCCCTTCTTGGCCATGAAACAGATTCAGAAGACCTTCGGGGACTTGGAAAACAAGACGGTCTATATTGTGGGCCTTGGGGAAATGGGTTCCTTGATGCTTAAATACGTGCAGGAGAACACCACCCATATTTACGCCAGCAGCAAGACTTTTGCCAACGCCCAGAAGTATGTGGACGTTTTGACCCCCGTTCCTTTTGAGGACCGCTACAAGGTACTGGGGGACTGTGACGTGGTTATCCTCTGCAGTGCTTGCCAGGATCCCATTGTCACCCAAGAAGAATTTTTGCGCACGTGTCATCCTGAGCGGAGTGCCGAAGGTACGCAGTTGAAGGATCCAGTCCCGACTCTTCGCCTAGTGATTGACCTGGGTAGCCCCCGCAATGCAGAATCTTCCATTGGGGACCTGCCCGGCGTAGAATACGTATGCGTAGACGACCTAGAAAAAATCGTGTCCGAAAACCGTAGGCTCCGCATGGTGGAATTGGAAACCGCCAAGGAAATCCTGGAGCAGGGAATAGGCGAATTCTTGCAGTGGTCCCGTATGGACGATGTGGCCAAGCAAATCAACGTTCTTGCCGAGAAGATGGTTGGCTCTGCCCGTGAAGAAGCAGAAAAACTGGTCCATTCCTTGCCGGAACTGGACGATGCCTCTGCTCGTAAGATACAGATGATGTATGAGCGCTTCGCTAAGAAGATGGCCAACGACTACCTTTACAAGGTCAAGGATTCCAACAATCCCGAAGACGTGAAGGTGTTCTTGAAATGCCTGGGAGGGGAGTCGTGAGAACCTTGAGGATTGCCACTCGCAAAAGCGAACTTGCTATGACTCAGACCCGCCTGGTGGCGGAACGAATGGTCGCCTGCGCTAAGGCTTTGGGCGAGAACCTGGATTACGAATTGGTCTCCATGACTACGGAAGGGGACCGTCGTTTAGACCGTTCTCTGGCGGATTTTGGCGGGAAAGGCGTTTTTATCAAGGAACTTGAAGTTGCTTTGATGGAAGGCCGTGCTGACATTGCTGTTCATAGCCTCAAGGATATGCCCGCTCAGGTGCTGCCCCAGTTCAAGTTGGCCGCCGTGCTGGAGCGTGAAGACCCTCGTGACGCCTTTATTTCAAAGGGTGGTGCAAACGGTACCAAGTTTATGGATTTGCCTGCTGGTGCTCGTGTTGGCACGGGCAGCATTCGTCGGGTGGTCCAGCTTAAGGCCTTGCGTCCGGATCTAGAATACGTTCCTATTCGGGGGAACATCCAGACCCGCCTTGCAAAACTTGCAGATTTGGATGGTGTGGTCCTTGCTGCGGCGGGCCTCAAGCGTATGGGCCTTGATGGCCAGATTACGGAGTATTTCAGTGTAGAACAGGTGCTGCCGGCCTCGGGCCAGGGCATCCTCGCCATAGAGACGCTAGTGGACAAGGTCACTGATAAGGTTGGTGAGCCTGTCGAACCAGCCGAAGTGACCGATTTATCAACTGTACTCGCTTCCGCAAATCACGCCGAAACCTTCGGCATCGCCCTTGCCGAGATGTCTTTTTTGAAGGCGTTGAATGCGGGCTGCCAGTTCCCCGTAGCAAGCCACGCTCGTATTGTTCCGGTAGATGGCTCGGAACCCTCGAAATTCCTGATGCACGGTATCTATTGGCAGGAATCGACCCAGAAACTCTTGCGGGCTAATTTACAGACGGAAATTCCTGCAACGGCGGACAATTCCTGGTTCATCGCCCAGGGCGAATCTCTCGCCGCTCAAATCAAAGCACAGTTTTAAAGACTGCTTGCTATATCCCGTAGCACTTCCGGGTGTTTTTGCGGCAACATCTGTAGATTTCTTCTACAGTCACGCCTTTGACTTCGGCCAATTTTTCGGCGATGTAAGGAATGTATCCCGAATGGCAGGGCTTTCCGCGGTAGGGAACTGGTGCCATGTAAGGGCTGTCCGTTTCTAGGAGCATTTGGTCAAGGGGTGTCAGAGCGGCAGCATCCCGCACGTTCTGGGCGTTCTTGAAGGTGATGGTTCCCGTAAAGCCCACAAAGAAGTTTGCTCCTTTGGCACTGCCGAGTTCCAGCATCTGGCTGCAAAATTCAGGAGTGCCCGTAAAGCAGTGGACATGGATTTTTGCACCGCGGAGGTTGGCGTTGCGGAGTATTGCTAGGGCGTCTTCGTCCGCTTCTCGCAGGTGGAGCACCAGGGGTTTTCCGCTCTCGATGCCCAGTTGCAGGTGACGTTCGAAAAGCTTAAGCTGTTCATCGCGATGCTCCATATCGTAGTGGTAGTCCAGCCCGAATTCCCCGCAGGCAACACACTTGGGGTGCTTCAGGAATTCTACAAGCTTTGCTTCGTCTTCGGCTGTTTCCGTCAGCACGTATTCGGGGTGGATTCCGTAGGCGGTATAGACGTTCGGGTATTTCTCAGAAACATCTCGGGCGTATTCAAAGTCTGCGGGATCACAAGCCACGTGGATAAACGCCTCGGGCAAGGCGACTTTCGGGTCGGTATCGTGGGGGAGCCGCTCCAGCAGCGAATCCAGGCTTTCGCCGGAGTGCCGTTCGTAGGAATCAATATGGCAATGAGTGTCGATAAACATTTTCCCGATGTCATTCCCGGCTTGACCGGGAATCTCCTTTAGTAACTCACTTCCACGATCTCGTACGTAATCACGCCCTTGGGAGCCTGGACTTGCACTTGTTCGCCTTGCTTTTTGCCCATCAGGGCCTCCCCGATGGGGGATTTCATGCTGATGCGGCCCTGTAGCGGGTCGATTTCCTTTTCCCCGACGATGCTATAGGTCTTTTCGCGCTTGGTTTTGATGTCTCGCATCTTGATGGTGGCACCGAACTTGATGGTGCCATCGGTAGGGGCCTGGGTCTCTACGACCTGGGCCCCGTCTAGAATGCGGTCCAGTTCCCGCAGGCGACGGTCGATTTCCCGGACCCGCATACGTCCGTAGGTGTAGGCGGCATTTTCGCTACGGTCCCCTTCGGCAGCGGCGGCCTGCACCTGGTTGATCATGGCGGGGCGTTCCACGTACTTTAGGTTTTCCCACTCCGCCTTCAGTTTTTCAAAGCCTTCTTTTGAAATAAGGTGTTTCATCGTAGCTAAATGTAGAAAAAGCGATAGGCATAAACCTCTTTTTGCTATATTTGCCCCCGCGATGATTCATTTTAGGCACAAACCCATAGACAAGAACGAGTCCAAATACAAGAGGCTCAGCCGCATCTATTACAACCGCATGTTCCCCAAGCGGCAGGATGCCCTGAAGGTGGCATGGTCGGTGGCTGCAGGCGTGTTTATCGGTATCTGGCCCACTATCGGTGTGGCCATTCTCTTGACGGTGGCGTTTTGCGCCGTGTTCAGGCTCCCTAAGGTTCCCGGAATTGTGGCGTCTTTCGTGGCGAACCCTTTCACCCAGTTCGGTTTCTTTTATCCGTCGGGGTATGCTATCGGGTGCTGGCTGCTAAAGCCTGAAAAAATCAATTTTGATTTTCTTGAGGAGTTTGAGGGTCTTTCGTTTAGGAACGCTATTTCCGTGATATCCCACCTGTGGCAAGATGCCGCAGGGCATTTGGCGGCCTTTATGGTTGGCATTACTATCGTGGCTGCCATTGGCGGTGCGATATTCTTCGTATTGGCCTTTTTTATTGTAAATTACCGCAAAAAGAAATGGATGGCTGGCAAGACCAGCTATATTCATGACTTGATTGCCGAAGACGAGGCTTTAATTAAAGAAGCACACAAAGGAAAACACCCTATGATGCACATCTATCCGTTCAAGGCGCTGCGCCCGGTGAACCCGGCCGAAGCAGAAACGATTTCCGCCCTCCCGTACGACGTGATGAACCGCGCCGAGGCCAAGGCTATGGCCGAAGGGCTCCCGCATTCCTACCTGCGCGTGACCCGTGCGGAACTGGAACTGCCCGATGAATTGGACGCTTACGACCCGAAGGTCTACGCCCACGCCCGCGAGAACCTGGACAAGATGATTGCCGACGGTGTGATTGCCTACGACAAGAAACCTTGCCTCTATGTTTATCGCCAGACCATGAACGGTCGCGAACAGTACGGCCTGGTGTGCTGCGTGCCCGCCGCCGACTATTTTAACGGCATTATCAAGAAGCATGAACTCACTCGTGCCGACAAGGAAGAAGACCGCCTCCGCCATGTGCTGGCCACCAACGCCAATACGGGTCCGGTGTTTTTGACCTACCGCGACCAGGGACAGTTCGACGTGTTCGGTGCCGTGACCAAGCGTAAGCCCGTTTACGATTTCGTGAGCAAGGGCGACGGATTTGGTCACACGGTGTGGATTATCGACGATGACGCCGAAATCGAGGCTATCCGCAAGTCCTTTGAATCCGTTCCGGTGAGCTACATCGCCGACGGTCACCACCGCAGTGCTGCTGGTGCTCGTGCCGCCAGCTACCGTGCCGAACAGAATCCGAAGAACACCGGCGATGAGGAATACAATCGTTACCTCGCCATCTTGTTCCCCAGCACCCAGCTCAAAATTCTGGACTACAACCGCGTGCTGAAGGACTTGAACGGCCGCACTCCGGAACAGCTCATGGAAGAGATGAAGAAGGTGTTCGATATCGAAGCCCTTGACAAGATGCAGAGCCCGGCCAAGCAAAACCAGGTGAACTTCTATATGGGCGGCAAGTGGTATGCCTGCACCTTCAAGGCGGAGTATCTCAAGAACCTGGGTCCGGTGGACAGCCTCGATGTGGCTCTCCTCCAGAAGCTCATCCTCAAGCCGCTCTTTGATATCGACGACCCCCGCACTTCCAAGCGGATCGACTTCGTCGGTGGCATCCGCGGTCTGGGCGAGCTCGTAAAGCGCGTGGATAGCGGTGAATGTGCCTGTGCCTTCGCCATGTATCCGACCACTCTCGATCAGCTTATGAACATCGCCGATGCCGGCGAAATCATGCCGCCTAAGAGCACTTGGTTTGAACCCAAGCTCCGCGACGGCCTGCTGGTCCATTCGCTGGATTAACTTATTATCAAGATGTAAAAAGAAAGCCCGGTTAAGCCGGGCTTTCTTTTTATGGAGGTTCCCGGCCGAGCCGGGAATGACAATTTTGATTACTTCTTAGGCTCGATTCTTTCCATTCCGCCCTAACGAGCAGGCAAGGTTTCTTGCGAAACCTCGCACTCAGATTTTTCTTGACGAAAAATCTTCACACATGGTTAGGCTTTCGGTTTAATAACCTCAAGCCCACCCATGTAGGGGCGGAGCACTTCAGGAATCAACAGCGAGCCGTCCTTCTGCTGGTAGTTGTCGCAGATGCCCACCATCACGCGGGGGGTGGCGAGGCCGGAACCGTTCAGCGTATGCACGAACGTGTTCTTGCCGTTGATCTTCGTCTTGATGTTGGCACGGCGTGCCTGGTAGTCTTCGAAGTTCGAGCAGGAGCTGACTTCGAGCCACTTCTTTTCCACCGGGGCGTAGACTTCCAGATCGTAGCACTTGGCGGCACCGAAACCAAGGTCGCCCTTGCAGAGTGCCAGACGGTGGTAGGGGAGGCCCAGCTTTTCCAGGAGCATTTCGCCGAAGCGGGTGAGCTCTTCGTGGTCTTCGTAGCTACGTTCCGGGTGGGCGAAGTAGACCATTTCCACCTTGTTGAACTGGTGCAGGCGCAAGAGACCGCGGGTGTCCTTGCCGTAACTGCCGGCTTCGCGACGGAAGCAGGCGGAGTAGGCACAGATACGCTTCGGGAGTTCGGATTCCGGAATCACTTCGCCGGCGTAGAGGTTGGTCAGGGGCACTTCTGCGGTGGGGATGAGGAACAGGTCGTCGTCCTTGTCGCAGCGGTACATGTCTTCTTCGAACTTCGGGAGCTGGCCCGTGCCGCGCATGGTATTGCGGGTCACGAGGTACGGCGGCGTGAATTCTTCGAAGCCGTTCTTCATGTGTTCGTCGAGGAAGAACTGGATGAGGGCGCGTTCCAGGCGGGAACCCCAGCCGCGGTAGACCGGGAAGCCGGAGCCGGAAATCTTGGCTCCGCGTTCAAAGTCAAAGATGCCGAGGCGTTCGCCGAGGGTCTTGTGGTCCACGCGGGCGAAGTCGTCGTTCTTGGTGTAGTAGTCAAACGGAATCGGGCCGTCCTTCTCGACCACGTTGTCCGAACTGTCCTTGCCTTCCGGGGAACGCGGGGCAATGTTCGGCACGTGCATGAGCATTTCGGTCTGCTTGTAGTCCAAATCCTTGAGCTTTTTGTCCAGCTCGTCGATCTTATCGCCCAGGGCGCGCATGGCGGCCACGGCTTCGTCGGCGTTCTCGCCCTTCTTCTTGAGGTCGCCGATCTTCTTGGATTCGGCGTTGCGTTCGCTCTTGAGGCGTTCCACTTCGGTGAGGAGCGGGCGACGCTCGTTATCGATGGCGAGGACGTCCTTCAGGCTGACGGTGGTATACTTCTTTTCGGTTTCAGCAATGTAGTATTCCGGATTTTCACGGATTTTCTTTATGTCAAGCATTTTTATGCCTCGTTAAAAAATTTTACGCGGGAAAAGATAGAAAAAAGCTCTTGATTCATTTTTGCTATTTGCTATAATATGGGATGTTGTTAGGTAAATTAGGGAAGATTTAATATGAAAATGCTTCTGGTGGTTTGCATGGCAGTGTCGTTTTCCTTCGCACAATGGGGCGGCGGCGGTGGAGGAAAAACCCTTAACGATTACCAGAAAAAATCCGTTTCGGGCAGGGAAATCCACGTTTACGCCCCAGCTGACCTTAAGGAAAATAGCCCGTTGCTTCTTTCTTTGCACGACATGGATCAGGATCCCAACTACCAGCAGAGTAACACCCACTGGGAAGCTGTCGCCGATACGGCGGGCTTTGTGGTTGTCTACCCGAGAGGTGGTACGGGCATGAGCACTTGGGATATCCAGGGCGACAAGGATACCAAGTGGATGACCCAAATTATTGATCAGATGTACACCGACTACAAGATCGATAAGAAACGCGTGTACCTTACGGGTTTTTCCATGGGTGGCATGTTCACCTACCATGCCATGAGCAAGATAGCCGACAAGATTGCCGCCTTTGCGCCCACTTCCGGTACGAACGTGTTCGGTGCTTCGAAGGCCATGCGTCCGGTTCCTATTATCCATCCTCATGGAACCAGCGACGATGTGTTGAATTACAGCCAGGTCGAAGGTTTCTTGAAGAATTACCGTGACCAGTTCCACTGCCCGTCACAGGCCGAAGAAGAAAAGGATTACCCCAATGACGAAAACAGCGGTGCCACAATGTACACCTGGGGCCCCTGCGATGAGGGTGTCTATATCAAGCACCTGAAACTCCCAGGCCGTGGCCATGAACCCTCCGAGGCTGACGTTTCTGACATCTGGAACTTTGTGAAGGAATGGGATGTGAATGGCAAGATTGGGGAAATTGCTCCGGAATCCTCTTCTAGTGAAGAGACTTCTTCTTCGTCTGAAGTTGTGAAGTCATCCAGCAGTGTTGCTGGCTCGGGACAGTCCTCTTCTAGTAAGGTTGCTACAAGTTCTACGAGCGTCTTGCCTAAAGACCCAAGTCTGCATTCGGTTGTCGTGTTCAGTTCTCCTGACAATTACATTGTAGTTGCTAATGCTGAGGGTAAGCCTATTATTGTTTTCAACAGCCTTGGCCAAGTTGTTCGCAGTGCTCGTGGTCACACTGGCGCACAGAAGATATACACCGGAGCCAAGGGAGTGTACATTGTGAGTGTTGGTTCTAGGACATTCAAGATATCGCTCTAGGAATTAACGCATTTGCAGCTTTAAGGATACTCCTTCTGGGAGTGTTTTTTTTAAATTTACGATATGTTTTCTAGGAACAAGTCTCGTTTGCTTTCTTTTGTAGCGGCAACACTATTTGTGTTTTTTTTGTCTGGCTGCTACAGTTTTACTGCTTCTACGCTGCCCAGCCATATCAAAACGGTTAAAATCCATGAAGTGGAAGACAAGACCATGGATCCCGTGCTTGCCAACAACATCAGGGCAGGTGTGTTGGACATGTTCAAGAAAAATGCGGGCGGTGTCCGTATCGAAGCTGCGGCTCACGCCCGACGCCGTGGTGTACGACGTGGGCGCGGGCACGGGCTCGGTGTC
>CACXIR010000047.1 GCA_902767785.1 Fibrobacter succinogenes | reverse complement strand
GGCCTCGACGCCGACACCGAAACGAACCTCGCCGGATTCGAATTCAGCGACCAGGCAGTGATTGCCGTTGGTGGCGAAGACGTTGGCCTCCCGCCGTTTATCCGCAAACAGTGCGACGCCGTGCTTCGGATTCCCATGAAGCCCGAAGCGCACTCCTACAATGCGTCCGTAGCCCTTTCTTTGGGTCTATACGAATACGCACGCTTACGCATCAAGGACTAAATATTTATTTTGGAAGGGAAATAAACTCAGAAGGGAAAATATGGAAAGCGCAAGAAAAGTCATCAACCAATTCCTCAAGGGCAAGTTCGAAGACAAGGACTTGAAAAGCGAACTTTTTAAAGCCGCCGAAGCCGCAATGGAGGACGGATGGACCTTCATGGACACCTCTTTCCAAATAGGAGGTATCGCTAGAGAAAAAGGTCTTGCCGACGATGAAGTAGAACAAATCCTACGCAGGGCTTTTTCTAGCGAGAAACGTTCCTCGGAGCGTGCGGAAGCCAAGAGCGAATCCCCCAAAGAGTCTGGGCAATCTGTCCCCCAGACCACCATCATGCCCTCCATAGCCACCAGCATGATTCCCATGGAACAGATGCTCTCCATGGGGCTGGACACCCAATCTCTGGAACTGCTACAGAATTTCAAAATAGACCCGGAAGCGCTTTCCATTCCTTGGCCTGCCGCCGATTGGCGTAAGGACCTGGCCAAGCTTCTGGAAGCTACTTTCGAAGAAGACGAAACCGTAGATTTCAAGATTTCCGACACCCCCACGGCAGCCTCCGAATTAGTTGGCAACATCGTTGGCCAAGATGACACCATCAAAAAGACAATGAAGAGCCTGGATAGCCCCGAAGGCGCTCTCATCGGCATCAACGCCACTAAGGGCGGCGAAGACGCCACGGATGAAAGCTGGCGTTTCCGCTACGTGATGGTGGACAATCCGAAGATGACGCTGGCAAAACAGCTCGCCTACTTCAAGGCGCTGAACTTGCCTTGTGCCGCCCTGGTAAATACTGGAGCAAATTCAGTACAAGCCTGGGTAAAAATCGGAGCAGAAAATCAGGAACAGTACGACGAGAGAGTCGATTTCTTGTTCAACACGCTCGCTTCCCAAGGATTCCCCGTAGACTCCAGCAACCGCAATCCGAACATGATGGTTCGGATGCCCGGCGTACTTCGCGGAGGAAAGCAGCAGTACCTGATCAGCCTGGAACAGGGAGCAAAGAACTTCACCGAATGGCAACAGTGGGTGGAATACTCCTTGGACGGAAAGCCCCTTATCGAGCTTGCCAGCGACAGCGAAGAGGCCCCCAAAAAAGACGAAGTCTTGATTCAGGACATGCTCCAGGCAGGAGAATTTTTCTTGTTCACAGCTCCGCCCAAGTGCGGAAAGTCCATGGCCCTGATGGACCTGGGACTATCCCTGTGTTACGGAGAGGAATGGTTTGGTTGCCCCACCACTTCTAGCGATGTGCTGTTCATCAACTTTGAGCTAACCAAGTCCGTGTTCCTGAACCGCCTGTACCTGTTGGCCGGAAGCCGCAATCTGCCTGCCAACACCACAAAGTTCGGTTTCCTGAATTTGCGTGGGGTGGCCCTGTCGCCCCTAGAAACGGCGCAGCTCATTGCCAAACGCGTAGAAGGGGCGAAAAAAATGGGAAACCACGACTACCGCACCATAGTCATCGACCCCATCTCTGCCGTGCTTCACAATCCTAAGTCCATGCGCCTATCTGGCGTTCCGCACCAAATACTAATGCAGATGGTGGACACGATCATCGCCCTTACCGGATGTGCCGTGGTGGCCGCCTGCAATAACGACGAATACCCCTACCTGGAATCCCGCGCCGACAGCGTTCTGAAACTCTCCCCCGTAGAGGGAGGATTCAACCAGTTCCAGATAAATGGCTCCTTCAGAGAATTCTCCAAACTCTCTTCCAGAGACTGCTCCTGGATTTACCCCAGGTTCTTGGTATAGCATTAAATGAAAACAACATCTAGAAAAGCAAGCAATGGAAACTTTCGCAAGGAAAATCCTCGCGGAAGCAGGAGTATTCTTAAAGCAGGAAAGGCCGAAGTCGAAAAGCCCGTTGTACCCAGAACAATGACCTTCGAAGACATCCAAAAGCAATTCGGTGCCTGGGTAACAGACATGCGCATTCCTGGAAAAATCCAGGCTTGGTGGACCTGTGAAGCCCACCCCGAAAATGCAGACTGGAAGATCTACAACAAGCTGGTCAATGGACACGAATCCCTTTTGCTGGACGCTCCCGTCAAGGGAATGGAAGTTCCCGCAGTGGTCCAGCGGGTTATGGAACAAGTCAAGAAGGAACACCTGCGTAATTTTCGCAAATCCATCCGGACGGTTTGGTTTAGGGCCTGCGGCAACGGTTCCTTCGCCCTGGTGGTACAGGCAAACCTCCGCGGCAAGAATTCCGCGCACGAAGCCAAGACCTTCGTAGACTTCCTCCAGAGGAGCTGCCCCGAAATTGTCAGTTGCCACCAAATTCAATGTTTGCCCTTTGTCCCCTTCGACCCAACGGTCCACCAAAACACCCGCATTGAATCCCGGTGTAATTTTGGAAACGAATTGATTCCCCTGGGAGACTCCGGACTCAGCATGCACGTGCTGGACTGGGCACCCCGCATCAAAGACGCCTGGTTCAAGCTGCCCCAAAAAATCGCAGAATTCATTCACATTGCAAAAGGCGACAAGTTCTTTGAGTTCTACTCCGGCTCCAGCTTTGTAGCGGCAAGCCTTGCCTCGCAATTTTCACAAGTGGAAACCCAGGATTGCCGGGAAACCGCCATGGTATCTTCCCGGCAAAACATCAGGAACTGCGGGCAAGACAACATGAGGTTCCACCGGGGCTTCTTTGAGCCCAGTTTCCTAAGCAAGTTCTTTTCCAAGGCAGAAAACGACGGCCGTTGGACCATGTACCTTAACCTGCCCGCAGGGGAAACCCTGCCCTCCGGTTCCGTAGAAGCCATTGCAGGAGCTCGGCCTGAACGAATACTGTTACAGACTTCGGAGTTGGAATTGACTGCAAAGCTCATCCGGCAATTCCGCAATCAGGGCTATGTTTTGCGGAAAACCTAAACGCAAAAAACAGCAAAAAATGCTTCCAAAGCGCTTTTTGTGCAAAAAACACCGACTTTTAGGCAAAGAAAAGATTAAATTATTACATAACTTGTTCACCTTCAAAGAGTTACAAGGACTATTATGGGATTTTTGAAAAGTGCGACTTTGTGCCTGGGACTAGCCGCCCTGGTTGCATCCGCTTATATCGTCAAGGAAGGCGATACCCTTTGGGATTTGAGCGACGAATTCCTGAACGACCCCTTTGCCTGGCCAGACCTCTGGGAAAACAACCGGCATATCCAGGACCCGCATTGGATTTACCCAGGTGATTCAATCTACTTCGGAGACAGCACTCGCGACGAACAAGTGACCATCCCCACCTCTCAAAACCGCTACCCCTGCGGCGGTGCCGTTGCCGACACCAATCTGCCCAAGGGGGTTTCTGCTGTAGGCTGCGACCAGGGCGACGCACGAAATGGCGATTTCGAAAACATGCTGGGCGACCTTCGCAACAGGGATAAAAAGACGAAGAAAGAGAGGAAAGAAGACATCTACCTGTACAAGCAGCGTCCTGCTCCTAAAATTTTCAACGGCTATTACCAGATTCTCGCTCCCGAGATTTACGACATTGAAGACCTGAAACAGGACGACAGCTTCTTCTCCATCCGCTCTGGAGAAAAGAAGGAACCGATCCTCCACATACCCGAGATGGAAGTGGTGGTGGGAATTGGCAAAAAGACTTATTCCAAGCTGAAGAAGGGAGACCTGGTGGAAATCCTGGACGCTCGTGCTATCGAAGTCCCCGGCACCCACGGAAAGAGCTTCGACACCTATGCCTTGCTCCGCCTGTCGGGTTATGCAAAGATTACGGCCATCGGAGACACCTTATCCCGCGCCCAGATTGTACAAAGCTTCCGGGAAATCAAGATTCAACAGTCTAAAGCCCGCCTGAAAAAGAAACTCAAGACGATCAATGTCAGCGGATACGGCAAGGAACAAAAGGCTGACATCGAAGACATGGCCACCATCCGTTACTCCATGGACCCCATGCTGATTATCGGAACCTATTCCTACGTACTGATTGACAAAGGAAATGAAGACAAGTTCAGAACGGGAGATGCCATTGCCATCTGGGAAGAAGACAAGTCCGACGAGAGCATTCCCCCTCGCCTGCTTGGCCGTGGCGTTATCGCAAGAGCCACCGACCACGAAGCTTCTGTCCTGATTCGTGAAATCTATTCCAACAACCGCCGTGTGGAAATGGGCCATAAGGTTTCCGTCACCCACAGGGCACAGAAGGTAAAGTGACCAAGACCTTAATCGCCATAACTGCTTTTGCCTTCACCCTAGTCACGGTCCTCATGGGGACCAGCGTTCTCATATTGCTATTCCCCAGCATCTCGTCGCACCTCCCCTTCTAGTTCTGGGAGGTGACAGCTGAGGATTTCAAGAAACAACCTCCTGTTTTTCGGCATCTTTGCCGGGGCCATCGTTCTACCGACGGCCATCCTTTCGTTTTTGAGTTTTCGGAATATTCAAAACGAGAACTACCTTATCCAAAAAAATTTCGAAGAGAACAGGGCTTCACTCCAAAAAGAACTGGAAGACGCTCTTGAAAGGGAACAGGCAAAAATATTCCAAGAAACCAAAGCAGCCTCCCTTTTCTTGTACGAATTGCCCAAAAGCCTTTTGGAGTTCGGCAACGCTGCCAGTTTCAAGGATGTTCAGGGAATTGAAGCCATATTCCTCTTCAATAACGGAACTCTGGTTTACCCGGACATTTCATCCAAATTGCTCTCCACAGGGAGAAGTTTCTCCGATACCAAACCCACTCTAGTGGAAAAGGCCCTTTTCCAGACTGAACGAGAGGGAGGGGACCTACAAGAAATCCAGTATTCCAGGGAGACTCTTCCCAGGTTTCCGTTACTTCAACTGGACGGCCAGATTCAAAACGCACTGGGATTAATCAGGCTGGCGTACAAAAGCAAGCAGTACAACAGGGCCTTGCGAATGCTGATTCCCTTAGAGAACGGCCCCTCACTCAAAGGATACCTGCACTCAAACCTTACCCGTTCCCTGAACCTTCTGCATTTTGAAATCTTGGTCAAAATGAAAAAGCACCAAGAAGCAGAAGAGTACTGCTTGGCGGTCTTGAAGCAGTTCCTTCAAGAAGAAAGGATTGAAGACATTCCCTCTACAAAATTTTTCTTTGAATCTGCATTCACTCAGATCCTTTCTTTTGAGAACCTGAGCCAGGAAAAGCGGGAAGCCTTTTGGAACCTGAGAAGCAACTTCAACCGTCAGCTAGGCTATACGGACATTTTGGTCAAAAACAAGGATTTGTTCCAAAACGTACTAGCAAGCGACCCGACCTCCAAAGATGGCATATCTTTCCGTTCCGAAGGAAACGTCACCCTTTTAAAAATGTCCTACCCCATGCTGTCTGGGAACCAGGTTGTCATTGCAAAAATAAACAACGACACTTATCGTGAACGCATTTTAGACAAATTAAGAATAGTCGCTCAGCGATGGAATAACGTTCCCTTCTCTATAACGGACTCCAGGGATTCCCTTTTACTAGGAGCCGTTCCCGACAGTGCAAACATCCTGCTACAAACCACATTCAACGGTATTCCAACATGGGAGCTAAGCCTTTACGAAAAGGATGTGGGAGAAATACGAAAAGAATCTCGGCATCGCATGCTCCTGATGTACGGTCTGTTGTCTTTCTCCCTCATCACCGTCATTTTCGGTTCCTTCTTTATGCTCCGCTTCATTGTCCAGGAACACAAGCTGCTAGCCATGAAGGCGAACTTCCTTTCCAGTGTTTCTCATGAGCTAAAGACCCCCTTGACCTCTATCAAGATGTTCGCCGAAATGATGGCACGGGGCCGCGTCCAAAAAACCGAAAAAGTCCAGGAATATTCAGGACTCATTGGCAAAGAGGCTTCGCGTTTAGAAAATCTTATTGGTGCCATATTGAACTACACCCGTATGGAACATGGCACCGGAGCATTCAAATGGGAAAAACTGGACTTCTCCGTTTGTGCGAAAAAAGTCTTTGAGGCTGTGGAAGACATAGGTGTTGAAAAAGGCCTTTCCTTCAAGACCCGTTTTGAGCCAAATGTTTATGTAATGGGAGACTACACGGCACTCTACAGCCTGGCACAAAACTTGATCGAAAACGCAATCAAATATACGAATGCGCCTGGCGACATTGAAATTAATGTCTACAATGAAGATGACCGTGCCGTATTCTCTGTCATTGATACGGGCGTAGGAATTGCGGCATCGGAACAAAAAAATATATTTAATGATTTCTATAGAGTTGGTGACGAAATGACCCGAAGCACTAAAGGTTCTGGCTTAGGCCTTGCCATTGTGAAGCGGGTGGCGGAAACCCACAAGGCAACCATTTCGCTTTCCAGCAAACCCGGTAAAGGATCCAACTTTACCATTCGATTCAGAAAGGTGGAATAATCATGCAGCACAAGATTCTCATCGTAGAAGACGAAGAAATCATACGGCTTGGACTCCAGGACAATTTTGAGCTGGAGAACTACATCGTAGAAACTGCGGCCGACGGCGAAGAAGCCATTGCCAAAGCCGACTCCTTCGCACCCCACCTAGTCATCTTGGACCTGATGATCCCCAAAAAGAGCGGCTTTGAAGTATGCCGGGTCATCCGCAAAAAACACCCCCAGACCTTTATCATCATGCTGACTGCCAAAACCGAAGAGACCAGCAAGGTGGCCGGTCTAGAAATGGGAGCCGATGACTACGTAACCAAGCCATTCTCTATTTTGGAACTCCTAGCCCGCGTCAAGGCATTCCTCCGCAGGGTGGATTCCGACACCGCACCCGCTCAAGCCACAGCTTCTCCCGACGTAGTGGACTTTTTCGACATCCATCTGGATTTCAAAAAATACGAAGCCACCAAGGGTGGCGTTCCTCTGGAAATGTCTGCCCGCGAGTTCCAAATCCTCAAATATTTCTGGCAACACAAAGGGGAAGTCGTTCTCCGCGAAGATTTGCTGCAAGACATCTGGGGATACACCACAGAGAACATGCCCTCTACACGTACCATTGACAACCATATCGTGAACCTCCGTAAAAAGTTAGAAGACGACCAAGCAAACCCAAAGATTATCCTTTCTATCAGAGGAGCAGGATACAAATTCGATGTATAAAAAAACGCACAGAATCATCCTGAAGACCGAAGGTCGGAAGGATCCAGCATCAAAGCCAGGCTTTGTCCTGCTGCTGGTTACACTCTGTGTTCTTTTTTCTGCCGCCCATGCAGAAAAAATGGGGGCCGCCATTCAGGAAGCGCTTTACCTTTTTGAAATGAAAGGCGAATTTGCCAAGGCCACAAAAATTTTAGAGAAAGCCGTCAGCGAAGGGGATGCCCAAGATAAGGAACAAGCTAGTTTCTACCTTGGGAAAATACAGGAGCTTTCTGGAAACAAGCAGTCAGCCTACCTCTATTACAAGCAAAGCCTCTCCTCTACAAACGAGACCGCTAAAGCTTATTGGCTAGCAGAAAGGCTTGCCGAAACAGCCGACAAGGCGGAAACGATACAAAAAAAGCGTCTGCACACCAATTCCCCCATCAAAAAAATTTTTTATGGGAATCCAAACTTTATCTACCTAGAAAACGGTAGTGTCTTCAAAATCAAAGAGGACTCCCTTGTCCGAGTTCCCACCGGAATTTCAAATTCTTCGGAAATCCTAGAAATAACTGCAACCGGAATCTGGTATTACGGCCCCGAAAAAGACAGCCTTCGCTACAAGCCCCTAAATAGTGCAAAGCAATCAAAATCCTTCGCCCTCAGAAACCCAAAGGATTTAGTGACTGCCGGAAACAAAGCAATAATCCAGGGAGACTACGCTCTTGTCCTTGTAAACAAAAAGGGGGAAGAAATTCAGAGTAGCGACAAGTACAATGGGTGCTCTTTAGAATTATTCCATACCGCGACAAATCACGCTGTATTGAATTGTCCAGACAACGCACTTCACTTTTTGTCTAGCGAAGACCTTTCAGAATCATTCGTCTTAAGTCAGTTTGACGCAATACAGCACGTAACTTCCGTAAAAGATGACTTGCTCTTCTATTCTGGAGGGAACCTGTTTTGCTACAATCCGCAAAAATCCCGCGAAGCTCGTTGGAAGATACCCTTCAACAGTGTAGAAAGCATCACTCCCTTTGAGCAGAACGTTGCCATTCTGGAAGCCTCTGGAAAAGTTACGCTCATCAATAGAATGTCGGGGACAACCATTGCCATGACACGCAGCGATGCTGACCGCATTCACCCTTTGGCTAAGGGAACACTGGGACTATTCACTTCTGAAGGAGCACTCATCACAGTCGACACCCTTCTTCGCCCTCTATGGAATTTCAATTTCGCAAGGCCCATTTCCATGGACCCCATTTTCACAGACGGCAACATTTATCTGAATTTCGATACCCATAACTTACAGGGAATAAACTCCAAATATTATGGGAAAACGCCCCTTGCATCCAACATGCTTTCGCAGCAGGCAGCCGTCCTCGCCGAGTCAAGCCAATGGGAAAAATTAGACGTCATCTTGGATACGCTCCTAAAACTGGAACCAGGCAATGCAGAGGCTTGGCTCTTTAAGGCATTACGCCTGGAAAATACCAACGGAAAGGAGCAGGAACGCCAAAAAGCTTGGTCCGAGGCAGTCCGGCTCTCAGTCAGCAACCCACAAGTCACCCCCCTTATCCTCGGCCGCTATGGCAAAGCCATCGGAGCCAAGTTCGTAAGTCTATTGAACATTTCTCCCAAAACCAGGTATCCCCAATTCTTTGGCAGCAAGAAGAACATCTATACTGTAGATCCGGCAGCCAGCCGCCTTCTTTGCATCAATGCAGAAAATGGCGAAGTCCGGTGGAGTCGGGGCTTGTCCAAAATGGACAATAGCCCCGTTATCAGTAGCGACGAGAAATCATTGGCCCTTTCCTCAGGTTTTTCCTTGAATTTGTACGATTTGAACAAAGACGGAACAAAGATTACCGTACAGTTGCCCGGGAAGGCATTCAACATAGCCATGGAAAGCGACGCCCTTTATGTATCCACTTGGAACGGGTTCCTGCTGAAAATATCAAGGTCCGACGGTCGCTTGGCCTGGTCCAGGAAGGTCTTTTCCGTCCCCTTCTTATTTACCAAGGATGGAACTCAAATCATAGCAGCAAGCCTGGAAGGAAACATCACCCACCTTTGGGAAGGTTCCGGGCAAATCAAGTCAGACGCCCCCAAAATACCCTCCAACATATCACAAATGGCCCGGATAGATTCCACCATAGTCTTTGCCACCAGCAACAACAGGCTGTACCTGCTAGATTCCAGGCATAGCGAAAAGGAACCCTTGCAAATCCTTATGGAATCCCCCATAGCCTCTTTGCAAACATTCCGCTTCCAAGAAAAGAATTGCATCTTGGTGGGATTAGCAAACCAGTCCCTCTACCTTTACACCGTTGAAGGAACGCCCCTGTGGAAATTCCAGGGAAGCAATTCCATATTCTCTTCCGCTTTTGTCGACGACGGGTTGGCATGGTTGGATCAGGGGAGTGAAGTTATCGCTCTGGACCTTTCGGATGGCAAAGTAGTCAGGAGGTTCAGCACGCCTGGAGGGGCAGGTTCGCCCTTCATTTTGAACAAAACCCTGTATAGTGCCTCTTCAAAGCGCTTGTTGTACGGTTTTTCCCTTTAATTTTGCATTTTAGGGTCAAAATAACCCTTTTTATCGCCTCCACTGCAAATATGTAGTGGTCTTTTCTTACAAAAATCATTACATTTCTTTAATAAAATCTTCTTATTTTCTGGGCGTATGAAAATACTGAAAAGTCTAAAAATTTTGAATACCTTTGTCCTTGCGGGGGTGCTGCTGTCTCTGGCCGCCTGCAAGGACGAAGAAACCAAGGAAGTAGCCAAGGAATCGCAGGAGTACCCTAGGAGCGAGACCCTCTACGTGGGCGGTTTTGACTGGGCACCCCCCTCCACCTTCAACCCCTTGGACTACGACCCCAACTTCCCCATCGACGGGAATGTACGTCTCATGTACGAGACCCTGGTTACCTACAACCAGCTAAACGGAGAATTGGAACCCATGCTGGCCGACAGCTTCCAGCAAACCAACAGTTCCATCACGGTCCATTTGGACGATCGTGCCAGGTGGAACGACGGCGAACCAGTAACCGTGGATGACGTCCTTTTTTCTTTTTACGTCGATTCCATTTTGCCCACCCCACGCCATGGCAACTGGAACTACATCAAGAGCATCACAGCTGACAAGAACAACAATATCGTTTTTACCCTCAAAGAGGACAACCGCAACCCCCTTATTATCCTGAACGCCATTGCAGAGACCTCCATTTTGCCCAAGAAGGTCTTTGGACCCATTGTCTTGGCCGCCGTTACAGGTGGTGCCTACGACATGGCCAAGGTCACGGCTTTCAAGAACGATTCCTCGCCTGTGGTTTCGGGCCCTTATGGACTCAAGACCTTCTCCCCCGACAAGATTGTGCTGGAAAGGAACGACAACTACTGGGGCAACGTCAAGCACGGAGGCAAGAAGCCCGCACCTAAGTACATTATCCATTCCCTGTATAACGGAAACAACCACTTCAACAGTGCCATGGTCAAGGGAAACCTGGACGTGTCGTCCATTTTCCTGCCCCGTATTTGGGACAAGGCCAAGGATAGCATACGTGCATGGAGCCGAAACGAGCCCTACCACCAGCCGGGGTCCATCACCACCTTGCTCATTGCCCACCAAGCCCCGCCCTTTAACGACGTAGCATTCCGTAGGGCCTTGGCTCACAGCATTAATTTTGAAAAAATCAAGGCTAGGGCCATTTCCAACTACACTCCGGCGATGCAGTCCGGCTTTATCCTCCCCTTCGGGTTTGAAGGAAAGTTCTTCAACAAGGACGATTCCGAAAAGTTCGGTTACCAGTTCGACCTGGATACGGCCCGCAGCATCCTAAAAGCTGCCGGTTACACCTGGAACGCCGATGGTGCCCTACTGGCACCCACAGGCGAAGCCATCCGCACCATCAAGCTGGAATGCCCCCAAGGCTGGACCGACTGGGAAGACGCTATCAAGGTTATCGTAGAAACCTTCCAAGAAATCGGAATTCCCGCCGAAGAACACTTTGTGGACTACGGGATTTGGGACAAGGACTTGCGCCAAGGGACCTTCGACCTGGCCATGAAGACCCAGACTGCAGAACTGTCTGCCGCAACCCCCTGGACCCGTTTCTCCCAAGTTATGGGACAGGTAGGAGCCAAGCCCATTGGCGAAGACGCCTTCTCCAACCAGGGCCGTTTCAAAAACGACCAGGCCGACAAGCTCTTGGATAAAATTCCTACCATCCGTAACGAAGCGGAACTGGTTTCCGCCTATCGTGAACTCAACAAGATTTTCATGGAGACCATTCCGGTGCTGCCGGTCATGTACCGCCCCACTCAGTATTATCAGTTCTCCACCAAGCACTGGACCAACTTCCCCACAGAGGAAAACCCATACGCCCCGCCACAGCACTTGATTGTTGCCGCAGGAGTGAAGGCTCTGTGGGAAATCAAGGCGGTCAAGTAGTTCATTTCACAGGAGTACACCTTGGGTAAATCTCGCTTTATTCTGCCTAATGCTTTTACAAGCATGAATTTTTTGTTGGGCGTTTTTGCCATCTGCTGGGTCACAGGCGCCTTTGATTCCTTCACGTCCACAGACACCCTACGCATGGGGGCGTACTTCGTGATGCTCAGCATGCTCCTGGACAAGCTGGACGGTTTTGCCGCACGCCTGGTAAACGCAAGTTCTGAATTTGGTGCCCAGTTTGATAGTTTGGCCGACTTGATCGCTTTTGGACTCGCCCCGGCATTCTGCGTGTTCTTTGCCTATAAGAATTGCGCTCCGCAGTTCTTTGAACAGAACGCCCCCCTGTTGGTGGTGACATTCTCCATTTATGTGCTTTGTGCCGCCATGCGCCTAGCCAAGTACAACGCTTGCGATTCAGACACTTACCACCATCATTTCTCGGGACTGCCTTCTACCTTTGCCGGAGCCATCAACGCCACCTTGATTGTTTTCTTGAAAACAAAGGGCGTGCTATCCAGCACTGACTCCGCAATGGTATTCATTCCAGTCGTCGTGCTGCTTGTTACGGGAATCCTGATGGTGAGCCCTCTTTTCTTGCCTAAACTCCAGCCCCGCAAAAACAAGGCCTTCAACATATTCCAGGGTGTTCTGATAGTGCTGACCTACATCGCCGGATTCATGTTCATTTCCGAAAAGGCTCCCTTCGTCCTGGAATACCTGTTGATTCTCGGCGGATGCTACCTGATTATCGGCTTCGGCGTCGGCCTTGTCAACCGCAGCAAAATTATCGAAGAAGCCAAGGCTTCAAAGAAAGACTAGGAGCGGGTCGAGTAATCCTTTAGGAACTCTACCAAGCCATTCCCGTAACGTTCATACAATAGCTCCGGCGCCAGTCGGGGCAATTCTATTGTTACGCATTCCAACCCCTTCCCCTTGCACCAGGTTCCGAAGCTTCCCGGAGTGCTGTAGCCAATGTCTTGTACCCAGGGGACGTTGAACACCGCCATCAGGTCTTGGACCAGAGCGGTCTTTGCGGGAGCGTCGATACAGCCGATAGGACTGTGAAGGGAAACAACCGCCTTGGGTGACAAAGTTTCAACCAGCTTAATCAAGGCTTGCACCTCCGGCTCGCTGGCCGGAACCTTACCTGGCGAAAGCTCCGTATCCCGGGGTGCTTCCAGAATGGAACGGGACTGCACCGGACTGGCGTTCCAGTTGTCCGTGGGAAAGTTGCGGTTCAAATCCACACCGTTGGCGTTTCCGCGGGTCCCAAGAGCCACCCCGTCGGGATTGGCACATAAGACAACCGCCACATTTTCAAAATTGCTATCGAAGGCACGAACCGCCCGGCTAAGGAGGAATGTGGTCTCAGGTTCTTCGCCGTGAATACCCGCCATGATCAGCAGGCGACAGGCGCCCTTGCAGGGGAAGTACTGCAGTGGCGCTCCCAGGACAGAGGTCCCGTAACATTTGGATTTAAGCCTTATTATACCGCAATTCAACATGTGAATGATGTGAGGTGTGGAGTGTGTGCTTTATATAAAGTATGGATAAATATATTCTTCTGCCAATTTGTCTAGCCGGGCAAGGACAACCTTCTTGCAGGCCATGTCCGAGCCTTCGTAGATTTTCCGCAAGGTACCCAGCGAAAAATGTTCCAACCGCCTGCGGGACGTGGGCAGGTGGGCAATGTGCCATCCTTCGGGGCGAATCTTTCCGCGGCCCGGCACAAACACCCGATTGAAACCGAAAGCACTGTCCGAATCAAAGCATTCTGTCAAAAAATGGTGGAAAGGAGCGAACATGCCCTCGCACTCCTCGGGAGTCAGCTGGACTTCGTAGCCCTCTGGGCAAGCATTGCCATCTACCACGTCCAGGTCTGTACCCAAATGATGGCGACTTGCTCCCGGCAGAGCCGACCAGGTGAGAATGGCATACATCAACTCCTCTTCGTCTTGGGGGCGATCCATGGGGACTCCTTCTGCAGAAAGCAGGGGCAGTTCTCCCCGAGCCTTGCGGTTCCAAATAGAGAGCTGCTTTTCGAAGGGGCGGTAAGCGGATTCCAGACGCAAGGCAAACCCAGCCTCTGCAACAGCAGAAGTTAGTTTGTTCAAAAAAGGAGCGATTTCAACATCCACTTTATAACCCGGTTGATATTCTACCAGATCGGGAATTCCAAGTCCGTAGGGCAACAGGTCCTGGGTGCTCATTCTAATTCCACTCCCATCTTTTTGATTAGGTCTTTCCACTGGTTCACGGTAGCCTTTTTCTTGCGGGTCCGGGGAACCTTTTTAAGGGCTTGGCTCAAAGGCGGCGGATTCCCGTGAGTCCAGGCGATGGCCAATGCATCAGAGGCATCCAAAGGCAGGTTTCCTTTCTCTATTCCCAACTGGGCAAAAACCATGCTGGCCACCTGTTCCTTTGAAGCAGCCCCATCCCCCGTAACAGACTGCTTTACCACCTTTGGAGGGTATTCGCTAAAGCTCATGCCTCGCTTGCGGCATGCCACCAGCACCGCCCCGCGAATATGCCCAAGCACCAAGGCACTCTTGGCATTCTTGGCAAAAAACACGCCCTCCATAGCCAATGCATCTGGCCGATATATATCCAACAGGGATTCCAGTTCTGTTACAATATGGACCAGGCGGTCCTCTAAATTTCTACTAGAAGGGGCATGAAAGGTTCCGTACTCCAACACGTTGAACCCCCTTCCTGTCTTTTCCAGAAAGGCGTACCCTGTCGTAATAGAACCCGGATCTATGCCGAGAATAACCATACCCTAAAAAGTAGATAAAAAGTTTTTTCGTAGGTGCTTTTCGCTTTTTTCTTTATTAGATTTCTGTATGGAGGTAGGCTATGCTCATCGACCAGGAACACACCAGTTTTGTACGCGTAAAAACCCATCCCAGGCAATTGGGAATACCCTTAAGCCGTTGGGGTCGGAACCTGATCGCATGCTGCCCCTTCCACGCCCCCGAAGAGACCTCCCTGTTCTTTTATGACGCCCTGGGATACTGGCGTTACCGTTGCCTGCAGTGCGGCAGCGAAGGGGACCTGATCGAGTTTGTAATGCGTAGCCGCTTTAACGGCATGGAAGAAGCTGCAGCCAGGGCAGAGGCCGTAGAATTTTTGGGCGGCCTGGAACCAGAGCAAGAGACCAAGCAAGACGACCACCTTTGGCTAAAGGAAGTTGGCGGGGAAAAGTCCAAAGTTCTTGAGTGCTTTGTCCGCTATTGCCATTGGGCAGCCTGCAAAAGTCCTTCCTCCGAAGAATACTTGCAATCCCGAGGCTGGAATATTGGACAAGCCCAGCTTTACGGTCTGGGCTACTACAGCGGCGACCCGGAACCCTTCTACAGCTACTGCATGCTTTCAGGGCTGGAGCGACACCATGTAAGTTTTTACCTGGACAACCTGGAAGCCTACCGCGAACCGAGAATCACCATTCCCGCCCGTAACTCCAAGGGGCTTATCCACTCTGTCTACGGCAGGCTTATTGAGGACGAAGGCAAGATCCACCCCTACGTTTCCTTTGCATCGGGACCCGGCGATACTCCTTTTAACATCCAGCCGGAAATTTCCAACCCCATTATCGTAGAAGGCTTCTTTGACGCACTGACAGCGGACCTGGCAGGCATACCTGGCGTTTGCGCCACCATGTTCCAAGAGCTGACAGCCAGCCACCTACACAAGCTCAAGGCCTGCGGGGCCGAAATGGTCACCACTATCCTTTCTAGAGAAGAAGACCGCAGGGCTCAGGAATACCGTATCCAGAGCTATCTAAAAATGGCCGAGGAACTGAATCTTAGGTTCAAGTCCATTATCCTCCCTGCGGGAGAGTCTCCCGACCAGCTGGTAAGAGAAAAAGGTGCCGACTACCTTATTGACCTTATCAACAAAACTGAAGAGGACACGGTACACACCCACCGCCGCTCCATGCTGCTCCAAGACATCAAGGAGAACTTTGACGTGGCCATGAACTGCCCGCCAGAGACCTGCGTGGGCTATGTCATGAACAGTTTTCCCAAACTCACCCGGGATATTGACGGTATCCAATCCGGCTGTTTCTTTGTGTCCTCGGAACCCTTTGGTCTAAAGACCTCTCTCTTGTCCAGTTTCGCCCTGGACCTGGTGCAAAGCAATCCGCACCTTAAAGTCATCTACGTGGCGCTGGAGACGCCCCGTCGGCAGATTTTCGACCGCATGATAGCCATGCTCACCGGAGAGTCGGTACTCACGGTCCGCAAGCAGAGCGAAGACGACCAGGTCAACGAAAGGATTACAGAAGCCACCAGGGAACTGATGAACCTGGTCCGCAACAACCGCCTAGAAATCTGGGAAGACTACCCCTCTTTCGACAGCAACGAGCTGCAATCCGTGCTGAAAGAGGAACGAAAACAAAATGCAGATCTGGTGGTAATGATTGATGGCCTTGACCACTTGAAAATAGCAGACCGTTTGGAACTGCCCGACATTCACGAGCGCAGGTCTTTTGTAATGCTAGACCTTTACAAGAGTCTGGACATCCCCATTTTCTTGGGCGGAGAGCTAGTCCCCACGGCAGAGGGATTCTCTGGGCCCAGGCCTTACTTGCGGGATTCCGACGCCATCTACTGGCTGGATTCCCCGGAAGAGAACCTAGTGCTCTCCGTGAATTCCAACCGCCTGGGCGTAAGCCATTCTTACAAGAGCAACATCTATATCGACCCCAATTCCAACAAGATTCAGGAAGTCGAATAGGTTCGCTCTACCCGGTATGGAAAAGCCATTTACCATCGTCGATTTCAACAACTTCTGGAGCCCTTCCGGAGGTGGAGTCCGCCGCTACCACCTGCAAAAGATGGCCTTTTACGAGCAACTCCCCAATGCACGTCCAGAAAAAAAAGTCCTTTCCGTGTTCGTAATGCCGGACAGCAAGACCTTTACGGAAAAGCGAGGCGAAGGGCTAATCATTGAACATGTGAAGGCGTTCCGATTCCCTGGAAACTGGGAATACCGTTTTATGTGGAGGCGTTCGCAAATCGCCCCAATCCTACAAAAATACAAGCCTCAAGTCATAGAAGTGGGGTCCCCCTATATTTTGCCTACTGCCGTCCGCAGGGCGGCCCATAAAGAATGCCCTCAGGCTGTGCTCCTCAGTTTTTGGCATGCGGACTTTCCCGTTACCTACGTAGGCCGCCCCGTTGCGAACAAATTCGGCCCTTTGGTTGGACGCATTGCTGAAAAAATCGCATTCTGGTACGCACGGCAAGAATTCAAAAAATTTGACGGAATCCAGGTTTCGTGCAAAGAAGTAATGGATAGGCTCAACAAGAACGGCTTGCCCCAAAGCAGCTGGATTCCCCTTGGGTGCGACATACAGATGTTCTCGCCAACCAAGCGGGACGAGTCCTTGGTGGCCGACTTCAAGGGTGGAAATCCCGATCGGCTTACCATATTCTTCCCCCACCGCTTTTGCGAAGAGAAGGGTATCGAGCTTTTGCTTGGGGCTTACGACGAACTGACAGAACGGTTGGGGGTTGAACCCGAAATTATACTTGCGGGAACTGGGCCCTACCTTCCACAAGTCAAGGACGCCTGCCAAAAGCACCCCCATATCCGCTACGCAGGCTTTATCAAGTCCATAGACGAAATGGCCAGGTATTACGCCAGCGTAGACATGGGTCTTGCCCTTTCGGGCTGGGAAACCTTTGGACTTTCCATATTGGAGAGCATGGCCAGCGGAAACGCTCAAATCGGGGCTAGCACGGGAGCCGCCTACGAACACGTAACCGAATCCAATGCAGGAATCGTTTTACAAGAACGTACACCGCACGCCTTGGCAAACGCTATTGTGGAGCTTTACCATTCCAACCTGCAATCCATGAAGCGCAACGCCCGCACCTACGCCGAAAAGTTTAGCTGGAACGACTGCTTTACAAGGCAACTGGAACTTTATCAAAAAAAATCTCAAGACAAGAGGAACCAATGATTAGGCATATCGTATTCTGGAAACTGAAGGCAGAGGCCGAAGGCGCCAGCGCAAAAGAGAACGGACAAAAGATGGTGGATGCATTCCACAACCTGGAAGGAAAGATTCCAGGACTGGTAAGCATAGAGTCAGGGCTGAACTTCGGGAAAGGTGTTCTGGGCAACGGGGACCTGGACTACGATATCGCCCTGGACACCACCTTCCGCACCAAGGCGGCTCTGGATTTTTACCAGGCACACCCCGAACACCAGGCAATAGTGTCCTTTGTGAAGAAAGTGGTCACGGAACGCCGTGCCGTGGATTTTGAATTCTAGGTACCGTTTTTTTTACTACATTACTGGTATGGTCCAACTGAGTCAGACATCGTGGCAAGAGTTCTCCCTGAAGAACGTGATGGAGACGCTCCAATACGCCCCGATGAACCTGCAAATGGGACCAAAACCGCTTTTGCACTACACCTTCCCAAAAGACCTGGAACCCGGTTCCACCATCCGCTACAACCTGCAGTGGGGGTTCAAGACCCTGAAGTGGACCGGCATCATCAGTTCGGTGAGCAAAAACAAGATCACCGTGCGCCTGAGCGAAGGTCCCTTCCGCGGATTCACCGCCAAGCACGAATTCGTTG
>CACXIR010000046.1 GCA_902767785.1 Fibrobacter succinogenes | reverse complement strand
TGCGGGAGCAGGCTGGGCAGCGGGCTTGGCCGCAGGGGCGGGTGCCGGCTGAGCTGCGGGAGCAGGCTGGGCAGCGGGCTTGGCCGCAGGGGCAGGAGCCGGCTGTGCTGCAGGAGCAGGCTGAGCTGCAGGAGCAGGCTGGGCAGCGGGCTTGGCCGCGGGGGCGGGTGCCGGCTGTGCTGCAGGAGCAGGCTGGGCAGCGGGCTTTGCTGCGGGAGCGGGTTCCTGTGCCGTTTCCATGGCGTTATCGCCAGAGGAGGGCTTGCCAACCTCGTCGTTATTGCTGTTATCCACCCACCATGCGAAGTTCAGCTGGGCCAAAACATCTTGACCGTAGGCTTGAGCTTTTTGGATGGTGGAGAAATATCCGATACGGACGCGGTAGAAAGTTCCTTCCAGTTCGCCGGGATTTTCCACTTCCACCACGTAAGCTTCAATGTCTTGAGCAGCAAGTTTCTGCACAATGGCGTCAGCTGCCTTCTTGGAAGACTGGATGCTGACCTGAATCACGTACTGGCCGTCTTCTTCAGGCTTGACACTTCCCGGAGGGAGCTGAACCTTTTCGGCCTTTCCCTGGACATTTTTTTTTTTTTTTTCGGAAAGGGACTGGATGGCCACCAGTTCCGGTTCGTCACCTGCCGGGGCGCCGGCCTGCGCCGTCTTTGCCGGCTTCTTGATGGTCATCTGTGGAACGATGTCTTCCTCGCTGCTGTCGCAGGCGGTAAGCATGAAGCAGGCAAAGGCTGCCGTAATCAGGGTGGAAACCGAGAGTGATTTCATTGAAATCTCCGTTTTTCTTGTTAAAACACCAAAGTGTGCCTTTGGCGCCATATTTTGACCATAATATACATAAGTCTTTGATAATACGCAAGTTATAAATGAAAAAAGTGTATGAAAAGTGTAAAAAAAGGCCCTTTTTGCGAGTCGGACCGCCACCCCTTGACGAACCCCCCTCAGTTAAATATATTTGGCTACCCAAACTGAATTTCAACCAAAGGATAATCGTGATCGGCGTAATTGTTAAGTCCAACGAACCTTTCGAACGCGCTCTCAAGCGTTTCACCAAGTCCTGCGAAAAAAACGGCATCATTTCCGATGTCAAGAAGCGCCAGCGCTTCGAAAAGCCTTCTGAAGAAAAGAAGCGCATCGAAACGGCTGCCCGCCGCAAGCGTCTCAAGGAAATCGCTGACCAGAACCGCAAGCGTCTCTACTAGTCGCTCAAAGGCATCGATTTTTTATAATGAGTCGTCGGTCCGTGACCGGTGGCTCGTTATGTGTTTCTAGAGGTTAAACCAGAATGCCAGGTGCGGGGCGTAATCCGCCCGAGGTAAAAAATGAGCAGTGCACTCCTTACAAAGATTCTCGATGACGTTAAGGCCGCCATGAAGGCCCACGATGCCGAAACCCTGGGCACCCTCCGTACCCTCCATTCCGACATCAAGAACGAGGCCATGAAGCAGGGGGCCACCCCTGCGCAGATCACCGATAGCATCACCGACGAAATGTGCGTCGATGTCCTCGCTCGCAGCGTAAAGCAAAAGCAGGAAGCTATCGACATCCTCAAGAAGGGCGGCTTTATGGACAAGATTCCTGCCGAAGAGGCTTGCATTGCCCTTTACCGCAAGTATATGCCTGCCGAGATGACCGAAGACGAAGTCAAGGCGCTCATCGCCGAGATCAAGGCTGCCACTGGAGCTGCAAGCCCCAAGGACATGGGCAAGATTATGAAAGAGCTTTCCCCCAAGGTCAAGGGCCGCTTCGACGCCAAGCGTGCATCTGCTTTGGTACAGGAAGCGTTGAAGTGACACGAAGTGTCATCCTGAGCGGAGAGGCGTAGCCTCGAAGTCGAAGGATCTAGACTAGCTTTGTCATGCCCGGCTCGACCGGGCGTTTCTTTTTTCGGTACCTTTCCTATCTTTGAACGTACAATGCCTAACGCCCAAAACAAAATTCAGGAACTGGAACTGCTTTACAAGATCAGCTCCATTCTGAACCAGACGCTAGACTTCGAAAGCGTCGCGCACCCAATTTTGGAAGTGGTGGAATCCACTATGGGCGTGGAGCATGCGACGCTTACGCTGTACAACCGCCATACGGGAGAAATCTCCATTGAAATTGCAGAGGGCTTGAGCAGTCGCCAGGCCCGCAAGGGCCGCTACAAGGTGGGCGAGGGTATCACAGGCCGCGTGGTGGAAACGGGCAAGCCCATCATCATTCCGTCTGTGGCGAAAGATCCGGACTTCTTGGACCGCACGGGCCGCGGCAAGACCGAGGACAAGGCGTTCCTCTGCGTGCCTGTCATTATGGAACACCAGGTCATCGGAGCTTTCAGTGCCGATGTGCAGAACCCGATAGAAGAGGAGCTTCCCGAAAAACTTCGCTTGTTGGAAATCATTGCGCAGATGCTTGCGGCGGCGGTTAAGCTGCGTCGCGAGGCCCGCGAAGAAAACGAACTCTTGAAAGCGGAAAACGAGCGCTTGACGCTTGAACTCAAGGACCGTTTCCAGCCAGACAACATCATCGGGCGTTCCAGCGAAATGCAGCGGGTGTATGCGCAAATCGACCAAGTTTCCCGCAGCCCCCTGCCCGCACTCATCGTGGGCGAGGTGGGTACGGGCAAGGGGCTTGTGGCAGAGGCAATCCACTACCGCTCCGACCGCAACATGGGTCCCTTTGTCCGCGTTCACTGCGCATCCATGCCGGAGTCAGTTTTGGACCGCGAACTCTTTGGCAGCGAACGCGGTGCCCTGGTAGGGGTCCTTGCCGAGACTCCGGGCCGTGTGGAACAGGCGGTTGGTGGCACGTTGTTCCTCGACGAAGTGGGGGAGCTATCGCCGAACCTGCAGGTAAAGCTTTTGCGCCTTATGCAGCAAGGCGAAGTGGAACGCATTGGCGCCCGCATCGCAAAGAAGGTGGATGTCCGCGTGATTGCGGCTACCACTAAGAACCTGCAGCAGATGGTGGAAGAGGGAACTTTCCGCGAAGATCTTTATTACCAGCTGCACATTTTCCCCATTTACGTTCCGCCACTGCGCAACCGCAAGACGGACATCGTTCTCTTGGCGGATCATTTTGTGGAGCACTACTGCCGTATTGTGGGCAAGAATGTACGACGCCTGGCCCGCACCACCATTAACATGCTTATGAGCTATCCGTGGCCCGGAAATGTTCGTGAACTGGAAAACGGCATTGAACGTGCGGTCCTTGTGACCGACGAAGACGTCATCTACCCGCACCATTTCCCCACTACATTGCAGACTGCCGAAACTAGCGGCACGCCGGTATCTGGAAACTTGAAACGGATGGTGGAAGCCTACGAAAAGGACATCATTTCCGACGCGCTCAAGAGCAGCAAGGGGAAGGTGGCTGCTGCGGCACGCAGCCTTTCCACAACGCCCAGGATTCTAACCTACAAGATTAATCAACTGGGTATAGATTTGGCTGCTTTCGGGAAATGATTTGCGAACAGGTTGTTATTTATATGCATGTAAAGGTTAACTTAACAGTTTTTTACCAGGATTATAAGTAAAGTGAAAATGCGAATTGCGAATAAGATGTTTTCTTTTGTAATGGTGGCTGTGTTGCTATCTTCTTGTAACGATGATTCCAGTTCTGTGAATGTCTCGTCCCAGGATCAGGGAATTGAATGTTCGGCTGGTGACGGCACAGTTCCTGAAGATACCATTGAATATATAGAGCCTCCTTCTTTTCGCTGTGAAGAAGTTTCTTCCATTTTGGTCCGGGATGGCAATGGCAATGTTGATTTGCATTCCGATTATCTAATAAGTTACTTAGATTTTCATAATGGGAACATGATGGGTTTCGCCGGATTCAATGGTATAGATACCATATACCACAAAAAAGGAACAAGTGATGTATGGTCCACAAGTGAGGCTTTTTTTTCGTGGTATGTTCCGCCTTGTCGTGTGGGTTCTGTTGTATTAGGACATAGCAGCCGAGAAGTTTGGGATCCGGTGTCAGGAAGGAATTATACAACGTTTGAACTTTGTCGTTCAGATGACGATGGCGGAAATTGGGAATGTTTCCAAAGGGATTCCTCCAGTTTCACGTTAGTATGTGACGAAGACTTTTTTTATCTGCTACGGGGGAATACGTTCCAATATTCATCTGATGGTCTCCAATGGGAACCCCTTAACGTTTCTATAGATAATGAGGCATTCCTCGGTGGGCTTAAAAATGCTTTTAAGGTGGATTCGATTCATTACATTTATTCCAATCGAAGTCAACTTTTGTGGACGTCGAATTTTAAAACATGGGATTCTACTTATGTTCCTGTGGAGCAGAGTGGAACCAAGTTGGTTTATGGTAATGGCGTTTTTGTTTATGCCGGGGCATGGAGTGAGCTACTTTATTCAACCGATTTGAAGGAATGGAAAAAAGCGAAGATTAAATGTCTCAGTTGTCAAAACCAATGGTACGATGATATTGTCTTTGATAACGGGGTCTTTTTTGTAGTGGGTTCAGCTAGTGATATGTCGACTACCAGGGTCGCCCTTGCATCGGTCAACGGCGTGGATTTTGTTGAACAGCCGTCATGTGGTATGAATGATGACTATGATCATGTTTATAGTGATAGTAAAGGCAATTTTTATGCCATGCAGGGCGGCCACTATAGCATCTTTTATCGCGATTAGTTCTATATTTACCTCTGTTATGATTATCCATTCCTTCTACATGGGCTTTTAGTGATTGGCGTCGTTAGATTCATTTTAACTACTAACCACTAATCACTAACCACTAATCACTAACCACGAACCACGAACCACTTAAACAATATGCAATTCCGTCCTGTAAAAGAACAGCTTGAAATTTTGATGCGCGGCGTAGTCGACATTGTGCCGCAAGATGAACTCGAAAAGAAACTCCAGAAGTCTTACGACACCGGCGTTCCCCTCCGTATCAAGATGGGAGTAGATCCCACCGCTCCGGATGTGCACTTTGGCCACACGGTCGTGATGCGCAAGCTCCGCCAGTTTCAGGACTTGGGCCATACCGTGGTGCTTATCGTGGGTGACTATACCGCCCAGATTGGTGACCCCAGTGGCCGCAACAAGGCTCGTCCCCGTCTCAGCCATGAACAGGTGCTGGAAAACGCGAAGGAATATCAGGAACAGTTCTTTAAAGTGGTCCGCCGCGATCAGGTGGAAATCCACTACAACGGCGAATGGTTTAGCAAACTTCCGTTCAGTAAAGTAACCGAACTCATGGGTCAGTTTACCGTGGCCCAGATGCTTGAACGCGAGGATTTCCATAACCGCTATGCCGCCAATACGCCCATCAGCCTGCACGAGTTCATGTACCCCATGATGCAGGGCTACGATTCTGTGGCCATCAATAGCGACGTGGAACTGGGCGGTACCGACCAGAAGTTCAATGTGCTTCGCGGTCGCGACCTGCAGCTTTTCGAAGGCATGGAACCGCAGATAGGCCTCTTCATGCCCATTCTTTTGGGTACCGACGGCAAGGTCAAGATGTCCAAGTCCATTGGCAACTATGTAGGCCTGAATGAACCTGCCGATGTGATGTACCACAAGATTTATAGTCTGGCCGATAGCATTGTAGAGAATTGGTTCGAGCTTCTGACCAATGTTCCCCTTGCAGAAATCAAGCAGATGATGGCCGACATTGCCGCAGGCAAAATGAACCCCAATGACGCCAAGCACCGCCTGGCCATCGACATCGTAACGCAGTACTATGGTGCTGACGCCGCCGAGGCCGCCGCTGCCAAGGAACGGGAAATCCATAGCGGTAACGCCATCCCCAGCGATGCAGCCGAGTGCAGCGTGGCGGCCGGCACCTACGGTGCCCTGGACCTGCTCGTAGAAGTCAAGGCCTTTGCAAGCAAAGGCGAAGCCCGCCGCATGGTCCAGAACGGCGGCGTGAAGATTGCTGGCGAAAAGCTTGCCGACCCGCAGTCCACCTTTGAAATCAAGGGCGCAGACCAGCTGGTTATCCAGGTGGGCAAGCGCAAGTTCTACAAGGTAAACTTCTAGGAGGAGTTATGCCCCAGGAAATCCTTATACTCGGTCTTAACCCTGCCTGGCAGCGCTTGTTCTTTCTGGACAAGTTTACTCCTGGCGAGGTCCACCGTATTTCCAATGTTGAGGAGTATGCCTCGGGCAAGGGCGTGAACTGCGCCCGCGTATTGCAGCACTTGGGCGGCGTCCCCCTGCTCATGCACTTTTTGGGTTCCGAACATGGTTCCCGCATTTTTGATGAGCTTTCTAGCTGCGGAGTGCAGCAGGCTCCGGTCTGGATCAAGGAACCTACCCGCATTTGCACCACCATTGTGAGCGGTGGCGATACTACGGAACTCATTGAACCCTCGCCGGTCCTGTCCGAAAACGAGAATCAGGATTTTTTGCAGACCCTGAACGAACATTGGACTTCTACCCAGAACGTCGCCTTGTGTGGTTCGTTCCCCCATGCCTTTGACGTGAACCTGATCAATTCCGTGGATTTTTCGGGCAAGCGGGTTTTTGTTGACGCCATCGAGGGCATTGACGCCTGGCTCGAAAAAGGCGTGGAACTTTTGAAGATAAACATGCAGGAATACTGCAAGCTTTTGACCCGCCTGGGAATCCCCCAGGTTACTTCCAGCCCCCAGTTCTGGAAAATGACTGCTACCGCGGTCCTGGAAAGGCTTCCCATCAAGAACCTGGTGGTGACCAACGAGGACGCTCCTGTCCGCGCCTTCCGCTTTGTAGAAAAGAAGTTCCAGGGATTGCAGCTGCAGCCGCCCACCATCACCATCAAGAATGACATCGGTGCCGGGGATTCCTTCTTTGCCGCCTGGCTCTATGCCGATGGCGAGGGCCTTGGCTTCGAGGAATGCCTGGTCAAGTCCACTGCCGTGGCCGTGGCCCGCTGCGAAGTGGACAAGCCTTGGAATTTGGACTTGAGCCGCGTGGCGGAACTGGAAGCGGAATTCAAGGATTCCATCGAAAAATTGGAATAGTTTTTGCGGAGGGCCTTATGGCAGGAACCTTGGTAGTCTTTGCTTCTAGGCAGGAATTCAGCGCGTTGTTTCCCAAGGTTTCTGCCGTGGTGGCCTCTTCGACCCCTGTTTTTGTTCCGCCGGCCCTGGAGGTTGGCGTTTGTGGGGTTGGGCTTACCGAATTTTCGGCCAACCTGTCCCGTTTTTTGTCACAAAAGAAATACGAGAGGGCGTTCCTCTTGGGAATTTGCGGGGCCTATCCCGAAAGCGGTCTGCAGCTGGGCGATGTAGTCCGTGTAGAATCGGAGGTGGTGGCCGACATGGGCGTGCAAGACCGCCAGGGCCATTTTGTCCCCTGGTCCCAGGTTTCAGGCAAGGAATCTATTTATAAAGGCGGCGATGTCCGCGACTTGCCCCTGCCTCTTGTCGCATTCCCCATGGTGTCAGGGGCCTCCGTCAACTGCTGTACGGGAACGCAGTACCTGGCCTCCCGCCGTTCTTCCCTGTTCAATGTGCAGGTGGAATCCATGGAAGGGGCCGCTTTTTTTGCGGCATGCAAGGCCTTTGGGGTGTCAGCCTACCAGTATCGTGCCGTAAGCAATATCGCAACGGACCGGGACGAATCTTCCTGGAGAATCAACGAAGCACTTGCCGCCCTTAAAATCCAGGTCCTGGACCAGCTAACGCAATGACCAATGTGAGGTGTGGCCGTTATGCGTCTTTCCCTCGGTATTTCCACCTGCCCCAACGACACGTTTATCTACGAAAACCTGATTGCGGGCCTCGAAGGCTCCCCTTTTGAGTGGGATGTCCATTATGCCGATGTCCAGACCTTGAACGAAATGGTCATGGAAGGCAAACTGGACGTGGCTAAAATCAGTGCCCAGGCGTACCCCCTTGTCAGGAACAACTACGACTATTTGCGTTGTGGCGGTGCCATTGGCTATGGTTGCGGCCCGTTGCTTCTCTCTAGCAAGGCCGATGCGTTTGATTCTAATGGTGCAACTGTTTTGCCGGGCAAAGACACTACGGCGTCGCTCTTGTTCAAGTTCTGGTACAAGAAAAATTATCGGGGCGAACCTAAAGTTCGGTATGCATTCTTTGACGAAGTTTACCGCGGGCTTTTGGATGGTTCCCATTCCCAGGGCGTGACCATTCACGAACACCGTTTTACCTGGAAGCGTGACGGGCTCCACCTCCTCCAAGACCTTGGCGCTTTCTGGGAGCAAGAAACCCGCTGCCCCATTCCGCTGGGCATTGCGGTCGTTCGCAAAACTTTGCCAAGTGACCTGGTGGATCGTGTGGAATTTGAAATTCGCGAAAGCCTAAAAAGGGCATGGGAGCGTACCGAAATGGTGACTCCCTTCATCGATGAAAAGGCCCAAATTTCGGAAAAAAAAGTTATAGAATCTCACATAAAAATGTTCGTAAATGACTTTTCTGAACGTATTGGCGAGTCGGGCGAGTCTGCCCTGAAGAACTTGTGGATGTTGACAGAATGTTCTTAAGCTGTTGACAAGCAAAAAAAATGTGTAATAATTCGTTAATGTAATATTAAATTTACAAAATGGCGAATTTTTAGCAAAAACTTTATTTATTTTCCAAAAAGCATCTTTTTTATGGGAGTTCAATTATGAGCTTAGTAAATGACCTTGAACAGGAAGTCGAAAACTTCAAGCGCGAGTACGAAAAGTTCGAGCGCGGTAACAAGTCTGCAGGCACTCGTGCCCGTAAGGTTTTGCAGGACATCAAGAAGACCTGTCAGGAGATTCGCGTGTCCATCCAGGGGGCGAAGAAGGAGGAGGAGAAGGCCGTCCAGCCCTCCGAGTCCTAGCTCTTTGTTTGCCACAGATTGGGTTCTAGTCGCTTTTTTTCGCAGAAAAATGGTTCTTTTCTGCGAAAGCAGTTTGACTAAATCCATTTTTGAAGGTATATTCCCGTCTGGGTTTATATCTGTCAGCTGTGGCAGACTATAAGGTTTAACGAATTTTTATGTGTTCTATGATTGGAGAAACGTAGCAGTATGACCCTAAAGAAACTGGTCTTAATCACGGCCGGGGCGATGCTTCTTTCTGGAACCGCCATGGCCAAAAACATCAATGTGCCTGGCGATTACTCAAAGATTGCTGACGCTCTGGGCAATGCCGACGCTGGGGATACCATCCTTGTAAAGCGCGGAACCTATAACGAGAATATTACCCTGGTGATGGACGTGGTCCTGAAAGGTGAGGACCCGCTGACGACCATCATCGATGGTGGCCGCAATGGTCCGACCGTCATGGGTACTTCGGGCGCCGAGATGTCGCACTTCACCATCAGGAACGGTCTCGAAGGCATCCTTTGTGAAAACGCTGCCCCCTACATCCACCACTGCTATGTGCTGGACAACAAGGCTACGGGTATCGGAGCGTTCATTTCCCTTCCGCACCTCCGCAACAACGTGGTGTACGGGAACCGCTGGTCCGGCATCCTTGCATGGGGTGCTAAGGCCCTGGACGCCTCCATCGAACAGAACGTGGTTCTTCGCAACGGCTACTCCGGCCTTGCCCTGAAGGGACCCACCAACGTCATCGCCACCAACAACATCTTCATGGAGAACCACTACTACGGTGTGTTCGCCGACCCTGCTGCTGGTCAGACCAAGGTGGAGTACAACAACATCTACAAGAACTACTACCCCTTCAACCAGTTCATCAAGGTGAACCGTACCAACGTTTCTCTCGATCCCAAGTTCATCAACCACTCCCTTTCGAAGCCGAACTTCTACTGCCAGTCCACCTCGCCGATGCTCAAGCGTGGAAAGGGCAAGCTGGATATCGGTCTTACTGCAACTGAGATTGAGAAGCAGGAAGAGGAAGTTGAAGAAACCCGCAATCCGGATACCGATGCCGACGGCATGTGCGATCCTTGGGTCTCCGAAGAAGGTCTTACAGACAAATACGCATCGGTGTGTACCGGTGTGGACAACTGCCCCGAAGAAAGCGAAGACTTTGATGGCTATCAGGATGACGACGGTTGCCCGGATGCGGACAACGACCGTGACGGTATCTGCGATCCTTGGGTAGAAGCCAAGGCCATGCAGTCCAACTTTGCTCACGTTTGTAAGAGCGTCGACCTTTGCCCCGAACAGCCCGAAACCATCAACGACTTCAAGGACGACGATGGCTGCCCCGACGAAGTGCCGCAGCCGCCTAAGAAGGTGTTTGTGCTGGAAGGCGTGAACTTTGAATCTGGTAAGGCTACCATCACCCAGGATTCCTACATCTCCCTCTTGAAGGTGGTGGACATCATGGAAACCTTTACCGATGCTACTTTTGAAATCGTGGGCCATACGGATAACCAGGGTAACAAGGCCAAGAACAAGCAGCTCTCTGCCGACCGTGCTGAAGCTGTGAAGAACTTCCTTGTAGAAAAGGGTATTTCCGAAAGCCGTATTACAACGTCCGGTATGGGTGACTCCAAGCCGGTGGCCTCCAACAAAACCCCCGAAGGGCGTGCGCAGAACCGTCGTATCGAATTCAAGCGCACGGATATCAAGTAAAGGAGTAGGTGATGATGCGTACTAGTTTCATCAAAACGTCAGTCCTCGGACTTGCTGTGGCTGCCAGCGCTCTGCACGCTGAAGCAGTCTACTCCCCGCATAAGTACCAGCAGAACGACTGGTTCGGAGAATTTGGTAGTAACAACACCGCCATGTATGTGAACCCCGCTGGAATCGCCATGACCGACCAGCTGGAAGTCAGTGCGGCTTTCTTCAGTTCCATTAGCGGCGAGGCTAGCCAGGAATATGTGAGCTTGGCTTTCCCCATGGATTATAAGCATACCATCGGCTTCTCCTTCTTTGAGAACGGCGCTGCCATCGATGGCGGCAAGTCCTACGGCGAATATGCCTTCTTGCTGGGTTACTCCTACAACCTGATGCATTGTGTCGCTGCCGGTCTCGACATTTCCGTCCTCTATATCAACCAGTTCGACGAAGTGAAGCATGTGACCTTCGGCGCCGACGTTGGTGTGAGTTGGAACCCGCTGTCTTCGTCCAAGTATGGCGACCTGTTTGTGGGCCTTGCTTTGCAGAACGCTTTGCAGCCTGCCATCAGTACTGCCGAAAAGGACGCTCCCACGGTGGTCCTCTTCACGGAAAGCGAAGCCTACAAGATTCCTGCCAACCTGAACGTCTCCTTGTTCTACCGCGGCCTGAACCGCGCACTGGAAGCCAAGGTTGAACTTTCCATTATCGACGTGATGCACGACGACAAGGAAGGCGGCGAGGGCATGAACCTTGAAGAAAGCTTCACCCTGACTTATTACCTGTCCCCGCACTTGGGCGTGCGCCTCCGCTTTACCAAGGAAGGCTACCCGGTTGCCGGCGCTACGGTTAACGTGAAGGACGTGAGCTTCTTCCGCTACCTGCAGCTTGACCTTGAAATGTCTCACGACGACCTCTACGCCAAGAAGAACCGTGGCTTTATCTGGGCTGTGAAGCTCACTACCCGCTTCGGTGACACTCGTGAAGAGAAGATCGGTGAGGAACGGTACCGTCGCTTGAAGATCGAACCTGAAAACGATTACCGTGCCGCTATGCGTCTCTACTTGAACCGTCAGTTCTTGGAAGCCGCCTATGCCTTCGGTAAGGTTCAGACCAAGTACCCCGCCTTCCACCTTGTGGACCAGGCTGCCTTCTACAAGGCAAAGTCCTTTGAAAACCTCCGCATGCACAAGGCTGCCCGTGCCGTTTACGAGGACGCTATCAAGCGCTACCCCAGAACGGAACAGAACGCCAAGTACCACTTCCAGTTGATGAACATCGACTATAAGGAAGGCAAGTACACCGACGCTATGGCCAAGTACCAGAACATTGTTCAGGTGTTCGGCAAGAGCGACGTGAAGGCCGACGCAGACTATATTGCCGGTCAGATCAAGTTTGAACAGGGCCTGTATCAGGAATCTGTGGACCTGCTGGCTGCCATTCTTCCTGGTAACGCCAACTACTTCTACGCCCGCTACACCATGGGCATAGCCTACAGCCGCATGGGCAAGTGGGAAGAAGCCGAGAACTGCTTCAAGGACATTACCGAGCAGCCGGTTTCCAACCAGTCTGAACGCGACTTGCAGGATGCCGCCAAGGTGAAATTGGGCCACATCTACTTCTCTGGCGAAAAGCCCGATGTGGCTGCCGCCGCCCAGATGTATGGCCAGGTGGAACCGGGTTCTCCCGTTTATGACGAAGCTATGCTGGGTATCGCATGGTCCTTCCTCAAGGTGAACAAGCCCGACGAAGCCCTGAAGCCCGCTAACTGGATTATCAGCAACCTTCCGGAATCCTTCCTGGTTTCCGAAGCCTACTTGGTGCAGGGCTACTGCTACTTCATCAAGAAGGATTACAACAAGGCTGTGAAGTCTCTGGAACAGGCCGAAAAGCGTACCGAACAGCCGGTGGTTTCCGTGGCTGCCCGCGATAGCGCTCGTCAAGCTTACGAAGCCATGCAGAACGATTTCGACTCTGTGCAGGTCAAGGCTCTTGATCTGGCTCGCCAGCTGCCCACGCCTCGTGTGGAAAGCAAGCGCGAAGCTTTGAAGCCCGACTTTGACAAGGCGAATAAGGCAATTGAAGATTATGCCGAATTTACGCAGAAGTCCATCCAGAGCGACCGCTTCGAATCTAACCGCAAGCGCATTTTGGATGACGCAGGCTTCACCCTGGCTACTGTGAAGACCAAGATGGCCGGCGGTGCCGGTGGATCTGGCGCTGCTCAGGAACTGGAGGAATTGGATGACCTGGAGTAATCCGGGTTTATCCCTTTCATAGAAATTATAGGTGGATAGAGAATAATGAAACGTATCTTACTCTTAACGGCAATGGTCCTTTCCCTGGTGGGAACCTCCTTTGCCGCTTCCGATCCCTGTAAGGATAAAACTGAAGAAGCGAAAAAGCTTTACTCTAAGTGCAAGTCCATGGAAAAGGGCTCTGCAAAATATAAGGAGTGTGCCAATTCCTACAAGCTGCTGAAAAACCAGGCCGCACAGGCTTGCCGTTCCGGTGGACTTGACGAAGAGGGCATGCGTTCCGCCATTAAACAGTGGGAAAAGCAGGTGAACAACTGTAAGGGTAAGCAGAATGCCCGTTGCGCTTCTGCCTTGCAGCAGTTGGGTCACTACCAGTTCCAGTTGGAAGAAAAACTGTTCCTGGATAAGCAGGCCCAGTACGAAGAGGATGTGGCCTGGTGCGCTGACCGCGATAACAAGCCTGCCAAGTGCGCCGACATCGACAAGTTCCCCAAGGCCGACCACCAGAAGTCTTTGGGCTACTTCCTGGAATACATCGACAAGTATCCCAAGGAAAGCAAGACTCCCATGGTGCTGTACCAGGCTGCCGCCGTGCAGGAAGCCAGTGGTGAAGACGAAAAGGCTTTCCGCCTTCGTGAACGCCTGGTTCGCAACTTCCCGGATAATGGTCTTGTTCCCAAGGCATGGCTCCGTATAGCCGAATACCACTTCATGAACCGTAAGTTCCGCGACGCTATCGATGCCTATAAGAAGGTGACTGGCTTCGAGAACCTGACGGGTAAGGAAGCGGCCCTTGCCATGTATCACTTGGCTGAATCTTACTACAACATCGCTGAATACGAAACCGCTGCTGTCAAGTACTACGACTACATCATCGGTGCCGACAAGGGTAAATACCCCAACGACCTCCGTGCTGAAGCTATGGACTTTATGGCGGCCTCCTTCTCTGACTTGGAAGGTGGTGGTGTTGCCGAAGCCGAAGCCTTCTTGAAGGACAAGAAGGTTCCCTTCAAGGATTCCGTGTACTACCGTATCGGTATGAAGAACAAGGACCACGACCGTAACGAAGAAGCGGTTCAGTCCTTCAAGCGCTTGATGTCCATTAACCCGGACTACATTGACGCTCCTCTCGCCGATATCGCGATGATTGAAATTCTTATCATCCAGCAGAAGTTTGAAGATGCTCAAAAGCACCGCTACACCGTGGTGAAGCGTTATGACCGCAACTCTTCTTGGTACAAGAAAAACCAGAAGTATCCTGAGTCTGTGAAGAACGCCGAGACCGCTATCCGCGGCGCTATGCTCGACATTCCGCAGTATCACCATGCTCGCGCTGCCAAGCTCACTAAGGAAGGTGACCTGGAAGCCGGTAAGAAGCAGTATGCTGAAGCCATTAAGGCCTACGAGGCGTTCCTGAAGCGTTACGCCAAGGAACCGTCTTGGGACGAATACAGGGTCCACATCAACTTGGCCCTGGTGTACCAGGAAATGCAGCAGTTTGCAAACGCTGCCAAGATGTTCAACTGGATCGTGGATTCCGATACCACCCGTTATGGACGCCGTCCCATGGGTGACAAGGAACTCCTGAAGAAAGAAGAAGCTGCTTACAACGCAGTGCTCATGATGGACCAGTCCCGCGAAGCCGCCAAGACTAAGAAGTATGGTGGCGACGCTGTCAAGGCTTATAAGGGCGAAGAGACCAAGGCCTACTTTGCTCAAGTGGAAAAGTACATGGCCAAGTTCGGCCAGAACAAGGAAGCTGCGGAGCTTGCCTACAACGCTGCCATTGTCCATTACGAAGCCAAGCAGTACAAGACTGCTGTGACGGTGTTGCGCGACCTGGTGCAGCGCTATCCGGACCACCAGTACATTTTGCTGATTCGTCGTATGTTGGCCCAGTCCTTGCTCGAATCCGACCAGCTGGACGAAGCCCTGGTGGAATTCGAATGGCTGTACAAGCAGTACCACGATGTGAAGGCCACCAAGAACGACTCCATGGCTAAGGAAATTGAAAAGGCTATCGCAGCCGTGCTCTTCCAGAAGGCTGAAAAGGCCGTGAAGGCCCAGCGTTACGAAGAAGGTGCCCAGGCTTATTTGGCCCTGGTGAAGCGTTACCCGCTGGTTTCCTTCGCCGACAAGGCCGTGTTCGAAGCCGGTGTTGCTTACGAAAAAGCAAACAAGAACGAACAGGCTGCAGAAACCTTTATGATGCTCCCCAAGAGCTACGCATCGTCGTCTTTGACCATCAAGGGTATTTTGCGTGCCGCTAGCAACTACAAGAAGGCTGGTAACCCCAGGCAGGCCGCTCAGACCTTCCTGTTCATTACCAACAACTTCCCGCAAGACTCCATGGCCTTCCAGGCTATCGGCTTTGCCGCCCAGACCTTCGACTCCATCCCGGACAAGAAGCAGGCTGCCGTTACTTACGAATTGGCCTACAAGCGTTACCCCAAGGATGAACGTACTCCGAGTTTCTTGTATAGCGCCTGCTTGAGCTATGACGAAGCCCAGATGACCGAAGAAGCCAT
>CACXIR010000045.1 GCA_902767785.1 Fibrobacter succinogenes | reverse complement strand
TATGGAAAAGGTCGGCATCTCCTGCAGCCGTTCTACGATTCCGTTCGATCCGCGCAAGCCGATGGATCCGTCCGGTGTCCGTCTCGGTACTGCCGCTATCACGACTCGTGGCTTCGATGAAGAAGACTCCCGCGAAGTGGCTCGCATCATCGACCGCTGCGTGAAGGCTAAGGACGACGATGCCGCTCTCGCCAAGATCCGCGAAGAAATCGTGGCTCTCTGCAAGAAGCACCCGCTGTATAAGTGACCGTTCGCGCTAGACTCTAGACACAAGTGCAGGGCTGGCCCTCGCTCTCGCAACCGCGACCCGTTAACACCGGGTCGCTTTTTTATTCCAAATCCAGTTCGTTTTCGACGGCACCTTCCATACAAAGTAACTTCCGCTTTAGGTCGGTACCCAGGGTGTATCCGCCGATACCCTTGCGGCTGCTTACCACCCGGTGGCAGGGAATGACAATCTGCAGGGGGTTGTTGTGCAGCGTGTTGCCTACGGAGCGTTCTGCACGGGGGTGACCGACAACTTCAGCCAGTTCCTTGTAGGTCATGGTTTTCCCATAGGGAATCTTCATGGTGGATTCCAGAACTTTCATCTGGAACTCGGTACCGTAAATTTTTATGGGAATGCTGAATTTTTTCAACTTGCCGTTCAGGTAAAGGTTCAGCTCCCTAATGGCGCTGTGGTAAACCTGTGCGGTCCGTCCCCGGACTTTACCTTCGGACTCCGGTTCGGCGTAAGCGCATGCCTTCGGACTGCCAGGATTGGCTCCGCCTTGGAATTCCAGTCCACAAAGCTTAACCCCTTCAAAGGTGAAGGTCCACTGTCCCCACGCATTGCGGTGATAGACCGTAGTAAATCGGGGATTGTCGAATTTCATGCCTTAAATATATATTCTTGCCTTGAAAAAAGCAAAACAGAGGATTTTGACGGGCAAATTTGCTATATTGGCATCGTTAAAAATTTAACAAGGAATAAAAATGCGTTCTTTTAAATTGATTTCTCGTGGAGTGGCTGCAGTTTTGATGATGACCGCTTTTGCATCTGCCCAGTTGATGAATGGAAAAAGCTTTGACGTTATCCGCGTGGAAAAAGTTGGTATTTCGGGTGGCAAAATCGATAGCCTTGCCAAAATGCTGGGGGAACAGCAGTTCCGTGGCAAAAAAATCAATGACGAAATGATGACCCAGTTGCGCTATGCCGTTATCGACAACCTGGTGGGTCAGGAACTGATCAAGCTGGAATGCAAGAAGCAGGGAATCAAGGTTCCGGCCGCCAAGGTGGATAGCGTGGCCACCCTTTTCAAGGCCCAGTTTGGAAGCGAAGCCAATTTCCAGGCTGAACTGAAAAAGTCCAACACTACCATGGCCCAGTTCAAGGAAAAGATTGAAGACCAGCTGAAGAGCGAAATTATTTTGGAAAAGAAGGTCCCTTATCCTGCAGAACCTACTGAAAAGCAGCGCCAGGCCTTCTGGGAATTGAACAAGACTAAGGTTGCCATTAACGATACGGTTAGCGGAGCCCGCATCTTTGTAAGCACCAAGGGCAAAAAGGCTCAGGAAATTAACGACGCCAAGGACATGCTTAAGGGACTTGCCGCCCAGGTCCGTAGCAAAAAGGCTACTTTCGCCCAGCTGGCCGCTATCTACAGCGATGATCCCGAAGCCAAGAAGACCGGCGGCGTCATGAGCAAGTTCATTGCCAAGAACAAGGGTGACGGCTACGTGAAGGCCATTGCCAAGATGAACGTGGGTGACATTTCCGATATCATCAATGAAAAGGATGGCATCAGCATCTTCATGCTTACCGAAAAGAACGACGGCAAGTATGAAAGCTACAAGCACCAGATCGACTACATCCTGCGGGTGCAGGCTGAACAGGACCGCCAGATGCAGCTGAAGGCTTACCTGGACGGCCTTGGAAAGGTCTACAAGGTTCAGTACCTTGATCCGAAGTACACCCCGCCTGAGGCTATTGGCGCTTCGAAGTAATATTTTGATTCGTTAATGGGGCCGGTGTACCAGGCCCCTTTTTTAAAACAAAGGATTTCTATGGCATTCCAGACCACACACACCGGGCTTATCGAGTTGCGCAGTCGCATCGACAAGCTCTGGGGGTATCTTTGACTTAGAGGCAAAGACCGAAGAACTGTACGTACTGGAAAAGGACTCGAGCGACCCGAACCTGTGGAACGACCAGGAAAAGGCCCAGTCCATGATGAAAAAAATTGGGAACTTGCGTGCCTTGCTGGATTCCTGGAAAGAAGTTTCCCAGACCTGCGACGACTTGGCGGAACTCTATGAAATGTCCAAGGACGAGGAGTCCGCAGACCTCACTGCGACCATTGAATCCGACGTGGCGGCCTTGAAGGCCCGCGTGGAGGAAATGGAATTCAAGAAAATGCTGAACGGCCCCGACGACGCCTGTAGTTGCCTCATGTCCATCCATCCGGGGGCCGGCGGTACGGAATCCCAAGACTGGGCGTTGATGCTGTTCCGCATGTACACTCACTTTTTCGAGCGTGAAAAGATGGACTTCAAAGTGGTGGATTTTCAGGAGGCAGAAGATGCCGGCCTTAAAAGTGCCACCATCGAGATTACCTGCGAAAACGCCTACGGGCTGTTGCGCTCCGAAATCGGGGTCCACCGTCTGGTTCGCATCAGTCCCTTTGACGCCAATGCCCGGCGCCACACCAGCTTTACCGCGGTCTACCTGTATCCGGAACACGAAGACATCGACTTTGACTTGGATATGTCCGAAGTACGCGTTGACACTTACCGCAGTAGTGGCGCCGGTGGACAGTACATTAACAAGACCGATTCCGCGGTGCGCATGACGCATTTGCCTACAGGCATTATGGCCAGCTGCCAGACGGAACGTTCTCAGATCCAGAACCGTGAAACCTGCTACAAGATGCTCAAGACCATGGTGGCCGAACATTACCGCCTGGAAGAAGAAGCCAAGCGGGATGCCCGCATGGCCGAGAAGAAGAAGGTGGAATGGGGGAGCCAGATCCGCAGCTACGTGCTGCAGCCCTACCAGCTGGTGAAGGATTTGCGTACCGGCGTAGAGACCTCGGACACGGCAGGCGTGCTGGATGGTAAAATCAAGCCCTTTATCAACGCCTACCTGCTAAGCACCAGCGAAACGCAGGGGTCTTAGGGGATGTGCCCCTAGGAGAAGGGGTAGGTCGGGCGTGGCCCGGCCGAGGGGAATGCTTTCCCCTTGTACAAGGAAATAACAAAAAAAAAGATCCCCGCCTTCGCGGGGATGACATTTTATTCGAGCGTTCTTTCGTCTAGTCGCTTAATCTTCGTCTTCAGCCGGACGCTTGGACATTTGCTTGCGCTTGATGGGATCCAGTTCCGTCTTGCGGAGGCGCAGCACTTCCGGCGTCACTTCGATGCATTCGTCTTCGTTGATGAAGGTAACGCATTCTTCCAAAGTCAGGCGGCGGTACGGAGTCAGCTGGATCATGTCGTCGGCAGACTTGGAACGCATGTTGGTAAGGTGCTTGCCCTTGGTCACGTTTACGGTAATGTCCACGTCGCGGTTGTGTTCGCCTACGATCATGCCCGGATAAACTTCGGCACCCGGTCCAATAATCAAGTAGCCGCGGTCTTCCAGGTTAGAAAGTGCATAGCTTGCGGCTTCGCCGGGTTCCTTGGCAATAAGCACACCGTTCACGCGGGCAGGAATTTCGCCCTTGTAGGGTTCGTAGTCCTTAAAGATGGACTGGCTGACGGCGTAGCCCTTGGAAAGGGAAAGCAGCTTGGGGCGGATACCGATAAGGCCACGGCTGGGCACCAAGTATTCCAGGGTGACGCGGTCGTTCTCGTCGGTGGTCATGTTCACCATTTCGCCCTTGCGGGTATTGATTTCTTGGATGCAGGCTCCGCTGAATTCGTTAGGCACTTCCACCTTGAATTCTTCGATGGGTTCCAGCAGCTTGCCGTTTTCGTCGTTCTTGAAAATCACCTGGGGGGACCCGATGGTGAATTCGTAGAGTTCACGGCGCATGTTTTCTACCAGGATGGTCAAGTGCAAAATGCCGCGGCCAGATACCTTGAATGTAGAGGCTCCGTCGACCTTTTCGACCAGGAGGGCGGGGTCGGCCATGTGGGCGCGTTCCAGGCGTTCCTGCAGCTGGTTTCCAGTCATGAACTTTCCACCGTACTTGCCGGCCAAGGGCGAGGTGTTCACGGTGAACAACATGGAGATGGTGGGCGGGTCAATGTGAATACGGGGCAGGTGCACCGGGTTGCTTGTAGAAGATAGGGTGTCGCCGATGTCAAAGTTGTCGATGCCGGCAATCAAGATGATGTCGCCTGGACCGGCTTCCTCCACAGGCTGCGGCGTCAGGCCTTCGTAGCGCAAAATCTTCTGGATACGGAGGTTCTTCACCTTGCCGTCGGTCATGGACTGGGCCACGGTCAGGCCAGGCTTGAAGGTTCCTTGCTGCACGCGACCCACAGCCAGGCGACCCAGGAATCCCGAATATTCCAGGGAGGCAATCTGCAGCAGGGGCTCTGCGGCGGGATCTCCCTTGGGGGCGGGTATACGTTCGATAATCTTGTCCATCAAAATGTGGAAGTCGCCGTCCTCGTCTTCCATTTCGGCCTTGCAGATGCCTTTGCGGCCAGAGCCGAACACCTTGTCAAAGTCCAGCTGCTCTTCGTTGGCGTTGAGTTCGCAGAACAGGTCGAATACCTTGTCCAAAGCCAAATGGGGGTTGCAGCCGTCGCGGTCGATCTTGTTCACCACCACGATGGGGATAAGTCCCAGTTCAAGTGCCTTCTGGGTCACAAAGCGGGTCTGGGCCATGGGGCCTTCAAAAGCGTCCACCACCAACAGAACGCCATCCACCGTTCCAAGAACGCGTTCCACCTGGCCACCGAAGTCGGCGTGCCCCGGGGTGTCCACGATGTTCACGCGGTAGCCCTTGTACATGACGCTGGTGTTTTTGCTGAGGATGGTGATGCCGCGTTCCCGTTCCAGGTTGTCGCTGTCCATCACGCGTTCGTTGACTTCTTCGCCTTCGTGGAAGGTTCCGCACTGCTTGAGGAGCTGGTCCACCAGGGTAGTTTTACCATGGTCAACGTGGGCGATAATGGCGACGTTTCTGATTTTAGATTGATCCATAGAGCTAATCCTTTTTTCGGAGCCAAATTTAGAAAAAAAAACTATATTTGTCCATTATGGAAAAAGAATTTGACACTTTCGATGACGACGAAGAGTTCGAAGATTCCGAAAAGGAATTGATGGACGAACCCCTAGAAGAGGCTGCTCCCATAGTTCGGGATTACAGCCAGCGTCAAATCCTGATATGGGAAAATGACGACGTCCGCCGTGAGGCCTGCCTTGAAGTCTTGACGGACTTGCTGGTCGGGGCTACCATCAAGGCGGTGGCTACGGAATCCGAGGCTCTTGACCAGCTGGAAAAGGAAGACTGGGATACCTTTGTGGTGGATTTCTATACTGAGGGCGTGTCCGAGAGTGAATTCATCAAGCGGGTCAACAATTACCCTGGCTCTATTTTGGTGGCCATTTCCATGGGTCCGCTGACTTTGCCCGACGAAAGGGACCCCTCCAAGACGGAATTGCTGCGCAGGCTGTTCGACATGGAAAAGCCCGTGGTCCCGATTCACGGGTAGTTGCCTGTACTTTGGCTTTGTGCCTAAAATTTTAAAAACTCCGACCTCATCTGGCCGGAGTTTTTCATTTGTTTCTTACTTGGTCGATGTGCCAGGAGTGGGTGAACCTAGGCTCCAGGCGATGCCGTCGTTACGGTTTTCCCATAGGGCGATGTCCAGCTGGCTGCTCTGCGGATTTTTGCTTGGCGAGCTGTAGTTGGGGATGGCCTGCAGGGAATCTGCGTTGGAATAGAACAGGGAATCCAGCACGGTGCCGTCGCATTGTAGTACAATGGAACTCTTGGTGTTGGTCAAGTCGCCCCAAGTAGCGGTGTTTCTGAATACTTCTGGCGTATTGGCAGAAGTATCCCCGAACACCAGGAAGGTACCGGGTGGAATTTCCCTTGCGGTGATTTCCCATGCCTTGCTGCCGGTAGAACCCGTGCCGATGGTGCAACCGCCAAGCAACAGGGTATCGATGCTTCCGTTGTAGACTTCAATGAATTCGTACTGGCTGGAATCCGTTTTTAGCGGGGAACTGAAGAATTCCGAGATGACGAGTTCGTTTTTTCCAGGATGTTTGCGGCCGGCAGGCAGATTTAGCACCGCCTCCAGGTTCACTTCCGATGAAAAATCCAGCGAAAGCTGCACCTTGCCTCGTAGGGATTTCAGTTCCAGAGAGGGTACGGGAGTTTCCTGGCTCAGGAACAGGCTGTCTTCTACCTGGTAAATGCTGTTGTCCTGGGTGTCGTACAGCGTAATTTTCAACGCGTACGTTTTTTCCAGCGGAAGCAGGTCCGTGCGGAAAACCCCTTCGCTCCCTTCCATTTCCAAGAGGTAGGTGTAGAGGGAATCGGGGGACCGGAGTTCCATTTGCCCATAGGCAATGTTTGCGGGGTTGCCGAACCCGAGGGGAATCCGCAGGTAGATGAAGCCTGCCAGGGCGTGCATTTTCAGGGAGACTTCCGTAGTTTTGCCTGCCTCCAGCCGGGTTTCCACTTCGCCCTTTTGCATAAGGTTTCCGTTGGCGTAGAGCTTGGCGGAAAACATCCAGTGTTCGTGGGGGAACAGGTCCAGCTCCAGCTGGCGGTCGCTAGGCCCTTTTACAAGGTGTAGTGTGTCCGCTCCGTAACAGTCCAGCACCAGGCTGTCCATAAGCGGAACCTCTCTGTAGTTTAGGTTGAGCATTACCTTTGCAGTATTGCCTTCTGCATAGGCTACGGTTTCACTGCTGGAACCTTTGCTACAGGCGGCAAGGGTCACGGCAGAAAGGGCTAGGCTCCACAGGCCAAACCTTTTTATAGGGTTCATGGGGTACCTCCTTTGGTTTTTGTTAAACCCATACCCTATAAACGGATTTGGAGGCCAAAAATAGCCTGGTAAAAATAATATTACGGCGTCGCGGACTTAGAGCGCGGCTTCAACGGAACGTTTCCGCTGCAATTTTTCGGCACACTGCTTGTGCTGTCTTAAAATTTTTATCAAAGCACTGGGGGTGAGTCCGAATGCCTTGGCCACTTCGCGGGTGTCGCCGCCTTTTTGTTCCATGCGGTCGAAAACGTGGGCTACGAACAGCGGGAACAGGGGGTTGCTGGTTTGGATGTGTCCGTTGCTTCCCGGGAAGGGCATTTCCGGTTCCTGGGGCTGTTCCCGTACCTGCAGGGCCAGGGCCATTTGCATACGGTGCAGGGCGTGGACCTTATTTTCCTTGGCGCTCCGCCCTTCGGCGGATTTGATTTCTAAATTGTACTGACGTAGGGTCAGTTGCACCCCGGTGTTGGTCTTGTTCCTGTGCTGGCCCCCGGGGCCAGAACCCTGGAATCCTTTGATGGTGCAGGCGGAAAGCAACTGATCAAGACTCATTTTTAGGTAGGTATCGCGATGCATGGATGGAAAGATAAAATAGTTGCCGCTTTGGCCGTGGTGTTCCTTGCTGTATTTTCTGCTTGCGCAGGGTCCCAGGAATCGTCGTCCAAGGATAGCCTTGGGAATGTTTCCCAAGATGCTCAGGCGAAAAACGCCCAGTACCAGGAACGAATCCAGGACAAGCAGCAGATGCTGGAAACCATGTTCGCAGACTTTTTGGATGCCGTACGCAACGGTGCCTCTGCCGAAACCCTTTACGGTTACCTAACGGATTCTTCGGAATACTGGCTGGATACTTTGGAGGTCCATGCCCGCCGTTACGACGCCACTGCCATGGATTCCTGTCAGTTTTACGAGGCTTACTCCATTCTGCTTTACCGCCTTTATGAACGGGAACACCTTTGGCAGACTGACGACGATAGGATGCTGTTTATGCTCCTGAGCAAGAGTGGCATGCTGGACCGTTTTTTGCGGCTGCAGCTTGGCCCCATGAAGGTGAAAAACGACCGGGGGAGCATTGGACTTGCCAAGAGTCCCGATGTTCCTATTATGCTTTTTACCTGGGATGACCAGAGCTGGAAACTGGACCTGCCCGCTACGCTCCCTTTGATTACCAAGGGAATTGAATCCATTGCGGTCAAGAAAAACTGGACCAATCGGAAGTTGGCACTATACTGGATAGAAAAGGAATACCACATGACCTATTCCCGTCTGGACGATTCCTTGCTGGAACCTATCGGATTCTAGGGGAGGCTGGGGATACCGATGCGTGTAAACCTGGTTTGCCCTGTCCGTGCGGTCGCCTTGGCCTTGCTGTGCCTGGCACTGTCTGTGTTTGCCGCTCCTCTGGCTAAAATTTCAGGTGCCGTCGATTCCAAGGCTCCCTTTACCAGGGAACGGCTTTTTGCGGTGCTGGATTCTGCAGGTGGCAGCGGCACCTGGATGGAGTGGGACAGGAACGGCGTGCAAGACCCTTCTATGATGTCTGTCCTTGGCCCCTCCTTCAAGTCAAACAACCCGCCCCAGATGGTCTGGGTGGTTTCGGACAGGGAGCGGCCCTTGATGGCGGTACTCTTTGCCAAAGGTGCGGGGGAGGTTATCGTCTTTTACGAGCTGTCTGCCTTGGATGCCAAGCCGGAGCCTTTGAAACTGAACCCTAGGCCCAGCGCTGCCGAACTTTTTGCAGATTACCGGGAGGTGGCCCCTTCGGAATACGTGCACATGGACGAACCCAACCTGAAGCTTTCGGTTTCTGGCAAACGCATCCGCTTTACCTACCGCAAGGCAGATGAAACGCCACTGCGTTTCGATAGGGATTTTGCACAGAAAAACTTCGTAGAAAAGCGTTCCGAAGTCCGGAGCTACATGGACTTTTTCCAGTTCGAATATGCCCTGATGCTCAGGGCCTTTGTCCAGTCTGTCCATGGAATGTTCAACTGGCAATCTTGGCACTGGTACATGACGCCTTGGAACTACAGGGCCTTGATAAAGCCCGAGGAGGTGGAGGCTATACTCATGAAGGGTACCCCGCCAGAGTATATCACCATTTTCAAGACCAAGGCTGCTGGCGGGGAAATGGTTGAATTCCGCGTAACCGGCAATGGTTTCTACGAACTCGACGTGGTGGCCCCGTGATTGAAAAACTCCCATTTTGTATTTTAGGGTCGTGCGATTGAATTTTTTTAGATGGTCCTTGTTCTTTTTGTGCCTGGCGGCGGTCCATGCTGCTGCCTCGGTAACCTATATCGCCCAGTTTGCAGTTGGAGACAAGAACGTGGCCACCTTCAGCGAAGACGGCCTGTATGCGGTGGATTATGCCACTATCAAAAAGGCTTTGGCGCAAAATAGGCGTCAGTCTGATTTGGATGGAATTCCTGTAGAAAAGCTCTGCTTGTTTGCGGCCTCTCCAGACACCCTTGCCGACAAGGTCCCGGGGGCAGCCTTGCTGGAGCCGGACCAGCTTTTTGAGATTCCCATAGAGGTTCGGGATCATTCTTCTGGTTCTGCCGCAGGCAATGGCATTTTTGACGACGGCGACACCTTGCTTTTTGTGGGGTACGGAACCTCCATCTGGAAACGGGCGGACCGGGAAGACCTCGCTTACGTCAATGGCAAGATGGATTATTTCCATTCCCATTCGCCCTATTCTTTTTACCAGAATTTCCAATTGGGCTGGAAGTCTACGGGCAAGGGCCTGCGTTTGGAAGACTACCTGAAGGAACCTTCGGGTGCGGGCAAGTCCATTGAGTGGATGCGTTACGTGCGGGCCGAAAAGGAAGCCCTGTTGCGGGATTCTTACTACGGCCGCGAGGGGGACTGGGAAGGCTCTTCGGGCAGGGAGTGGTTTTGGCTATGGCACAGCCGCCTGGATTCCACATCTTACTCCAACTCGGATTTAGTGCAGCCTCAGGTGCAGAACTTGCCGGGTCGCATAGCGGGTGGCCGCGAATACCTGGGCGTTTCTTTTTTCCCGTATCGTTCCCTGTGGAATGACGAGGCCGAAAAAGAGGGCGACCAGGTTGCCGATACGGCGATGTCGGGCAGGCCCTACCAGGACCGCATGAAGGGCATCAACTTTGCGGTGGCGGTGAACGGAAAATCCCAGGGGAGGGCCAAGGCAACCTTGATGCCGGGGAACACCTTCCGCATGGACAGTCCGGGTTTCAAGGATCAGGGCAATACTTTTGGCTTGACGTTGCTCCCTAATGAATACCAGTTTGACCGTTTTGACGGCTACACCCTTGCTTACCAGTGGAAACCTGTGGTGGATTCTGCAGAATGGCTTTTGCCTGGAGCTGTCTCCGGAGTCATCCAGATTCCGGTGGGAACGGCATCTGGATTGCAGGTCATGAAGTTTGTGAACTTTAGGCAGGCGGGACTTCTTCCTGTAAAGAACGGAGTGGCAAAGGACAGCATTTCTGCTTCCGACGATGTGCGTTACCTGGTGTACAAGAATGGGGTGTATAGAACTGCCTTGTCTGTGGTGTCTTTGCCGGCCAGGCCATCGGGCGTGCTTTCGGACCTTTCCCGCATAGACAAGCGTACGGAATATTTGATTATTGCCCCTGCTGAATTTTTGGATGGCGCTGTCAAGCTGGGCAAGTTCCGTTCTGAGGGTTCGGCGGTAGCGACTTTCGCTACAACGGTAGTGTCTGCAGAAGACATCTATTCCAAGTACACGGGAGGGGCCCTTTCTCCCGTGGCCATCCGCAACTACATCGCCTATGCGAAATCCAAGTGCAGCAAGCTGAAATATGTGCTGTTGGCTGGGTCGGGGCATTACGATTACCGCGGGATGAATTCCCAGCTGGGCAAGATCTTTATCCCTCCCTACGAAAAGGAAGGAGCTGCCTCCGATGACTTTTTTGGCGTTTTAGAACCTGGGGAGTTGGTGCTGTACGGCAATCATAATTTGGATGTGGCTGTGGGCCGTTTGCCGGTATCCACGGTTCAGGAATTTTCAAATTACCTGGAGAAGGCTAAAGATTATGAGCAGGTGGGGCGTTTTGACCATTCGGAGTGGCGTTCTTCCCTTTTGTTGGCTGCCGACGACGCCTTGAACGGCTACCTGGTGGACTACACGGAACATACCAAGTTAGAGGAAATGCTGGCCCGCTCCATTGACAGCATGGTGACCGCAGAAAATCGCCGCTGGACCCTGAAAAAAATATACCTGCTGGATTACCCTGCCGATGCCGCCGGGCAAAAAAAGGATGCCGTGGATGATTTCATCAACATTATGAACCAGGGTGCCTTGCTGACAATTTATTTTGGACATGGCTCCATGACTGACTGGGCATATGAAGGGCTGTTGAAGCCCAGTTACATATCCAAGCTTTCCAACAAGGGCCGCCTTACTATCCTCAATTCTTTCTCTTGCACGGTTGGCCGTTTTGACAAGGGTACGGCCCGATCCCTTTCCGAAGAGTTTGTGCTGGCTTCCCAGGTGGGCTCCATTGCTTCCATTGGTTCTACCCGAGAGACTTTCGCTGAATTTAACGAGAATTTTGGACGCAAGTTTGTTATAAACTTGCTGAAATCCGAGGGGACCTTTATAGGTGACGCCTTGATGAAGGCGAAAAATGATGTAGGTGCAGGGTTTAGCCGCCAGCGTTACAACAATGAACTCTACGTGCTTATTGGCGAACCCGTGATACAGATGCCCAATGCTTCCATGAAGGTCCATTTCGAAAAGGGCATAGATACGTTGATGGCCTTGGACAAGATTTCCCTGAAGGGAAGCGTCTCTGGCATGAACAACGGCTACGTAAGCATAACGCTACGTGAAGGGAAACGGAGCAAACGACTCTATAACGGTCTGGACATGGAAAACGATACGGTAGACGTTCTTTATGACGGTGCCTTGATCCATTCTCAGGTGGTAAATGTTAGGGGAGGGCGTTTTCAGACGGAATTCATTTCGCCGCGGAAGCTCGCTTTCGGGGATACTGCTGCGGAGCTGAACGCCTGGGCGTATTCCGACAATGACCGTGCCGTGGGCCGGTTCCGGAAGGGGGGCATCCTTATTTCGGGTATGTCTGCCTACGCCGATTCCATCAATGACGAAATTCCGCCTACAATCCAGGTGCAGACCTGCTATGGCAAGGGCGTGGCTACTTCTTTTGCAGATGGGGATGCGGTAAAAATGCAGGCTCCCGCATGCTTGCAGGTGGTTATCGAAGATTCTACCGCCATCGATTTCAGGGAACAGCCAGACGAGGGAATTACTTTTGAAGTGGTGGGGGTGGAGCATCCTTACCATCCGGGACCCTTCTTGGAGCAGACTTCCAAGCGTGTGGTGGTCCGCAAGACTTTCAATGTGGAGTCTTACCCAGAAGGAAAGTACATCTTTAAAGTCCGGGCGCAAGACGTGCTGGGCAATGCGGCTTCCAAGACCATAAATCTGGAAATAACTGAAGACATGAAGTCGGGACTTCAGGACGTGTTCAACATTCCAAATCCTGTGGGTAAAAAGGGAACCACGTTCTATTTCAAGAACTTGGCCATAAACCGTGCGTCTACGGTGAACATCTTTATCTACAATCAGAACGGCCGTTTGGTGAAGGTGCTGAAGAATGCCGTTTCTGGAGTGATCCGCTGGGATGGCCGGGATAACCATGGCAGGCTTTTGGCCAATGGGCTGTACCATTACGTGGTCCGCAGCGAGGTGGAGGCTTCGGACGGATTCAAAAAGAAAACTTGGACAAAGAAACAAAAATTGCTTATATCGAGGTAATTATGGATTTGCGTGAAAAACCGGGAAAGGTTCAAAAGATTTTGGAACTGGTCTTGAGGTTCCGGCTGATTTCTGTTTTGTTGCTGGTTCTCTGTACCGTGGCTTTGGTGGCGACCCAATGGCAGGCTATGGTGTCTTTGCCCGTAGCCGCTTCTGAATCTTTGGGGATGTGGCTTGCGGAACATGGCGGTGTTGCAGGCTTGTGGCAGGGCGGCCAGTACCTGGCAGTTTCGGCAGTGGCGTTGGTGGTGATGCTGTTTGTGTTTGGCGGAATCCGCGGGGGTGTATCGGGGCTGCTAGGGCTTGTCGCTTTTGCAGGAGCCTTGATGATTTTGGGCGGTGCCGAAAGCATGGTGCTGATATTTTTTGGTGTGTTTACCTTCCTGGCTCTGGTGTTCCTTTTCTTCGTAAAGATTGGTATTTCCTGCACCCTTTTCCCTTTTGCCTTGTGCTGGGTTTTCTTGACCGCCCTTGTTGCCCTGGTTTCGGGTGTGGTTCCCGTTGCCCCTTGGCTCTTGTGGGCTGTGCTTTCTGCCATAGGCTTTGCGTTGATTCTTGCTTTTTCGTTGGTGTCGGCCAAATTGCTGGCTGAAGGATCGCCTCGTGCAGGAGCCATTGTCCGCAGTGGTAAAAAACTGCTGTTGCCTATAGCCATATCCTCTTTCATTGCCTTGGGTGCATTGATATTAGATATGGACAGGGCGGCACTTTCGGCAGGTGCAATTGCCAAGGGCGTGTGCCTGTGGTTGGGGTTCAACCTGTGGTTTTACGGGTTCCTTTTCCCGCTGGTTTCTTTTGCACCATGGGACAGGCTTCGTTCCAAGGAACGGCGTGTCAAGTTGAAGGAAAAGAAGAAGTAAGCAGGCAGACGCTGCCGAAATCCCGTTACGAGCAGCGCAGCACCTGGCCTGGGCGGATCATGTTGCTCTTGAGGCCGTTGAGTTGCTTGAGCCTGCGTATGGAAATTCCGTACTTGCGGGCGATTTTCCCCAGGCAGTCGCCACGGCGCACCTTGTAGTAGCGGTGCTTGGAAAGCTCTTTCTGGTAAAAGTCTTCATTTTGCTGCAATGCCACCGGGTCGATTTCCGTTTTTTCCCAGCGGTACTTGCCCTGCTCAAAGTCAAAGACGGTGGCGGGATCTATGTAAAGCCCGTTGTAGCGCATTTCAAAATGCAGGTGGGCCCCGAAGGAACGTCCGGTGTTGCCGCCCACCCCGATGGTGTCGCCGGCTTGCAGACTGTCGCCAACCTTCACTTTCCAGCTGGCCAAGTGGGCGTAGAGCGTGGTTAGCCCATTCCCGTGGTCTAGAATCACGTATTTGCCGTAACCCCTGCGGCGTCCCTGGTTGCGGACCTTGATGACTTTACCGGCAAAGGCGGCAACAATGGTACGGTCTTCGCCGTGGCAAAGCCCCAGGTCGGTTCCACGGTGCATGCGGTAGGTGCGTATTCCGTAGGGGCCAGAAATCCGGCGGCTCTCGGAAGGAATAACCGCCGTGGTCATGTCCAGGAACAGGCTCTTGATGGCGGTGTCTGCGCTGGCGGAATCGATGGCGGCGGCAAGTTCCGCATCGGCTTCTTCCTGGCTCATTTCGGGTTCTTCGCCTTCTGCCGCCGCGCTGTCTGCGGCAAGCTCCATGTTTTCGTCAGTACTCTGGAGGGAGTCTGTGGCGATGTCGGTTTCGGCGATATTGCCTGTCTGCAGGGAATTGCCTGCGTTTTCCGCTTGGGCGGAATCGCAAGGGACGTTCTCCGCCGTACTTTCAGCCTGGATCTCCGCCTGGATTTCTTCCAGTTCCTGCTGGATAAGCCTGTCAGCTTCGCTCATTTCGGCGGTGCCGTCGGCATTTGCGGTGTTTTCTAGCAGCGGGTCCGCTTTCTGCACCATATTGTCCTCCTTTGCCCAAAGGCAGAGGGGGAGGCACAACAATGGCAGGACTACGTGCAATCTCATGACTAGTGCAATATAGAATAATTTTTGCTAAATTTGCCCGCGTCAGGGCCTATCATCCAGGTAGGTTCCTAGTCCGGCTAGATTAGCCGATAAAGGATATAAAATGGCAAAGAAAGTCCAGGATGCCCTCAAGGACATCATCTCCCTCTGCAAGCGCCGCGGATTCATTTTTCCGGGCTCCGAAATTTACGATGGCCTCGCCAACACTTGGGACTACGGTCCGTATGGCGTGGAACTCAAGCGCAACATTAAGAACCTCTGGTGGAAGAAGTTCGTGACCAGCCGTCAGGATGTGCTGGGTCTCGACAGCTCCATTCTTTTGAACCCCCGCGTGTGGAAGGCTTCTGGCCACGTGGGTAACTTCTCTGACCCGCTGGTGGACTGCCTGGCCTGCCACGAACGTTTCCGCGCTGACCAGCTCTTGGAAGACAAACTCGGCGAAGGCTGCTGCGCCGGTAAGAATTTTGACGAAGTCCACCAGATGATGATGGACAACAAGATTGAATGCCCCACATGCGGCAAGACCGATTGGACCAAGCCCCGCGCATTCAACCTGATGTTCCAGACCGAAATCGGCGTCATCGAAGGCGAAGGCAACAAGGTTTACCTCCGTCCGGAAACGGCTCAGGGTATCTTCGTTGACTTCAAGAACATTGTCGATAACGTCCGCCCGCGCATTCCGTTCGGTGTCGGTCAGATCGGTAAGTCCTTCCGTAAC
>CACXIR010000044.1 GCA_902767785.1 Fibrobacter succinogenes | reverse complement strand
GTGCTTTGGATCAGGATCCCCCTACCGCCGAGGTTACGCCCCCCGCTGGCCGTTACTACGAATCCGTCAAGCTGAGAGTCAGATGCGGTGAAGTCAAGTGCAAAACTTACCTTTCCATTGGCGATAATCTCCATCCGCAAGATGGTTCAAAGGCGACAGAATATGGCGAGACTGGTTCTGTATTCTACCAGGCTGAAGACTCCGTGGGTAACAAAAGCGAATGGATGGAAGCCAAGTATGACATGGCAAGTGACAACATCTGTGGCACAAATGCCTATCCTGTTCCGCTTGGCGGCAAGACCGTTTGCGTAGACGCTTACGAATATCCGAACAAGGTTGACGAAACGCCCAGAGATATGGTGACCCAGGAACAAGCCGCAAGCCTTTGCGAACAGGCTGGCAAGCACCTCTGTAGCCTTGATGAATGGCAGGCCGCTTGCAGGGGCAAAGATGCTACAAAGTTCTCTTATGGCAACTCCTATGGCCAGAACATGTGCAATACCAACACCAAGGCTGCCCAGCGCAGTGGCCGCAAATCGCAGTGCCGCAGCTGGTGGGGTATGTACGACATGAACGGCAACCTTTGGGAATGGACATCGACTACGAGCAAGGACCATCCGAACATGTATCTGGTTGCTGGCGGTGCCTGGGACACCGGTAGCGAAAGCAGTTGTACGGAAAATAAATTCAGTTTCTATCCGCAGAACCAGTACCCGAGCGTGGGTTTCAGGTGCTGTAAGTAGGCCTGCAGATATATTCCAATTTGGAATAGGCCCGAAAAAAGCCTTTATTTTAAGCGTTTCTTAGGAAACGCCCCATCTGCTTGTTTGCGTTTCTGTAAAAAATAAGATAGATTACAGACAAAAGAGGGATGGATATGGAACATTTCTTCAAAAGGATTTTATTGACGGCACTGGTTGCCGTGGGTGCGTTTAGCGGTGAGGCCGATGCTCTGTGTGCAGGAACCGTGCGCTTCAAACCTCCTGTTGATTGGACTGAAGCGTATTTTGGTACACGAAATTGTTCGGCAGTGCTAGCCGGCCATGCTACTACTTTAGATGCAGATGGATACTTTACGTTTGACTTGAGCAATATCGGTTATCAAGAAATGGGTGCAACCAATTTCAGCATTCTCAGTAGCGTTACACAGGGCAACATTTTTGCAATATCCCGAACTGGATGGGTGACCGCTGTAGGTGCTGGCGAGGCTCCCCAGAATGCACTTACGAACAATGCTAACTTCCCCTGCCCGGGTGCTGGCAATACTGTCTATATTCAAGATGATCCCCTTAGTCCAGGGACCACCTACATAGGCGAAAATCCCCCGCTTGCCAAATACCTCTACGTTCTTGTCCCCGATGACAAGGACTGGCAGTCTGACAATATGATGGTCAGTACCGATGGCGGCGTGACAGGATCCAAAATGGAAAATGCTCCAGGCATGTGTGGTTGGTACCGGATGGTATGGGAAGAGGCTCCGGATGAAGTGCTGATTTATCCCCAAAATCACCCAGACCAAATCATTGGCGTAGATGGCTTGTGGGGTGGCGGGTCGAATCCGACACCATTGCCGTTGAAGATCATTTTGGAGGCCTTTGGTTCTGACCGCTTGTACTTTATTCCCGATGACTCCCAGTGGTATGAAGGAGGCGAAGGGCAAATGGGCCTGTTCGTCACAGACCCGGGTGTGGACGGAATTTGCAAATTCGAATTGGCTGCAGTGATATACGATTCCGACGAGAGCGTGAACCCCTTGTTCTCCTCTGACCCGAACGAAGCGGGTTACGGTGCCTGTACAGGCGTGCGCCATGGCATTGTCAAGGAGGATTTGGGTCCCGACAACAAGCCCCAGTTTAACGCAGGAAACTCGAACGCGACAACCTGTGCGGGAAATGAAAACTTGTTCAGAACGCTCTTTAATTATGCCAAGGATACGAACGAAGTCCAATGCTACGACATGCCCTTCAGGCACTATGGCAACGATTCCCGCTGGGGTTTCGATTCCGATTCCATCCATCGTAATTTGGCTGGCGACGAGATTGCTTCAGGGGGGTATACGGGCGGATTCTTCCCCCTCGAAAAGTCTACGGCGGCAACCCGCGTGACTTCCATTAGCCCTGTAGCCTGTGACAAGTGCCGCACCAAGAGGAAGGCCGAGGCTCCTGTTCCTAATACTTATTCGGGTGACTTTGACAAGTACTGCAACACTCCCGGTTGGTTTGCCGGTGTGGATTGCGACAGGCTGACTAGCCCCACCCACTCCTTCTATAACGGCGACAATCCCGCAGTCTGGGACTGGGGAACCCGTCAGGACTGGTCTGGCGTGACACGAAATCAGCAGTTCTGCTTTGAATCCCATGCCACCTTCACCTACCAGGAAGATCAGGAGTTCACTTTCCGCGGTGACGATGACATTTGGGTGTTCATCAACAAGAAACTTGCTATAGATAATGGCGGTGCCCACCTTTCCGCTCCCGGCCGTGTGGTGTTGAAGAACCTGAATGTCACCTATGGTGCGGGTTTCTTGATTCCTGGGAACGACTACCCGTTGGACATTTTCTTCTGCGACCGTCGCGCTATCATGAGTAACGTGATGATTAAGACCAACATATTCATCAAGCAGACGTCGGGCCTTTCGACTAAGGCAGCGAAAAACTTCGATGGCTCCGAAAGCTACAGCATTTGCTATGACCAAAGTGGCGACGGTTCCTGTGCCGGTGTGGCCGGTGTGGCATTGGGCTCTAGCAGTGGTGGAATCCATGCTTGCGGTTCGGATATTAGGCAATATGGAACTTTAAGGTATCGCATTACCACCCGTGCTGGCGATGAGGTTGCTGCCCTAACATCAGGTCAGTCCGGATGGCAGTATGGCGGTATCGACCTTTCGGATCCCTTCAACCCCAAGGTGAATAAGAACAAGATTAAAGGACTTGCCCCGGGTAGCTACCGTCTGGTGATTGAGCTTTGCAATATGAATGGCAACTGCGATGGCAGAGCCCGTACCTATATCAATTTCCGCGTGACGGGCAACCTTGACGTGATGACTCAGAGCTCCACCTACGTGGTGTACGCCGGCGACGAAAAGAGCCCGTTCTATGCATCGGGCACCAAGTGGACCTATGCGAACAAGGGCCTTGCCGGTTCTCGTGTACCTATCTATGTGTCTGCCTTTGCCGATGGCGGCGTAGACCTGCTCTGTGCCATTGGTCAGACGTACACTTTGAACTTGGCTGCCGGCATGGTTGCCTATACCTCCCAAACGGGGGATACACAAGTGACTTGGCCCAAGACTATCAACGAAACTGGCGTCGACACCATTTGGGTGTCCCTGGGCCTTGACGGCATGACCGCCAACCCCGAAGTGAAAGCAGTGTCCCTCAAGACTCGGGCCGAGATTACCTTCTCCGCTCCGCGCCTTGACTTTGCCGAACCCTTGACCGTGGATTCTGATGGCCGCGTGACCAGCTGGAGGCATCCTCTTGCGATGGACCCGGATTTCTTGGATGGGGATGAATACTTCCACTGGGTTGGTTCTGACGTCGGCCTGTACGTGGTGATTGTGAACCCTATAACAGGCGAGATTTGTACGGATTGCCAGATGGCCCCGATTCTGGCAGATGCCTCTGCCGACGTAACCATGGGAGATGTCGTTTCCCTTGGCAATGGTGCCTATGCGATAACCGTCCGTTCCTCTAGGGAATATATGAACACCACGGCGTATATAACGATTTCGGCACCCGGAGATGTTAGAGGGATTAGTTTGTCCTCTTATGCCAATATGCGATTCCGCCGAACCCCGGGTCCCTACCCGCAACTAGTGGACTTGTTTGACGCTCGAGGGGGGACTTTGGGGCCTCTTTATATTCCAGAACCCTATTATTCAGAAAGCAAGCACTACCTTGACGGTCGAGCAGATTCAATTGCTATTTATTACAGTAGGCCCTTCCAACCAAATGCCCTGGGAAGCTATGCAGATTCCTTGCCATATTTGATTTGCCTGGACTGGGATGAAGATGTTTTTGAATCCTATGACTTCTTTAAGGAAGGCGTTTCAAGTATGCCTGGGGATACTTCGGTGCATTGCTCTTATATTTTCACTAAAGAAGATATCGTTGCCGCCCACGAAGCACGAGTTTCTGATAGCATTCTCACATTTGCAGTAAGGGATACGGCTTTCTCGAAATCGGTAAAAACAGCAGGAAATGGAAAAATTCTTAGCTATATGCAATACAAAGACAAAGGTAGAAATGTCAAGCAACATTTTGACAGGAACATCACCGACCGAATCGCCCCGGTGATTGTAAGTGCGACTATAGTTAACTTCTCGGATCAGTTGAGCAAGTTGACGGTAACCTTGTCCGAACCAGTGAAATTGCTGGACGAGGCTAACAAGATGGCTCCCTTTACCTTCTATATGAATTCAGCGAACGAAATGTACACGGTAGCATCCCGTTACACTTCGCCCACGGCTAACGTTGCACCTGGCGGGACTGGTACTAATTCGCTGGTAATGGTGTATGACAAGACTCAGCCCATCGAAAACCCCACTCCGCGTCTGGGTGACTATATTCGATTCCGTGCCGATTCCTGGATGTGGAGCGATACGGCGGACATTGCTGTTGATGGCATAGAACGCGTTGCCAACGATTATTATTGGCATTGGAATTCTCCCACGGATTACAATTCTACCTCCAGACATCCTTCACCTTGGGTGCAAATTAGGCTAGACGATAGTTATTCTTCTTCTAGTCAGAGCTCTCATAGTACATCCTCTGCTTCAACTCAGTCGAGTTCGTCAGTGAAACGGTCGTCTTCTAGTAAGAATGCCGAGGGTGGCGAATGTACCCTGACCGACAAGGGCGATGGAAGAATCATTCAGAAATGTGGCGATCAGGAAACGGTGCTGTATAAGGCTCTGTGCGGAAACGAGCCGTACGATCCTGATGGCGATTACTTCTGTTACGGGGTGAAACTTTACGAGAAGTGCGATGGCGAAGCCTATGATGTCAATACTCAGAAGTGCGTCGATGGTGCCGTAACAGATCTTGGCTCTGGATCTTCGGACAAGGACGAGTCGCAGGCTATCAGGACTGCACCCCAGGTTTCGTGGTCCGTACAAACGAGTGGGCGGACTATTCATATCTTGGAGGCAGAGCTTGGAAGCCCCTACGCACTCATTGATATGCAGGGACGCGTGCTAAACAGAGGCGTCGTGAGCAATAAAAACTTCGCCATACCTGTGGGACTTGGCGGCCAGTACATGCTGAAAATCGGGAACCAAACCCAGGTTGTCAGGGTGTGGTAAAACGGGGAGAGAACCATTTTTTTTGAGGTGAAATATGAAAAAACAACTGACACTCGTCTATTGTCTCTTGTCTCTAGCTTATTTTACCGCCTGCGGTGACGACAGCGGTAGCATTAAGCTTGTTGAGCCGATTGATGGTTCTGCCGAAGCAACTGACACGGAACAAGGTCAAAGCGGGCCTGCCGAGGGCTTATCTAGCAGTATCAAAGACGATTTTCCGTCGTCTTCTGGAGTGCAGCCGTCTAGCGGCAACAAAGAAGGTTCGTCTTCGAGTGGCGACTCTAGTGCTCCTGGCAGCAGTTCTGGTGAGGGACTGTCCAGTTCCGACACCCAAGAAATTTCGTCTAGCAGTGAGGACGCTTCAGAAGGCTGGAGCTGGGACGTGCCGAAGGAGGCCCGCCTGAACCCGAAAATTAGTTACGGTTCAATGACGGACCCTCGTGACAACAAGGTATACAAGACCGTCAAAATAGGCAGCCAGACTTGGATGGCCGAGAATCTGAACTATGCCGATAGTGTGACAACCACAAGCCTGCAGGGCAAGAGTTGGTGCTACAACAATGTGGCGGCAAACTGCGATGTTGGTGGACGCCTTTACTCCTGGACTGCGGCAATAGATTCTGCCAAACACTACGCGTTTAAGGCTATGGATTGCGGTTATGGCAAGTATTGCAACGACGGGTTTGATGTAGGCATTGTGCAGGGCATTTGCCCCAGTGGTTGGCGTTTGCCCACCGAGGCGGACTGGAAGGCCCTGATTGCGGCCGTGGGCGGTGAAGCGGTTGCTGGCACGGTTCTCAAGTCGCAGAGCGGTTGGTCTAGCAGAAATGGTACGGATGATTATGGTTTTTCTGCCCTTCCCGCAGGCTACTGCGGGTTTCTCGGTGCCAACAACTCCCAGGGCAACAATGCGGGCTTTTGGGGTACCAAGATGCATATCGGTGGTGCCAGTGCCTACTATATGTCCCTAGTGTCTTATGAAGACGATGCGAGTTTAGGCTACAGACTCACAAACTCTGGTGCCTCGGTCCGCTGCCTCCAGGGCTATCCAGATTGGGGCTGGGACGTGTCGAAAGAGGCCCGCCTGAACCCGAAAATTAGTTACGGCTCAATGACGGATTCCCGTGACAACAAGGTATACAAGACCGTGAAAATTGGCACCCAGACCTGGATGGCCGAAAACCTGAATTACGACGATAGCGTGACTACCACAAGCCTACGGGGCAAGAGCTGGTGTTACAACGAAGATGTAGTGAAATGCGCCACTAGTGATGATGGCTATAGTTGGTGCTATGACGTTGTGCCGTCGAGATGTGAGACTGGCGGTCGCCTGTACACTTGGACTGCGGCTGTGGATTCTGCCAAGCTTTATGCGGACAAGTCCCTGGACTGTGGTTACCTTAAATTTTGCACCTTGCCCGATACGGTGTACGGGATTTGCCCGCCGGGCTGGCATTTGCCGGATACTACGGAATGGAACACCCTGATGGCGACTGTGGGGGGTGATAAATCGGCTGTTGGCAAGGCCCTCAAGTCGCAGAGTGGCTGGTATGGCCTTGAAAAAAATGGTACGGATGATTATGGCTTTTCTGCTTTCCCTGTTGGTTTTCGTTTCGGCGAAGGCAGTCTTAGTAATGATGCAGAACTCTTTTACGCCGAGGGCAAGGAGGCGATTTTCTGGAGTTCTACTATGCTCGACCCAGGGTATGGGTGGGAAGCGGGTACTATGGCTGTCTACTCATATCCTACTAGTAGTGGTAACCTGGGTCTCCTTAAATTAAACGGTGCGGCTTCAATCCGTTGTCTAAAGAACTAGGCTTGTAAGCGTAAGGGCGGTCAGTACATGCTGAAAATCGGGAGCCAAACCCAGGTTGTCAGGGTGTGGTAAGTAGAATAGTGGCAAAAAACGGCACAAACGTAAACTTCTGTTAGTGTGACGAAAATCGCAATGTGATTTTCGTTACTTTAAATTTTTGGACTCCATATCTAACTTTATGGTACAAAGGAACTCAAACCATGAAGGAACAGATAATGAAAGACCTCACCAATAACCGGTTTATGGCGAATTTCGTGCTGGCTTTTTCCGGTGTCTTCCTGGCCCTGGTGTCTTACCTGGTGTAATTTTTTGCTGCCGCGGGCCAGTTTTCTATCTTTGCTGGTATGGCAAAGAAGAAAAAAGTTTTCAAGTCTGCGGCCCTCGCCCAGGCGAACCGCAGTAGGGAAGACCGCCTGCGGGAAACCCTAGTCCAGGTGGTGGGAGGCCAGAGCCGCCTTTTGAACCGCCCCGAGGACCTTTACGAGGCCATTGCAAACGGCCTTGACGATATCGAAAATTTCAAGAATGGCAAGGACCAGCTGGAACTGCTGGCTTGGACCCTCCGTTGCGATTTTTTGGCATTTAAGGCCAATTCTGACGAAGAAAAGGCGTATTGGGACGACCTTTTCTATGATGCGGGAACCTTCTTTGTGGAACTGGCCTCCCAGTACAGCGACAAGGACTATTTGGCGGACCTAGTTCACGATTTGGCTTTGCGTCACGTGGGGGGCGAGGGCCGCTCGGTAGTTTTCCTGAGTGTAGGGGAGTTCTTACCTGCGGAGCGTGCTAAGGCCCTGCTGGAAGAACTCCTTGAGGCCGTTACCGAGGTGGACCAGGGGAACCGTGAGGACATCCTGGATGCCATCTGCGATATGGCGGATTCCGTCAAGGAGGCGGCCATTTTTGCCAAGGCCGCCCTGCTGAAGGACCCTGACAAGAGCAACGCCACGCTTATCGACATTGCCAATGCCCAATTTATGGCGGGAAATCTGGAACTGGCCAAGCAGTGGCTGGGCGATGTGCAGAACCCCGGCGCCGAAGACGAGGAGGCCTACATGGACCTGCAGGCCGCCATTGCCGACCGGGAAGGCCGCAAGTCCGACTGCATCAAGATGGCCCACGCCCTGTACGAGAAGTTCCCGAAGGTGGTGAACCTGGGGAGGCTCTGCGCATTTTTGCCTACGAACGAGGCTACTAGCTTGCTGCAGGAATACGCCCGCTTCCGCAGCGGGAACGGCCTGGAGATGGACTTTATGCAGTTGCTGGTGAGCCTGAAGGCCTACACCGTGCTGGAAGAATACCTGGACATGTTCGAGAAGGAACTCACCGTGCAGGATGCCCAGGATTTGAACGCAATTTCTGAAGCCCTGGAGAAGGACGGCCAGAAGGCCCTGGCGCAAAGGATTCGCGACTGGACCGTAGAAGAACCCGAAGAGGCCGAAGGGTTTGATAACTCCGAAAAGTAAATACTATATTCCTTACCATGAACAATTCCTCTGCACGCAGCAAGCTTCGTGATGAAGTATATACCCAGATGATGTGCGCCCAGGCACGTCTTTCCAAGGATCAGAACACCCAGATGGGGGCGGTGCTCGTCTCTGCCGATGGCCGCGTTATCAGTACCGGCTACAACGGGGCCCCGGCGGGCTTTGACGACGAGACGGTGCCTTACACCCGCGAAAAGCAGAAACTGGCTTACGACATTCTTGATGCGGATTCCGGCGAACTGCTGAGCCATCACGAGTTCGAGGCCAACAAGTACCCCTTTATGGTCCATGCCGAAATCAACGCCCTGCATTACGCCCGCGGGAAGGTTCCCCCTGGCTCCAAGCTGTACGTGATCGGTTTCCCTTGCGAACGCTGCGCCCTGGACGTGAGCCTTTCGGGTGTGGCCGAGGTGTTCGTGACCAAGGACGATTACGACCCCAAGTCTACGTTGAACAATAGCCGCGATACGGCCTACTACATGTTCGCCCAGGCGGGCATTGTGGTTACCCTCTGCGGCAAGCGCCTGCGCCCTGTGGTTTCAAAACCTAAGGATTAACCAAGGTCCATGACCCACTTGACGGCATCTGCGATGGTGCTGACTTTCACGATTTCAACTCCCTGAATGCTTTCGGGGAGTTTCCCGTTTCCGGGAATCAAGGCCTGGGTAATTCCGAGACGCCTTGCCTCCTTAAGCCGCTGTTCCAGCAGGTGGACGGAGCGGACTTCTCCGGAAAGCCCCAGTTCCCCCATGGCGATGGTTTCCCTCGGTATGGGAATGCCCAGGTGGTTGCTGGCGATGGCCAGGGCCAGCGCTAGGTCCGAAGAAGTATCGTTCACCTTCATGCCGCCTGCGATGCTGGCGAACACGTCGGAGGCCCCGATGGAAATGCCGCCGAATTTCTCTAGCAGGGCGAGGATGATGGTGAGCCGTTTTGGGTCGATGCCTGCCGCCACCCGCTGGGGTACGGCGAAGCTGGTCTGGCTTACCAGGGCCTGGGTCTCGAAAAGCATGGCCCGGGTGCCTTCCATGGTGCAGCATACCACGTTTCCGGGAGTGGGGGGAGTCCCCTGCTGCAGGAACACGAGGCTAGGGTTCAACACGGGGGTGAGGCCGTGCCCCGTCATTTCCAAGACTCCGATTTCGTCGGTAGCGCCGAAGCGGTTTTTGATGGAACGGATAATGCGATACTGGTGATTCCGGTCGCCCTCGAAGTAGATGACGGTATCTACCATGTGTTCCAGAATGCGTGGGCCTGCAATCTGTCCGTCTTTGGTGACGTGCCCGATGAGTACGGTAATGCAGCCCGTGTTCTTGGCGAACACCATCAGGTCTAGGGTGCATTCCCGAAGCTGGGACATGGAACCTGGCGTTCCCGAAAGGTCTTGCTTGTAGACCGTCTGGATGGAGTCGATGACCAGAATCTGGGGCTTTTGTTTGTTGGCCTCTTCTATAATCTTTTCTAGGCTGGTTTCGCATAGCAACAGCATGTCGCTGCCCGCCACGTTCAGACGCTCGCTGCGGAGTTTCACCTGCACGGCGCTTTCTTCGCCGCTTACATAAAGGCTCTTGACTCCGGCGGCGTTCATCACTGCCAGGGTGGAAAGTACCAGGGTAGACTTGCCTATACCCGGATCGCCGCCGATAAGCACTAGGGAACCCGGTGCGAAGCCGCCCCCCAGGACTCGGTCCAGCTCGCTGTTGGCGGTGCTGAGCCGCCGGGTGTCTTCGGCGGCCACGTCTTTCAAGGCTACCACCTGGTGTACGGGGCCGCCCAGCCCGCGGGAAGACCGGACGCCCTCTGGCGTGATTTCGACGGAATGTTCTTTTAGGGTGCTCCAGGCACCGCAAAACGGACACTTGCCCGCCCACTTGGGGGTGGTGTTGCCGCATTCGGTGCAAAGGTACACCAACTCTTTTTTCGATTTTGTTTTAGATACTGCTACCATGTGCACTAATATAACTAAAACGCCATGACAAAACGTGCCATTTTAGAAAATAGTGTACAAAAATGCAGTATAAACTGGCTCAACAGAACCGTTTTGGCCTTTTTCGCTGCAAAAACGCGGTTTTTGTAAAAAAGTTTTGGGCCTTTCTTTTTTACTCGGTTATCTATTTATCCATTGGATAATCTGTTTCTGGTTACCATGCCGGATGACCACCATGTACAATCCGTCAGAAACTCCGTTTAAATGGATTGCATGGCTGCCCGCATTGTAATCATGGTCGAATTCCATAATGCGGGCTCCGATGGCATCATAGACATTCACTTTGACACGACCAGCGTTCTTCAGCGTTATCTGAAGTGTAGTGCCCAGCATGTTCGCACGTATACCGCTTGCAAAATTATGGCTTATAAACCCCGTTGTCGATGAAGCGGGATTTGCTGAGCTTGAAGAAGCTTCTGCCTTATTCGAAGATGATGAGCCCGCCGAAGCAGAAGATGTTGCATCAGCAGAGGACGATGATTCCCCTACCGAAGAAGATGACGCATCTGCCGAAGACGACGATTCTTTCGTCGATGAAGATATGGTTTCGATCGATGATGATGATACTTCGTCCGAAGAAGACGACAAGGGCGTATCGGATGATGTGGCCGCGCTAGAACTAGACAATACTATTGTCGGATTCAAATAATCATTATATTCCTGCAGATTTACCGCAGCGTTCCTATCGCCAATGATGAATGTAACCGTCTTAGAAAGCGCCTTGTAATTCTCTGATTCGGGAACCGTGGCGGTGACAGCAACAATGGCGTTCTGGTTCCCTGCCACAAACCCTTCGCCCTCCTGGGTCAGGTAAGTTGAAGAGGGGTTCCCATTGTAGGTATAGGTAATCGGAACATTGTCTAAAGTTACAGTCGGGAGACCGGTTTCTGAAACAGCGCTTAAACTGACTGTTTGGTCCATAAATTTATTTGTAATACGAGTTATACCTTTCTCGTAAGTAATTTCATAAGTCTCCTGCATGGCACGGAAGCCCGGGACTGCAGGAGCGGTTGCAACAATCCGCCCCGTGCCGTAACTTTTGAAATGCAACATCCATACCTGTTTGTTCTTCTGGGAAGAAGGACACTTGGAATCTGTACAGGTAGTTTTGCTTACAGAAACTATTTCCGGGTCTAATGCCGTCAATGAAAAATTAGAACCTTCATTGGTCTTGTCTTCCGTCGTAAGGAGGTAATCGTTATATCCATCCCCATCGTAATCAACAGTTCTGCCGGTCATTGTCTCTGGCTTACAAGCACCCGAATACAAACAGGTGATATTTTCGAGGTTCGGGATGGTCTGGCCGGCGACCTTGCTGATGGATACGACAGATTGGGATCCGTCATTGCCTGTAAGGATGGAGAACCCGTAGTCATTGATAACAATATCGCTGCCAGATACAGAAACGACATCTTCATTGCTGGAACTATAAGTACAACCAGACTTGAGCACACCGGAAATTATGCCGTCGGTCTGCTTTGCCGTGACATGTTCGAAACTACAAACACCGCTCTTGCCCTTGACTAGAGAGTCCGCCCAGGATTGGGCTTTCTCGATAAGGTAGTTTTTAACGATGGAGCCGGAAGAAGTATACGTTGCCGCTTCAAGAGCCGCCATCGTGGTGAGGGGATCGCTGCCTTCAAAGATGGCCGACTTTTGGCTATTCTCGCCACTGGTCTTCTGGCGCAAACTCCAGTTGCAGTTGGGGATCTTGTTCGCCTCCATAAAACTTGTCCAGTCGTTTGTAGCATTGGAGTTCGGTTCACCGTCACCATCTGCGTTCGTTGTGCCCCATTCAGAGATGAATACAGGATAGCCTGCATTGAAAGCACTCGTTACATTTCCACTGAATTGACTCACAGAATGGGTTCCTGCATAAAAATGGAAAACATATGCGATGTTTGGCGATGCAATTGGACTCTGCGCACCCTGTTCTGGGTGCATGGACCATTGCGGCGTACCCACAATAACCAGGTTCTGCGTGTTTGCCCGAATGGCCTGAACTATCGTATTGGCGTAACTCCTGATGGTGCTCCAAGCGCTACCAGGCACCGGTTCACTATAAATCTCATAAATAACGTTAGGTACATCCTTGTACTTCTTGGAAATCGTTTCGAAAAACGTCTTGGCAAGGGATATTTCCTGATGAGCTCTATGGCTGTTCCAGTCGATAATGATGTAAACATCGTTTTCGATAGCGGCTTCTACCATCTTGTCGATCATGGAAAGCTGAAGGTCCGGAGCAGACTTATAGGAATATCCTGCGTCAATTGCGTTCTTGGTGCCGCCATCGCTATCATAATATTCGATACCCATGACATAGCGGAAAACATCTATCTTGAGATTATCCACCGCCCATGAAATGACGGTCGGGTCGTAGTAAGGGAAACCGATAGCATCAGACCAGTAGAGGCTTACACCCCGAAGCATCGCCTGCTGGTTGTTCTTTGCGCCAATAATCTTGTTGCCGCTGGTATGAAGGGCCCCGTAATAAGATACCGGACCTACCTTTTTAGGGGTCGCCGTAGCGGCGCTGGCAAAAGCAGAAGCCGTAGCGAAAGCAAGGATACCTGCTAAAATTCGGAAGACTTTCATAAAGCACCTCATTTATTCGTAAAAGGTAATAAAACAGCCGAAACCTACAATATGCCCATATCCATTTCCCCAAAAATGACATGACTTCATTTTTATCCATATGGCTCTGCCGAACTTTTGGGGGATGCCTGCGGTTTCGACGGCCCGAAAATTTTGTATTGTTTTTGGAATACCATAAAAGGAATAGAATATGGGGAAAAGCAAACAATTGCGGTTTGCCCGCTGGGGCTTGGCTTTATTTACGGCATTATTCATGGCGACAGCCTCCTTTGCTCAGGAAACCGCTGAACTGACCATTGCCGAGCAGCCAGCCGCTATTTCCATTGCAGAAAAGGACAAGCCGGTTACGATCACTTTCGCAGCCCAGAAGGGTGAAGAAACTGTCTCGTACCAGTGGTTCAAGTCTGCCGACGGCTCTACGGAAAACGCAGAAGCCATCGAAGGGGCCAACGAAGGCTCGTTCAGCACGGACGTGTTTACCGAACAGGAAATCCGCTACTATTTCTGCGTCGCGATGGTTGGCGAAGAAACCGTGACATCGGATGTCGCGGCCGTGGCCTACACGGGACTCCCGGTGCTGTACGTGAATACGCCAAGGGGTGTTGAAATCACGTCAAAAGAGGACTGGACCAAGAAAACGTTCTTGACCTTGAGAGACGCCGGAAAAGCTGATTGGAATTTTGAAGATGTGCAGACAAGCATCCGTGGTCGTGGCAACTCGACTTGGGAACAGGATAAAAAGCCTTATGCTCTTAACTTGAATGACAAACGGGAAATCATGGGCATGTCCAAGCACAAACGCTGGGTTTTGACTGCCAATTATCTGGACAACAGTTTCCTGAAGAACCACATGGCCTTCTTCTTGAGCAAAAATCTCAAAATGGACTACACGGTCAAAGGAAAGTATGTGAACCTTGTGTTCAACGGTGTTTACCGAGGCCTTTACTGGCTGGGTGAAGCGATCAAGGTCGACAAGGGTCGCGTGAACATCTACGATGGCGAAGACGGAATGACCGACAATCAGGACAAGGACCTTTTGATCGAGATGGACGACCATTACGATGAAATCGTCAAGTTTACGACCTCGATTCGAGAAATGCCCTACATGGTCAAGAACGACGATTATTTCTACGACGAAGATAATGATAACAACATGACCAGCGGAGGGATTGCCCGTCTCGAGCGTTTTCAGGCCAAGATTGAGACTCTGGAAAAGCAGCTTTATCCAGACTACGTAGACGGAATGAATACCAATGATTGCGCGGCACCCGATGAAGCATACACGAAAGTCATCGATGTTAAATCTTGGGCCAAGTTCTGGCTCATCAACGAAATCATGGACAATACGGAATTGAACGAACCCAAGAGTGCGTATTTTACCTATGTGCACGGGGATGAGGGCGATGTTTTCAAAGCCGGCCCCGCATGGGATTTCGATGCCGGAGCGTTGACAGATAACACTCCCATCAAACTGGATACCAGCATCTATTACAATGCTTTGTTCAAGTCCCCGCTATTTATCTCGGCACTGGAAGAAGTTTGGGAAGAATACAAATCCATGATTAGCGCCAACAGGATCAATGCCGAAATTGATGCCATGCGCGACACCTTGAAAGTCGCCGCAAAAGTCGATAGCCTGAGGTGGGGTGTCCATTTGGACCTCTCCGGAATCGAACGTGCCGATTATGACGCCTATGTGGATTTCCTCAAGTCTTCCTTGGACAACAAGATTGCCGTCGTCAGTGACTATATATCGGCTCTGCCCCAGAAAGAGACCATATCTCCGAAATTGGTTCTTTCTACCGATACGTACGAATACAACGGTGCCGAGAACAAGCCTGCCGTCTTGATTACAGATGAAGGGAACGAACTTGTCGAAGGGGAAGACTATGTCATAACTTATGTAGACAATATTGATGCCGGAACCGCAAAGGCGATTTTCAACGGTGTAGGGAATTATGCAGGCTGGCAGGAACTTCCGTTCACGATTACTCCGAAGCCGGCCACCTTGTACGTTGAGAATGCTTCGAAGATGTATGGCGAAAGCGACCCTGAATTCACTTATCATGTTGAAGGCCTTGTCGAACGTGATGGTGTCATAGAAACTATAAAACAAGTGAATTTGTTCCGTTTTTCAGGCGAACAGGTCGTGCAGTTCTTTCCGAAGCCGCTGTCGGCCACGAGGGGTACGGCAAGGTCGATGGCGTGCTGCATCTCCTCAAGGACGATGGCCTCTACCCTACTCT
>CACXIR010000043.1:24083-29441 GCA_902767785.1 Fibrobacter succinogenes | reverse complement strand
GATGACATTTCCCGAGCCTCGAACCTCGAGCCTCACACCTCATACCCCTAACCCCTAGATCCAAGCCCCTACAACCTAGTCTTTAAGGCAACGGACGGATAATGCGGAATACTTGTAGAAGAAATTCAGGCCTGCATCGCTATAGGCGGCATCCATAAACATGACGTACGCATAGTCGGTATAATTTTCATCGGAACTCCAGAAGTACGTACTGGTGCCTATTTCGGCAATGTAACCGTCCGGAACACCACCAGCAGGTAGTGCCGAAAAACCATAGACATCTGCACCATGACCATTGTAGAGCCAACCGGACGTAGACTTAAGAGCATGACCAGCATCGCTCTGACCACCCACATTTGTAAAAAGGGTGTTCCATTCGCTTTGGCTAGGCAAATGCCACCCGTCAGGACATATCCCCTGCACCTTATCGGGAAGACTTCCTTCACATTCCTTTCCATGGCCACATTCCAATCCCTGATTCTTATATAAACCAACAGAATCTATGGCGGAAGCCCAGGTGTATAGCCGACCAAAGGCGTCACAGTTCTCTGTTTTAGGATCGCTTTCGGTTGCTCCAAAGCACCAACTGTTGCTTTGGGTCTCGTAGTTCAGATTCTCTGCCATCCACGTCTGAGCTTCCTGGCCAGTTCCAATTTTCACAATTTTGTACACATGTCCATCATGACTATCGCAAATCTCATTTTCCGAATCAAAAGTTTTGTTTTTACACCTGTCGACTTCAACTTCTTCGCTGCTAGAGGATGATTCTTCCGAATCGCTAGAACTCGATTCACCAGATTCGCTAGATGAGGATTCTTCACCGACTTTTTCACTGCTGGAAGAAGATTCCGAGATTCCCTCACTAGACGAAGATTCTTCACCAATTTCTTCGCTGCTGGAGGATGATTCTTTTGAATCACTAGAATTCGATTCGCCAGATTCGCTGGACGAGGAATCTTCGTAAGTGTTAGAATCCACCACCCCAGAATTGCTGGAAGGGTATTCAGCGGATGCACACGATTCGATTACGTCAACCTCACCGGAACTTGACGATTCGCCTAAATCGTCAGCACTTGAACCATTGTCGTCTCCGCAAGCGGCAAACATTACTATGGCAGCAACAGAAAGTCCAAGACACAGTTTACGCATATCCACCCCTCTTTAAGGAAGTTCCTAGCGTTTAATTTATATAAATCTTTCGGGAAAGCAAATGCGGAAACCACAAGAAAGTCCTGTAATAATGTGAGAAGGAGATGCCCGGTCGGGGCCAGGCATGACAAACAAAAAACACCTCCCGCAGAACGGGAGGCGTCATAAGGAAAAAATCCTTAATATTACTTGCTTTCTGCTGCAGCAGGTGCGGCGGCAGCTGCGGGAGCAGCAGCTTCAGCGGCAGGTGCGGCAGCGGCGTCGGCAGCATCCTTCTTCTTGGACTTAGAAGAGATGGAGAAGATCACCGTACGAGGACCAGAAGCGAGGGTCACGCCTTCGGGGAGCTTGAAGTCCTTGGCGTAGAAGGTCACGTTGGTCTCGAAGTCGGAGATATCCAGTTCCAGCACCGTGGGAATGGAAGCGGGCTTGGCAGAGAGCATCAGGTAATGAGTTTCCTGAGCCAGCACGCCGCCCTGGGTCTTGACGCCCACCGGGAGGCCAGAAAGCTTCACGGGCACGCGAACCTTGACCAGGGTGTTTTCATCGATCTTGAGGAAGTCGATGTGTTCGATAGCCTGGGAAATGGCATCCTTCTGGTAGTTGTAGATAACGGCGGGATTGCCGGCCTTGCCGTCAATTTCCAGGTCCAGAAGGGTGTAACGCTTACCGGGAGCGAGGACCTTGCGGACATCGATAGCGCTGACGCTGATGTTCATGGCCTCGGTACCCTTACCATAATAGACGGCCGGAATCTGACCAGCCTTACGCAAACGCTTGTTTTCGCGGTTTGCACCTAGCACTCTCGAGGTAGCCTTGAGCGTTGTGAGTTCCATTGTTTTATCTCCAATTTTGGAATGGTTAAAAAGTTCATTGGGGTAGCTGGATTCGAACCAACGAATAACGGAATCAAAATCCGTTGTCTTACCACTTGACGATACCCCAATGGTGGCGCAAATATAGAATTTTCGCCTAAAAATCAAAGGGATTTGTCACGGAGACAGTGCTAAAAGCCCTGGAAAAAGCGGGTTACCTTCTGGTACCTGGTGGTGAATTTTACCGATTCCAGGGCGGATTCCGCCTGTTCCTTGGTCTCAAAAACGCCAAAGACGGAGGCTCCCGACCCGGACATGAGGACAGAGGTCGCTCCCAGGCGGATAAGGTCCTGTTTCAGCTTTTCAACCAGGGGGTGCTTGGGGAATACCGAAATCTCGAAACTGTTGAAAACGTTTTCTAGCGCGAAGTCGATGGAAGCCGCAGAGGCCGAACTGCCCGCGGACTTGAAACCAGACTTGTAGGCCTCCCAGCGATCAGGGCCGGACTTGGGGACACCGGCATAGGCATCCTTGGTGGGAACAGCATCTAGCGGAGTCGCTATGAGCAGGTGCTGGTCGTCTTTCAGCTGGAGCGGCTCAATAGGAGTCAGCTTTTCGCCGATGCCCTCGGCGAACGCCGAGCCGCCTCTGACCAAGAAGGGCACGTCGGCCCCCAGGTGCGCCCCCAGTTCCTCCAGAGCCTCGTAAGGCAGGTCCAACTTCCAGAGGCGGTTCAGCAACCGAAGCGTTGCTGCGGCATCGGCACTGCCACCGCCCAGGCCAGCGCCCAAGGGCATCACCTTTTCCAGGTAAAGGTCTACGCCTTGATTCACCTGGTATGCCTCTTGCATCAAGACGGCGGCCCTGTAGACCAGGTCCGTCTCCTTGGGGTAGCTTTGGGGAACGCTATATTCCAAAGTTATCTTGTCGTCTTCGCGAAGATTTCCTGTAATGGTATCGCCGGCATCCACAGTCTGGAACAGAGTTCCCAAGTCGTGATAACCATCTTCGCGTTTGCGTATGACATCTAGAAACAAGTTGATTTTAGCAGGAGCAAATTCTTTCATCATTTGTCATTATCTAAAGGTTCCGGAGCGTTCCAGCTGCATGAGCTGGTCCATGTCGATGAGCATGGCGCGGGGCTTGGAATTTCCGGTGCTACGGGCGCAGAGGCCCAAGCCAAAGAGTTGGTCCACAATTTTGCCTGCACGGCTGTAGCCCACGCTAAAATGGCGTTGCACCGCAGACGTAGAAAGTCCATTGCCGCACTCAATGGCCCACTTGGCCACCTCGAACAACAGCTTGTCCTTCTTCTCGCTCAAAGCGCCGTTGCCTTCGTCATCCTCGCCTTCCCCGCCATCTTCGGCAACCTCGAAGGTTTCCAGCTGCGGGTAGCAGACGTTCTGGTTGCTGCAGGCATCCGCCAGGCGTTCCGCCTCTTCGTCGCTGAGGAAGGCTCCATGCACACGCACCGGGTCGGGAGCGTTCACCGCCTTGTACAGCATGTCGCCACGGCCCAAAAGTTTTTCGGCACCGGCATGGTCCATCACGGTACGGGCATCCACCTGTGAGGCCACCTTGAAGCTGATACGCGTAGGCAGGTTCGCCTTGATGTTGCCGGTAATCACTTTCACAGAAGGTCTCTGAGTAGCAAGCACCAAGTGAATGCCAACAGCACGAGCCTTTGCCGCCAAGCGGCTCACGTTCTTCTCGATTTCCTTGCCCGCCACCATCATCAGGTCAGCCATTTCGTCAATAATCACCACGATAAAGGCCATGCGGTGGCCGCGGTCGGTGTCGGGAACGTCGTCAGGCAGCGTCCCGGCCTCGAACTTCTCGTTGAAACCGTTGAGGTTACGCACCTTGGCAAGCGCCAGCACCTCGGTACGGCGGTCCATCTCGTAGCAAAGCCACTGCAACGCCTGTATTGCAACCTCGGGCTTGGTAATGACCGGAGCAAGCAAGTGCGGGATGTTCTCGTACATCTTGAGTTCCACTGCCTTGGGGTCCACCAGAATCATGCGCAGGTCATCGGGAGTCTTGCTCAAGAGCATGCTAGCCATGAGGGCGTTAATGCACACGGACTTACCGGAACCGGTCTGGCCCGCAATCATCAAGTGCGGGGCCTTGGCCAAATCCATGGCGAAAGGTTCGCCAGAAATGTCCTTGCCAAGGGCCATCACAATCTTGTCCGGCGAAGGCTTGAAGGCGTCGCTCTCGAAAATGTCGCGCCCGAAGATGGTCTGCATCTTGCGATTGGGAATCTCGATACCCACGGCGCCCTTGCCGGGAATGGGTGCCAGAATGCGGATAGAAACGGCCTTCAGGGCCATGGCCAGGTCGTCTTGCAAAGCGCTGAACTGGCTGACCTTCACGCCTGGGCCAGGTTCCACTTCGAAGCGTGTAATGACTGGGCCAGTTTCGCAACCCACCACCTTGCCCTTCACCTTGAAGTTTTCCAATTTTTCTTCCAGCATGTGGCCGATTTCGTTAAGCTCTTCTACGGTGTAGTCGGCAGGCTGCGGGTCATGGGCGTCCAAAATCTCATCTACAGAGGGAATGCGATACGGATCGAAATGCACCGTGGGGTCGGGCTGCGGAATGCCGTTCGCCGCACTGCCCGTAACCGTAGTTCCTCCGGAAGATGTACCAATCTGGTTCGGCTCTACATAGCTCGGATCCTGTTCCACCTCGTCGGAGGTCACCACCTGAGGGATAAAGTCATCGTCGTCTTCGCCAGATTCTACTTGCTGCTCGGCCTCTTCGCCATTCAGCGTGGCTTCTGCAGTATCGCCGCCCGCCACCACCGTGGTGTCGTCAGAAACCGTAGTCCCCGCTACAACAGTGGCATCGGCAGAGGCCGCTTCTTCGGCAACTCCGTCTGCAGTTTCTGCCACCGTCGCCTCTTCAGGCAATTCGCCTTCACCGCCACGGACAGCGCCCTTCACCACTAGGTTGCCCTGGCGCTCGTTTTCCCATTTAATTTCTTCGCGGGCTCGGCGGATTTCAGCAATCTTGTTGCGGATTTCGCGAATCTGGAGGGCGCTCATGTGCGTGCCATTTTCGCGGAGTTCACGTTCCAGGCGGGCAATTTCAGGGTCTTCGCCCAAGGGTTTCGGTGCAGGCTTTTCGGCAACGGTTCCAAAGGTTCCCTCCACAAGGGTACCTTCTACAAACCGGTCCACGGTCGGTTCTTCGCCAGCGGCGTCCACAGGCTCCATCCAGTTCTTGCGGGCACTGAAAGGCTTAAGAACTCCCTTGTGCTTAGTCCTGTAGCTATCGGGAATGTTGAAGATGGTGGTATCCCCGTCCATGGAGATTCCCTTGCGCTCTACGCGGGTGCCGCTAGAGGTTTCGTCTTCATCGTCATCATCGCCTTCTACTTCGGAAACAT
>CACXIR010000043.1:0-24050 GCA_902767785.1 Fibrobacter succinogenes | reverse complement strand
CCCTTAATGCCGCGGATGGCATTCCAGGCAAAGGCCAGATGGCGGGTCCTAAGTCCAAAGAACAGCACCAAAATAACCACCAAGAACAGCAGAAGGCACACCAGCGGAAACGCTATTCCCGTTTTGCCAAAAATCGCAATGGCAATGTACTGTTTAAAGAACTGCCCAAAGATTCCGCCGTTTGCGGCAAGCACGTCCCTGGAAACATTTTCCAGGTCGTAGATTTTCAGCGAAAAGAGGGCGGACAAGTTCAAGGTCAACAGGGTCATGCCCAAAGCAGGGCGAAGCGTCTTTTTACCCAGAATGAACACGCCCCACAATACCAGCGCCACCGTGAAAAACACCAAGGGGAACCTGCCAAACAGGAAAGTACCCGATTGGACCACAATTCCCAACAATGCGTTAGCTCCGCTGCCATCGCTAGATACATATACCGAACCGAAACAACTGACCAAAAGCAAGGCGCCCAGGGCAATGATAGCCCACCCCAAGAGGATTCGCCCAAAAGAAAGGGATACCTGCTCCGCGCTTTCCTTTTTTGCCGGGGTTTTCGATGTCTTACGCCGCGTCGTTTTTTTCTGTGCCGCCAAAAGAAGCTCCTTCTATTCTTTTTGGGAAATATAATTAACTCCTGCACAGATGTTCCGTCAACAAATGACATTCTGCCGTCATAGAATCCAGGCGTCCGCCTGTAATTATATTTTTACACTCCCTTTTTGCCCCCCAAAAAAACGTGGATGGAGGCAGGAGCTTTCCTTTGATAAAAAAAGTTTTCCTTCGGCCTATTCCTAAAAAAAATTTTTTTGTTAGTTTTAACTATGGGGAACAAAAGGATTGGTGTGCAAGGATATTATGCGGCACACAATCCACTCAGCGTTACTAGTCCTTTTCCTTGCGGCTTGTTCATTTGCAAGCTTGACGGTCCACATCCAGTCACCTTGGAGGAACGACGCCACCAAAGACAGCTACGTGCTGCATATCCTGGGCGGGACCACCAGCCACAACGCGCAATTCGGCTCTACCTCAGTCACAGCCATGACCGACGAGGGGGACCATTGGTTCAGCTACACCTGGAACAAGAACATCTCGAATTTCCAGGACTGGGACAACTTTTCGGTAGCGCTCTTCCCCAATACCGCCGACCAAAACTACAACAACAAAAACAGCCTAGAATGGGACGACCTTGAAAAAGTGGGGATCGTCGGATTCTTCGGAAACGAAAAAGAACTCTGGCTCTACACCGACCCCTCGGACATGAGTTTCACTAAATCCTTTGTCGCCCCCAATTCCAAAATCGTATGGTTCAAAAGCCCCTGGGGCAACAAGGCCCTTCCGCAAATGATCCTTGGCAAGGATTCTGTGCTAATGCGGTTTGCCTCTAATGACAAGTCCACCTGCGGCTGGTTCTATGGAGCGCTCTCCCCCGCAGCAATGAAACGGAACCCCACCCTTTCTGCCTACTTCATCCGCTACATGACTCCCTACATGTCCATGCCAGAAGCAGGAGTCGTGCAACTGATGGACTCCCTTTCGGCGCACGATACCATATTCGTAGACGGCACAACCAAGGGAACCCCCATAACAAGCGCCATTGGGAAACTCGGAACCTGCTTTGATTCTAGCTACGTGCTGCACATCCAACACCCCTGGCGTACAAACACCAGCTACCGGAATAATGCCATCTACATCGGCGTAGACAACATCATCAACCAACCTAGGGCAGCAAGCAACAACGGAGAATACCAATACTGGTGGCACTATACATTTTCTGCAGCCAACGTGGCCTCTGCCGCATGGAATTCCAACAGCTCCCTTTTCAACATTTACCGGCGGCAAAACGAATGGCCGCAAGTAACGTACTTTAGCAACAACCAACGGCCCACGGTTTCTTCCCTTTTCCCCGCCGGAATCTACGAAGCATGGCTTTACACATCCTCCAACGGGAAGCTGGATATTTCATGGACACCCCTGGAACCCAAGGTCGTCCGCATGATGAGCCCTTGGGACGACATGACCCCGGCCATGGTAATAAATGGGGATACCATCAAGATGAGCCCCCTAACCGCCAACTCCCATGACGTCACCCAAGGCGACACCTGCGGATGGTACCAAGCCACCTACTACAAGCACACCGAAAACTGGGATGTACAATTCAAGCAAAGCTTCGGATTCGACAACTACGGGCTAGAGGGGCTTATGGGCGAAGGCAACGGGCCTGGGACTCCCATTCCCCTGGACTCCATGATGGCACTCCACGATACGGTTTGGATTTATCCGCACCCCCTTTCTAGCAGCGGGCCAAAAATCAGCGACGAGTTCCCTGGACGGCTAGGTGCATGCCCCGCCATGAAAATTTCCGCCATGGTGGTGGACTGGGCCGGAGAATCCCATGCCGACAGCATTGACATAGATTTTGGCGGCATCCTTAACGGAAACAAGTACACCATGTCCAGGTTCATCAACGCCAACGGAAAACTGGATTCCAACAGGACTTGCAGCGGCCTTGTGAAGGGAATGGTGCGGGACACCTTGGTGAACGGAAACCCGGCCCGTGTAGATTCCCTAAGCTACCCCTGGAAAAGCTGTGCCGCCGCGCACGAAATCGAGCGCTGGTTTATCCCCCAATTCGTGGCAACAGACAAGAAGGGTAAAAAATACACGAACGCCGTATGCCGCGATATAGACTTGCAGCTAGACGAAGAGGGCTTTTGGCTTGCCGACATCACCAACGCGCAGAACAACTGCAACGACAAGAACAACCCGGGATTCTACCCCATTGACGACCTGGAATACCTGGATTCCGCAAAGACGGTAAAAAACCCCAAGTACGATTACAACGTGTCGGGCTGCAAGCACAACTACAGCTTTGCCATGAAGATTTCCGCACAGTTCAAGTACATCAAGGGGCAGTACTTTGAATTCCGCGGCGACGACGACGTGTGGGTGTTTATCAACAACCGCCTGGTAGTAGACATCGGCGGATGCCACAACCCCGAAGAAGGAGCCGTAAATCTGGACACCATCGGGCAGAACAATCCCGCACTCAAGCTGGAAGAGGGCAAGGAATACCCATTCCACATATTCTTCTCGGAAAGAAACGCCACAGGTTCCAACTTCAAAATGCGAACTTCCATCAACCTGCAGACGCAAAAAACCTACTTCCCGGTAAGGAAGCCCAGCACGAAGGGCCTTATCGAGTACGACCTGTTCCAATTGTTGGCGGACGAATCCCTGAGCTGCAACTTGACCGCCTCCTCCAAGGTAGACACCGCCTACGCGCAGTCCGTTTTCAGGCTGGTGGGCGGCAACCTCCCCAAGGAGGGAGTCCTGCTGGAACCGGGTCTGAACCATGGAGGCATATTCATCAACTCGAACATGGCCGGCTTCTGGATTGACACAACCGCCTTCGTCAACACAAGGACGTTAAGCCCGGGAACGTACACGCTAATCTGCTACCTGGCCTCCGACTTAAAGCAATACCAGATAATACGGTTCACCGTACCCGAATACCCCCTGCCGGACATCGCTTTCGTAGACGTATTCCATTTGTCCGATTCCCCGACATTGAGCCCTGCCGGCATAACCCTGCGAGGCGATTCCATAGGGGCAAACGGAGGGGTAAACGACACCCTCTGGGCGCATGCCATATACCCGGACACGGTCCCCTTGCAAGTGGTGGTCCAGTTTGGGAGCACTCCTTGCGGGCAGCTCCTCGGAAAAACAGAGGTGACATGCAAGGAAACCTTGCACTTCAAGACAAAATTCCCCATCAGCTTCCTAGATGAAAAGTTCCAATGGATTGATTCGCTACAAACGGATTCCCTTGGCTACGCGAAATTCTACGTGGTTGGTGATACCGCCATGGCAAACGCCTACTTTACCATTTCGGGATATGGCGTGGCCAACGAACTCCGCTGGGACAAAATCCACTTCAAGGAGCCTCCCGTACCCATCGCCTCCAGGGCGAAAATGTACGACGTAAACGGAAACGGCGTACCCGACAGCCTTGTGATTCCCTTCAACAAGGCTTTTGAAGACGTGGTTCCCGATTCGCTGAACTGGATCTTTGGAGGCACGGAAGAACACAAGGTGTCGGGAATGAAAAACATATGGCCCTACGTGCAAAAAGATTCCCTGCTGATCCTGTACGACAAGAAAGGACTACGCAAAGACGTATTCACCGGCCTCAACGATCAAAAATACACAGGCACGCTAATCTACCATTATTCCTTTATCGATAAAGATTCCGGAGAAGAGGTAAAGCTCCTCTTGAGGACCGGCATCGAAGACAAAGTGGCTCCCATTGTCAAGAGTGCCAAGGTACAAACAGCTTCACACAACAGCAGCATAGTGGTATTGACACTGAGCGAGGGAATCGAATCTGCGAAAATTGTTCCCGAGGCCAGCTTCCTTTTCTTCAGAGGCAGCAAAAACATTATGGATTCCCTCCAGTTTTCGGGAGCAGACACCCGTGGCGAAGGGAACATGGTCAGGATATTCTTCCAACGCTCGGCAGCCGGATTCCTGCCCTTAGTCGGGGATTCCGTCCGCCTAACGCCTGGCGTGCTGAAGGATTACAGCGACAATGCCGCCCATCGGCTCAACCCCAAGGTACGCATAGACGGTGAACAACGCACAGAAATCAAGTCTCCAGGACTCATCATCATTTCCGACGACATGCCGCCATGGCCCCACAAGCAGTCCACCATCCCCGTCATTGTACCCACGAGCATGTCCATTCGTGACGTAATAGACAGCTTGGGCATGCCTGGATTCCTGCTCAGCTACAACATCGGCGAGCTGGCAACCTCCATCGTGGCAAACCTGCCCCAAGGCGCAGACAAGGATTCAGCTTTGGAATCTGTCAAAATCAAATGGGAAACCGATTACTTCTCCCATCTGGGCGGATTCGTGAACACTGCCCGCGGAACCGTCCATTGCAACGACTCAACCATTTTCCACAATGCAACGGACCCGAAAAAGTCCAACTGCATCGACAACCCGGGAAACGTGTTCTTTGAATGGAACGCCCGTAGCGAAAATGGCCGCCTTGTGGGAACTGGCCCCTACATAACCAAGCTGCAAATCAAGATATACGTGGGCAAAAACGTGGTGGGCAAGAACATGGATGTTTACACCTTGGGAATCCGCCGCCAAAAATAAATCCCCACAATTATTATTATTGACAACATGCAAGTCAAGTTGTCCAAAAAATTAAAGAAGCTCCTCATCGGGGCATTCTTCACTGCTGCGGTGGTGGCCCTTATTCTTGTGTTCGGCAACGTCCAGAATCCCCAGGTCGACATGACCCGCAACGGGGCCGAATCCCTAGAATACCTTTTCTACGACATGTTCTTCAAGGTAAAGACCGGCAAGACCAGGGACATGGAAACTACCGACGACAGGGTTGCGCTAAACAGCAACTACGACCCCGACATCTACATCGTGGACATTGACGAACCCTCCCTGGCCAAACTGGGCAACTACAACACCTGGGACCGATCCATCCATGCCGACGTGGTCAAGAACTTGAGCAATGGCGGAGCCTCTGCCATCGGCTTCGATATCCTTTTCAAGAATGCTGACTTTGGCGAACAGAAAACCAAGCAAGTCACCACCATGCTGAGCCAGCTGAATCCCGACACGCCTTGGGACTCCCTGGACCCCGATATTCGCATGTTCTACAACTACGACTCCATGCTGGTCACCGCCGTAAAAAACAGCGGAAACGCCGTAGTGTGCAACATCTTCGATAACTACCAGTCCTACAAGCACGAATCCCAATGGAAGCCCCTGAGTACCTCGGAACGGGCAGAAGAAATCGGCTTCAGCTCCACCTTTGAACTTTCGCAGGCGGATTCCGCCCAGAACATAGAACCCAAGGACCTGCTAGACAACATATTCCCGGAACTGGCAAAGGCCGGAGCCCAAATGGGTTCGGTGAACGCCTACCCCGACGACGACGGCGTGGTGCGCCGCGTCTCGCTGCTCTACCGCTTCCCCAATCCGGAAATCTACCCCGACGTGAAAAGCAAGATTTACTCCACCATGCCCATGATGACCCTGCTGCACCTGTTCCATCAAAAACCAGAGAACGTGGTCATCAAGATGGGGCAGTACGTGGACCTGGGCAAGCCCTTCGGCATTTACCGGGATTCCTCGGGGTTTTTCCATACCACCTTTCCCAACTTTAGCTACCCCATGTTCCAGGCCCTGCAGAAAAAAATAAAGAAGGCGGGTACCCGCATACAGCAGGCCTCCAACCAGTTCATCGACATTTCCTCGAAAATCATTGCCACCAAGAACAGCGAAGGCAAAGTGACCTTCGAAATATTCGAGGGGCAAGTCCTGAACGAAACCCTGTCCGACGCCCTCTTCGAAATAGACGCCGACCAGCTGGACTCCTTGAAGGACGATGACGAAATTGAGGTGACAGACAACATAACCATCAAGAAGGACGAAGAGGGCGCCGGGCGGTACCTCCTTGCCGACAGCGAAGAAGACGAAGAAGCCGTCATCACCCCCTACATAGTGAACGCAGTGAAATATTTCGCCGATTCCCTGCAGCGGCTGGAACCGGGACGCCCCACCCACATCTCCATGGACATGGACATTCATTACGATGCGAAAGGACAAAAGTGGGTTTCAAACTTGGTTATCTTGAACGACGACGTCCTCAAGGACATCATGAACGTTTCGGAAGAAAGGATTTCCAACCTAAAGCCCGGCAAGGAAATCCGGTTCGGCAAAGTTAAGCAGATTCCCATTGACCGCTGGGGGCATTACCAGATCAACTACAAGGGCCGCTACAACACCGCCGAGGCCAACCGCATTTTCCAGCACCTTTCTTATTACGACATCACCAAGAACCGGGTGGACCCGGGACTCTTCCAAGGAAAGATTTTCATCTTGGGATCTGCCGCGCCGGCCCTATTCGACTTTGTGACCGCACCCCACGAAGAAAACTACCCCGGCGTACTTACCCACGCCACCATATTGCAGAACATTTTGAACGACGACTTCCTTGTCACCCTACAGGAACGTTATCAGCAAATCATCGTAATACTGCTGGCCTTGATTTGCTTGCTCATCGGCCTCTATGTCAAGAGCTACATTGCCATCGCCATCGCCTTCTTGATGATGGGCGGCTATGCGCTTGTCGCCTATCACTACTTCGAACAGGGCATCTACATCGGTGCCTCTAAGCAAATCTTCGCCATCCTGCTCACCAACATCATCGCCCTGATTATCCAGTTCTACTTCGAGACCAAGGAAAAGAGGTTCCTGGGCAACGCCTTCAAGCAGTACATTTCGCCGGAACTGATCGACGAGATGGTGAACAACGAAATCATGCCCACCCTGGGCGGTTCCAAGTCCAACATCACAGCCTACTTCACCGACATCGCCAGCTTCTCTACATTCTCCGAAAAGATTGGCGACCCCAGCAAGCTGGTGGAGCTTTTGAACGAATACCTTACCGCCATGACAGACACCCTACTAGGCAACAAGGGAACACTGGACAAGTACGAAGGCGACGCCATTATCGCCTTCTTTGGCGCCCCCATGCCCCTGCCCAACCACGCCCAGAGCGCCTGCGACAGCGCCGTGGACATGCAGAGCAAGCTCATGGACCTGCGCAAGAAATGGGCCAGCGAAGGCGACAAGTGGCCCAAAGTGGTCCACGACATGCATATGAGAATCGGCATCAACTCCGGCGACATCGTGACAGGAAACATGGGTTCCACCATGCGCAAGAACTACACCATGATGGGCGACGCCGTGAACCTGGCCGCCCGCCTGGAAAGCGCCGCCAAGCAATATGGTGCCTATATCCAGATAAGCGAAGACACCCAGAAGCACCTGGACGAGGGCCGGTTCATCTACCGCTCCCTGGACACCATCCGAGTGATAGGCAAGAGCCAGCCCGTAAAGACATTCGAATTGCTGGCCAAGCCCGGCTGCGAAAACGAAGAACAGCTGAACAAGCTGGTGGATATCTGGGAACAGGCCCGCAACGCCTACCTGGCCATGGAATGGGACAAGGCAAAGGAACTGTTCACGGAGTGCCTGGACTACGAGCCCCACCACCCCGACAGGGATCCGGGTTCCAAGACTACGCCCTCCCACGTGTACATCAAGCGTTGCGAAGCCTATAAGATAAACCCGCCTGTTCAGGCGGGCGAGACTTGGGACGGCGTATTTACCGCCACGGAAAAGTAGGACTAATTAAGTTCGATATTGTCGATCAGGCGGGTCTTTCCGAAGAAGGCCGCCACCAGGATCACCACCTTTTCGCCATCGCGGATAACCCCGTTGAACTTCTGGAGGTCCTTCTGGTTCACCACCTCCACGTACTGGACTTGGCCGCGGTTGGCAAGCACCGACTTTAGGACAATGTCCCTGAGGCGGACAACGCCCCGCTCGCCGGCCTCGAAGGCGGCCTTGGCTTCACCATTTTTTCAATCAAGAATACCTGCTGGTAATCCTTCTCGCCAAAATAAGCCTTGTTGGCACCCGATATCAGGAACAGCTTGGATACCACGGTAAGGACCCCGCGGAAGTGTCCCGGACGGTAGGCTCCGCAATAGAGCTTTTCCAAAGATTCGTCCCGCACCAAGGTCAGGGGGTCGCCATCGGGGTACATCTCGTCAACGCTGGGAGCAAACACGAAGTCCGCACCCAAGGATTTAGCAAGCTTGGCATCCGCTTCCAGACGCTTGGGGTACTTGTCCAGATCCTCGTTACGCCCGAACTGGATCGGGTTCAAGAAAACGCTCACCACCGTGACATCGCAATCCTTCACAGAAGCCTTGATAAGGGCGCCATGCCCCGCATGGAGGGCACCCATGGTGGGAACCAGGCCAATTACTTTGTCTTCTTTGGCAAAGGGCTTAAGGGTTTTACGTAATTCCGCTATGGTCTTGATGATCTGCATATAGCCTTCTTAATTTCCATCGGGAACAAAGTAAGTAGTCTGCCGCGGGCATGCGGCAATGGCATCCAGAATTTGTTTCAGGTGATTTTCGTTGTGTACAAAGTCAATGTTGTCCGTGTTGATGATCAGCACGGGGGCGCTGGGATAATGCCAGAAAAGGTGGTCGTAGCGATCCTGCAAATCTTTCAGGTAGTTGCCCTCGATAGTCTTTTCCATCTGGCGACCGCGGCTGCGAATGCGGTTCAGCAGCGTAGGGACGCTAGCCTGCAGGTAAACCACCAGGTCAGGCTTGGGCAAGTCCTTGTCCAAGGAACGCGCCACCTGTTCGTACATGGCGTACTCGCTGTCGGAGAGGTTCTGGGCCGCAAAAATCTGGTCTTTGTCAAAAGTGTAGTCGGACACCAGCAGGTCGTGGAACAGGTCGCTCTGGAGTCCCATGTTCTGCAACTGCTTGTGGCGGTCCAGCAAAAAGAAAAGCTGAGTCTGGAAGGCGTAGGCCTCCTTGTTCTCGTAGAATTTTTCGAGGAAGGGGTTTTCCGCATAATTCTCTTCTATGCAGAAGGCATTCCAGCGTTCGGCGATAATCCGGGCCAAGGTGGTCTTGCCGACCCCAATGACGCCCTCGATGGCCAAAAAATGCACGCCGCTATCCGTAAGCATCAGTTGTCCTCCCCCGTAACCAGGCGGAAGGGTATCTTCCCCTCCCTGTTAAGCAAATCCGCAAGCAGGCCCTTTACCGTATTCCCGCTGAGGGGGTCCCTCCAGTCGGGAGCGATGTCGTTCATGGGAACCAAGACAAACTGCCTGTGCAAAATTTCGCCGTGAGGAACCTGGGGCCGACCGGACAACACCTTGTTGCCGTAGTACAGCAGGTCCAAGTCTATTTCCCTGGAATTCCAGTGTCCCCTGGCCTTGCGGCCCAGCACCAGCTCAGAACCCTTGAGGTAGTTCAAGAGTCGCGTAGGGGTCCCAGCATACCAGAAGCTCACCACCTGGTTGAAATAGGGATCCTGCCCCTCGGGACCGACCGGAGGAGTCTCGTAAACGGGACTTTCTTTCCAGCCTCCCGAAGAAATGCGGCGCAGCATGTCGCGGCCCTCCTCGAGGCGCTTGCCTCGAGGGGCTATGTTGCTGCCCAGCGCTACAAATATTCTTTCCAAAGAATCCACGCCATTAATATAGTTAAAACGGCATGTCATTTTTTCACTTTTTTTTGGCAACAAAGCCCATTTTCGCTGACAAAAACTTTTTTTTTATTTATCTTATAACGCGTTGAGGGCCAACAGGCCTGCTCAAGATTCAGTAGGGAATTCTCCCTGCCCTTAATTAAATTTCCATTCCATATCCAGATCTTTTTCCCATAAGAAAAGACCTAAATATTATCAAAGGACAGTATAGTGCCTAGACAAAAGAAGAATCCTGAAGAAGGATTGATTGAAGAACAGCCCAAGCGCCGCGGACGCCCTGCCAAGAAAGCCAAAGACGAAGGAAGCGTAGAAAAGGCAGCAGCCGAATTCGTAGAAGCAGAAAAGAAGGCTGCACCCAAAGCTGCACCTGCCGAACCCAAGGCCGCAGAACCGAAGGCCGCACCTGCAGCCCCGGCCGCAGACGCTACACCCAAGGCCGAGAACCAGGCACAAAACCAGCAGGGCCAAGGCAATGCCCAAAACCAGAACGCCCAGCAGCAAGGCCAGAACCAGCCGCAGAACCAGCAGGGCCAAAACGGACAAAACAACCAGAATCAGAACAAGGGCAACCAGGGCCAGCAAAACAACCAGAACGGCCAGGGCAACAACAAGTTCAACAACAAGTTCAACAATAAATACAACAAGTTCAAGAACCGCCACGGCAGGAACCTGCCCCAGGACGACTTTATCGACGAGAGCATCCAGCTACCGCCCCCCGACCCCGAGAAGGTGGCCGCCGCCCGCGCCAAGTGGAAGGAACTCCGCGGACTTCCCATGTTCGAACTGCAGCGCCAGGCCGACGAACTAGGCATTCCCGACTTCAAGACCATGCGCAAGCAGGCCCTGGTCTACAGCATCTTGAGCGCCACCACCGGCGAAGACTGCCCCATTTACACGGAAGGCGTGCTGGAAATCGTCCCCGATGGCGGCCACGGATTCTTGCGGAACCCGGACCACAACTACCTGGCGGGTCCCGACGACATCTACATCAGCCGCAACATCATCCGCCGTTACGACCTGAAGATGGGCGACACCATTACCGGCCAGATCCGCCAGCCCAAGGATGGCGAGAAGTATTTCGCCCTCATGCGCATCGACACGGTAAACTTCGAACCGCCCGAGAAAACCAAGCGCCGCGTCTCCTTCGAATACCTGACGCCCATCCACCCCATCGAAAGGCTCAACCTGGAATGGGACCGGGAAGAATACAGCACCCGCATCATGAACCTGTTCACCCCTATCGGAAAGGGCCAGCGCAGCATTATCCTCGCCCCGCCCCGTACCGGTAAGACGGTGCTGTTGCAGAACATCACCAAGGCGCTCACCATCAACCACCCCGAAGTGAAGCTGATGGTGCTCTTGATTGACGAACGCCCCGAAGAAGTGACCGAAATGCGCAAGCTGGTGGACCGCCTCCGCGAAGAGGGTGCTGCCCGCGGCAAGAACATTCAAGCCGAAGTGCTGGCCTCTACCTTCGACGAAGAACCCACCCGCCACATCAAGGTGGCCGACATGGTCATCGAGAAGGCCAAGCGCATGGTGGAACATGGGAACGACGTGGTTATCCTGCTGGACTCCATCACTCGCTTTGCCCGCGCCAACAACGTGGTCATCCCCCACTCCGGAAAGATCCTCTCCGGCGGCGTGGACGCCAACGCCATGCACAGGCCCAAACGCTTCTTCGGTGCCGCCCGTAAGATTGAGAACGGCGGCTCCCTCACCATCATCGGCACGGCCCTTATCGAGACGGGCAGCCGCATGGACGAAGTGATTTTCGAAGAATTCAAGGGAACCGGCAACAACGAACTGGTGCTAGACCGCCGTATCGCTGAAAAACGCATTTGGCCGGCTATCGACATCTTCAAGTCCGGCACCCGCAAAGAGGAACAGCTCTTGGATGAAGACGAGCTGCGCCGCGTCTGGATACTTCGCCGTTTCCTGCAGGACATGACCACCGTGGAAATCATGGAATTCATGCGGGAGAAGATGAAGGCGTTCAAGACCAACGCCGACTTCCTGAATTCCATGAACGGATAGCCCTACCTCCACTGGGCTTCGAAAGAAGCTATGATTTCCAGAAGGTCGTTCCTTGAACGGCCTTTTGGATTTGTATCGGCATCACGAGTAAATGACATTTTTCTGTAGAGCGTGACAAGACGGACCAATTCCTCATCGGTCATCGCCTCTAGATTATACGGCTCATCTTCCCACAGAAGATTATTCAGTTCATGAAGGGATGTTTTAGCAGTGAAGGGCTTCTTTTGCGGAGGCCTTTTATCGCGTTCATACGGCAACAACCGCTGCATAGCACGCTCGAACAACATTCCCGACTTTGACGAGGGGACCTCGCGATTACTTGTTCGTACAATTTGCGTGAACCTAATCCAGTCTCTATCAAAATCACTCAATTTTTCATCACGCATAATTTCTTTCTTGCAGTTGGGGCAATACAAATAACGAGTCTGCGGCAGGCTCTTTCCGCTCATAATATCTTCTAAAGTAAAACGCATGATGGGAAAGGAATAAAATGGCATAAAATAAGCCTCGCCATGGCAATGCGGGCAGATTTGCCTAAAACTTGGGGACCTCCAGGCTCGGACAAATCCACCCAGCATAGGCTTTGCAAAAACATCATCGTCAAGGAAGTCAGATCCGCCAAACTTCATGAAATCTATCGAAACCTTGTAAAGCCCAGGGTTCTTGCGAAAAAGGTCCCAATTCCGCATGACCAGCGGAAAGCAGTCATAGAAAAGCTTGGTGCGGCGCTTATTGCGTTTTTGAAGGACAACGTCTATCTGGATTTGTTCCTTTTCATATTCATTTTCCTGATCGCTGACAATCGGCAATCCTGTCCGCATCATAAAATACTCCTTTTTTAGGGGTAGCCTTCTTATATATCGTTTTATATCGCGATATTGTAAAAAAAATGCCCCAAATGGGGCAAAAAATTTTTCTATACCACCGTAATTCTAGCGTATGGACCGGATTTGCACAATTTCTCCGCTGATTCGGTTACGGATCAGGACGATTCCCTGTACCTTGGAGGCGTTTTTGGACCAGTTTTTCCACATTTGAGCCACTTCCTCCATATTACGGGCAGCAAAACGGGCCAGTTTTTGTCCCTTCAGGTCATAGACGTCATAAGTGGCAAGGTCGCCACTGCCGAAGCGTATTTGGTCGCCCAGAGCTGCCGTAGAGGCTGCAGAAGAGCTGCTTTGCTTATCGGAGGCGGCCTGCTTTTCGCTTGACGAGCTGCTGTCAGCTGTTGTAGAACTGCTGCTTGAAGAGGCTGGTTCGTCTTTGACCGAGGAAGAGCTGTTATCGGCAGAAGCCGAGCTGTTACCTGTTGTCGAGCTGGAAGAACTTTCATCAGCTACCGCTGAAGAGCTTTCGGCACCTGTCGCCGAAGAACTACTGTTTTCTTCGGCTTTAAAGTCAATATAATCAATGTCAAAGTATTCTTGCGTTACGTCTAGGCGTAGCACATGCTTGCCGGCCGGGAGAGTCACCTCTTGTTCAAAATCAAAAAAATCATCGTAGCTTTCACCTGTAACAGTGAATTCTCCTACGACATCACCGTCGATAGAGAGCGTGAACGCGGCCGTACCATCTGTAGCGACAGAAGCTATCGCGGTGTATTTGCCCGCATTGGCAATGTTGACTGTATATTCATACCAATCGCCCGTTTCGTTGTAGCCGAGAATGATTCCAGATGCCTTCGCATAAAGGTCTGCACCGGTACCTTTACGGTAGTCGCTATCACCGTGGTTTTCGGAATCGTCTCCATAAGAATCATTGCTCGTACCGTCATCGTTGAAGCCCTTACCCGGAATGTCGAAGTCTTCGGCCTCAATTTTGCCTGGAATGGCGAACGGTTCACCCTTGAACGGGGTCTGCGGTTCGGGATCAACCGGAGTGATAACGCCTGTTTCAAGGCCAGTTGTATTGACTCCATTGTTCTCGGGAAGGTATTCCTTCAGCCAGGCCATTGCAGGGCGATCTACACCATTTTTGATGATGCCTGAATTTCCGTTTGTAGTCTCGGTAGCGCCATAGATATACCCCCAAATGGTGATGCCGGCAATATGTTCATTATTCATGAAGTATGAAATTTGCTCTTCGTAACATTTTTCCTGGACATTGTCATTATCGGTGCCAATTTCATATTCCGTAATAAATATGGGCAGCTGCGTTTTGTTCCAGATTTCATCAATGGTACTCTCGAGCGTTTTGATGTTTAAACAATTACCTTCCTGAGCCATCAAATCTTTTCCCTGTAAGCCATAGGCATTCACTGGGGCTCCGTTCTTCTTGATTGTCTGAATAAGCTCAATGCCCTGATCCTTATTATGCTGAATCGTATAGAAATCGTTATAAATCAAAATTGCATCCGGCCAACGTTCTCGGGCCATCTTGAAAGCGGTAGTCACAAAGGCATAGTCTCCGTTATTATCACCACCGAGAGCCTGGATAATTTTTGTATTTGAATATCCAGAGTGATACTGGTTTTCGGCGACACGGATAGCCTCGTTCACCACTTCAATCATTTGGAGATCGGGGTAATGCTTCGCGACGGCGTCGAACCAGTTGGTAATGGCGGTCTTGGTATCAGCAACGCTTAAATTGCTTAGCCAGTTCGGGTACTGGGAACCCCATACCAGGGCGTGGAACATAAAGAAACCACCATTTTCTTTTGCCCAATTGTAAGCTGCATCGCAACCGCTCCAGTTGTAGCGACCGCGAGTACCTTCTATTGACGACCACTTACATTCGTTTTCAGCGGTAATCTGGTTCCAGTAGGTCCCAAAATCTGAACGGACCTGACCTCTAGTAGTAATGCTACCGACAAACTTGGTTGCACCATCGGCAAGACCCGGGCCCGCAAAGGAGAATGACACTGCCGCAATAGCAAGAATAGAAAGAATAGACCTGTACACTTGGCAAATCCTTATACTTGTCTTTTTTGGCGCAATTGTCTTTTGCACCTACGGCGCTACAAGATAGAAATATATGTACACATAAAAAAGCCCTAGGACATTGAAATAATTTGCTCACTCCCTTTTATTTTTATTAAATTCTTCCTAAAAACAACGGAATACCACAATGAACAAGAAAATCTTTTTCGTCGGAACGGGCAACATGGGAGGAGCCATCCTCCGCGGGCTCCTTTCCGCAGGCACTGCCGCAAGTGAAATTTCTTTTTTGGAGCCTAACGACAAGGCGGCCGTAGCCTATACCTCTCTCGGCTGCGTCCGTAAAGCAAGCTTCGCCGATGGCGTGGCCGCCGCAGACGTGACCTTCCTGTGCGTAAAGCCCCAGATATTCAAGCTGGTCGCTAAGGAATGGGAATCGGCGATGCAGTCCCAGAAGTCCGAGAAGGCCTTTATCAGCATCATGGCTGGCGTCAAGCGTGAATCGTTGCTCGCCGTTCTTGGCAGCAAGAGCCAGGTGCTCCGCGTGATGCCAAACCTGCCGCTTACCGTAGGCAAGGGCACGGTGGCGCTTGCCACCGACGGCGTCACCGAAGACACCCTGAAGACCGCAGAAGAAATTTTCAACACCATCGGAGTCACCTGCCGCGTCACCGAAAGCTTGATGGACGCCGTCACCGGACTTTCCGGTAGTGCCCCCGCCTACGTCTTCGAGTTCATCGAAGGACTTACCCGCGGCGGCGTGAAGGCGGGCCTTACCCGCGACGTGGCGCTGAAGCTTACCCTCGGTACCATCGAAGGCGCCGTGGAACTGGTCAAGCAGTCCGGCAAGAGCCCCAGCGACCTGTGCGCCATGGTCTGCTCTCCGGGCGGCACCACTATCGCTGGCATTGACGCGCTCGAAGACGGAGCCTTCCGCAGCACCCTCATCAAGGCCGTAGAAGCAGGCACCAAGCGCAGCAAAGAACTGGGCTAGCATGAGTTCCGTCGTACTCTTCTCGAAGGAAAACGCCACTTCCTCGTTCATTCAGGATGTGCTTTCCTCCGTGAACTACGACCTGGAAACCTATACTCAATGGAACGGGGAGAGAAAAAGGCTCTCCCCCATTCTTGTGTGGGACCTGGATTCCTTTACCCAGTGCAACGTAGAGGCCCTAACCGCCATCCGCCTGGAAAACCCGGACACCATGATTCTCGTGTACGCCCGGGACCCCGAGGAATTCATTTCCATACCCAACAACCTTTACGACATCATCCTTTCCGAAGATTCCCTGAAATTGCACCTGATGAGCAAGATTTTGCGGCTGAAAGACATCTACAGCGCAAAGATGATTTTCAGGGAACGGATGAGCCACCTGGTAGGCAAAAGTGCCTCCATGACCGCCCTGCGAAAGACCGTGGAACGGACCATCCTCCATACGGGACCGGTGCTTATCCAAGGCGAAACCGGCGTGGGAAAGGATTTGGTGGCACGAGCTATCGCCTGCATGTACGAACGCTTTGTTACCGTGAACTGCAGTGCCATTCCAGACAACCTGTTTGAAAGCGAACTGTTCGGACACACCCGCGGTGCCTTTACCGGCGCCCAGAACGAGCGGATTGGGCTGTTCGAAGAAGCCAACGGCGGCGCCATATTTTTGGACGAAATCGGGGACATGCCCCTCCACGCCCAGGTGAAACTTTTGCGGGTCATCCAGAACCACGAAATACGCCCCATTGGTGCCAACAAGACCAGGCACGTAGACGTGCGTATCATTGCCGCCAGCAACAGGGACCTGAAAGAAGAAGTCAAGGAAAAGCGGTTCCGCGAAGACCTTTACTACCGCCTGAACGTGATTCCCATACAGATAAAGCCCCTACGGGAACGCAAAGAAGACATCGAAGACCTTTCCAACTACTTTATCCACCAGTACGCTCCGCAAGGCGAAAACTTTGTGCTATCGCCCGAGGCACTAGAAAAACTGCAGAACCACAACTGGCCGGGAAACATCCGCGAACTGGAAAACGTAATCCAGCGGGCATTGTGCTTTGCAAACCCGGGATTCCTGAAACCAGAAGACCTGCAGATTGACGAAGAATTCGTTTCCAAGGGTTCCACAGGCGGGGTTGCCTTGGCAGAAAGCAACCTGCCCTACGAGGATTTCAGGGACTTGCAGTTGGAGCAGGAACGAGAATTTTTGACCCGCACCATCGAAAAGTGCGACGGGTCCGTAAGCCTCGCCGCCAAGCACCTGAAGATGCTCCGGACGGCACTGTACAACAGGCTCAACCGCCTAGGCATAAAAGCCGGCGGGAAATAGCTACCGAAGGGCGGCCATTATACTTTTTGAATACTCCCTTCGGCCATCCGAAGAAAGGTGTATATAATCCAAAAAGAACTTGGGGTCCGCAGAATTGAAAGGTACCACGGTAACGTTTTCGGAAATAGAGCCCTTTGGCATTTTCTTCGCAGTTTCCTCGGTCAAGTAATACGGCACCTGCAGGGAATCCAAAAAGGTTCGTAGTGCCGATGGCAATTTCAGAATACCCCGCAAAGTCGCAATACAACTGCACCGTAAAGAGCAGGGCGGCAAGGATGCACGCCAGCGAGGGGTAAAGGGACGGCCCTTCAAAAATGGTGTTGACATAGATGTTCAACCGGTCGGCAATGACCACCTTCTTGAACAGGCCCGAAAGTATAAGAAAAATTCCCTGCTCCACAAGTGCGGCAGAGGGCCTTTCCATGGCCTTGAATTGGGGAAGCATCTCAGTAGAGCGTGCAATGGGACCAGAAAGAAGATGGGAAAAAAGGAGATGTAAAGACCATAATTGACAAGGGACTTTTCTTCTTGATTTTTTCCCGTAAACACATCCGCAAAAAAGCCATAGTACTTGAACGCAAAAAGAACCAGGACTATTCCCAGAATTCCAATGCAGAGTTCCCTTTTCCCTGATTGTCCACGATTCCTTTTTGCAGAGATTCCCTTGCCTACAAACCAGGAAAAAATTATTTCTAGAATCAGCAGGCCCAAAAAACGTATGTCGCACAGCCCATAAAAAACGGCACTGGCCAAAAGCAGGAACAGCGTCTTGACCTTAAAGGCAAAATGGCATAAACAAGCACACAACAAACAGAAAATGCCAATATCGAGTAGGTTGACAAAATCATACTTGACAAATATAGCCTATATCACCATGCTAGATTATAGTTTGAATTTTATTGTTATCTTTATGGGCATGGGATTGCGCCGGTACCTATCCATTTTAGTTTTGATTTCTGCATTCTCTTTTTGGGGTTGCGAAAATACGGATAGCGAAGACTCAGAGCTTTGCTTTGTTGGGGATTCCATTACCCACCTCTGGGATTTAGACTCCTATTTTCCCACATTCAGCATCCACAAGCACGCCGTTAGCGGGGCCGTGTTGGCGGACGTAGCCTCTTGGAATACCAGCGACTGCAAGGGCATTCCCGTAATCTTCTTGATTGGGACAAACGATTTGTGGAGCGGAATGGACAAAGACACCCTTACGGAATCCTTTATGCAAGATTTTACAAACCGCTACGTTGAGCAAGCCCGGCTTTTTTCGGCAAGCAAGCTATTTGCTGTATCCCTGATACCCCGCACCGTCCAAAAGGAAACCGAAAAGGTAAACGTCCAAATCCGAATCCTAAACCAACGACTCCACAAAGCACTAGACTCTTCCAAGATTCCGTACAAGTTCATCGACGTTCAATCCGTATTTCTCGATACGGACACCAAGATTCATGACGATTACTATTCCGATGGACTGCACCTATCACAAGAAGGCTACGAAACCCTTAGCCAAAAAATTTCAGAGGCCCTATGAAAAAATGGGTTGGACTATTTTTCATTGCCTTGTTCAGCGGGCTATCCTGCGCTGCAGATTCCACGACCTCCAACATAGAGGCGTTCCTGGGCATGCGAAACAACCGATACGCCTTTCTGGGCGTGGATTGGAATAGGCGTTTTGGCATGGCTATAGAAAACTCCGTTCTGGTGCAAAAAATAGAACTGCAATACGTTCGCATCGCTCCATTTTACCATATAGAATTGCCCTATGGCCTAGGCGTTTCCTATGCCATTTACGCCGGTTCCCGGTACGACAAGGAATTCTACGACTTTGGCTCAAGATTTGGGGCCACATTCAAAGTCCACCCCAGGTTCCTGCTCCTGGACGGAATTGTCCAGCCTTTTTACGATAGCGACATGGGTCGCAACGTAGGCTACCTATTCGAGGCCAAAAGCTTTTTGCTACCGGAAGTGGCCTTTTTTGCAAACTACAAGAACTTGCCCGAATACCGCGCCCTAGAGCACAGGGTCTCTGTCGGTCTACTACTCTCCGTCGGCAATCTTGCAGTCAGGCCAGAAATATCCACCCCTACGGACTGGGAAATGCAATGGACCCGGGTTTCCGTGTCTTTCCTGTACCGCACTCCCATCTAACACCACTAAAAAAGGCCCCCTTGCGGGAGCCTTTTTCAAATTTTCAGGAAATCTTTACTTGGCAGCGAACTTCTTGGAAGCAGCCTTGACCTTGGGGTCGTTCTGGGCTTCCTTGATCTTCTGCTTGATGCCGTCCTCGATAGACTTCTTGAGCTTGGCGGCGAGAGCGGGGAAACGTTCTTCCAGAGAATCGCTAAATGCAGCAGGCTTTTTGGCAGGAGCAGCACCACCCTTGCGGCGGGCATCGGCAGGGCGCTTCTTCTTGGCGCCAGCAGCCTTGGCGGCGGGAGCCTTCTTGGCCTGGGGTTTTTCTTGGGATTTTGTTTCCTGAGGTTTGGACTCTTCTGCGGTTTTAACTTCGGTTTCTTCTGCCATAATATACCTCTTGGAAAAATGATTAATAGACGCGCCCAAAGATAGTATTTTTCGCCCGGATTATCAAGTGAGGGGGCCTTTATTCTCCAGCCAATGGGCCAAGACCGTGATGTCGGCGGGGCGGACTCCGGGGATTCTGCTGGCCTGGCCCAGGGTCAAGGGCTTGTGGGCGTTCAGGCGCTGGCGGCTTTCGATGCTTACCGCCCCCACCTGCATGTAGTCAAAATCTGCAGGGAGCTTTACCGATTCCATCTTCTTCTGGTCCTCGATTTCCCTGGCCTGGCGGTCAAAGAACCCTGCATAAATCTCTTCGGCGTACAGGAACCACTGGTCCCGGCGGCTCAGGGGCAGGTCCGGGAGGGCCGCCTTGAAGAGTTCCTCGGGGTTGATTCCCGGACGGCGAAGCACGTTGATCCAACGGGTGCGTTCCGTAGAAAGGGCCTGGCCGCCGGCGGCAAGGATGGCGTTGGCCTGGTCCGGCGTGGCGGATTCCTCTGCCAGGCGGGTTTTGGCGGCGTCCATTAGGCCCTGCCGGTACTTCCAGTCAGCATAATCCTTGTCGGAAATCATCCCGATGGCATGCGCCCGCTCCTTGAGGCGGGTTTCCGCATTGTCGCTGCGGAGGAAAAGCCTGTATTCGGCACGGCTCGTGAACATCCTGTAGGGTTCGTCCAACAAAATGTTCGAAAGGTCGTCCGCCATTACTCCCAGGTAGCTGTCGGAACGGCCTAAAATGAAGGGAGGCTCGTTCTTGACCTTGAGGGCTGCGTTGATGCCCGCCAGAAGTCCCTGGCCGGCAGCCTCTTCGTAGCCGCTGGTGCCGCAGACCTGGCCTGCAAAATAGAGTCCCGGCACCTTCTTGCATTCAAAGGTAGGGTACAGCTGGGTGGCGTCCACCGAGTCGTATTCCACCGCATAGCCAATCTGCAAAACCTTCGCGCGGGTAAGCCCCGGAATGGTGTGGATAGCCGCCAGCTGGATGTCAGCCGGCAAGCTGGAACTGAATCCGTTGATGTACACGCGACCGATATCCGCCTGTTCCGGTTCCAGGAACAGCTGGTGTCCGTCCCGGTCGCCAAAGCGATTGATCTTGTCCTCAATGCTGGGGCAATACCGCGGACCCTTCCCGTGGATACGCCCGCTGAACATGGGGCTGTCCTTGAAACCGCTCCGCAAAATGTCGTGGGTCTTGATGTTGGTGCGGGTAATCCAGCAAACGCAGTCGTTGCGGACGGGATTATGGTGGCGGTCGCTCATGGGCCACGGATGGGCGTCGCCATGCTGCACGTCGCATTCGTCAAAGTCGATGGTATCCGGGTCCAGCCTGCTGGGTGTCCCCGTCTTGAGCCTGCGCAATGCAATGCCATTCGCGGCAAGGCTTTCCGAAAGCTTGTCGGCGCTGGGTTCCCCCACACGCCCGCCAATGCTGGTTTCCAAGCCCGTGAACATCTTGGAGGCAAGGAAGGTCCCGCTGGTAATCACCAGGGCGCGGGTCACGTAACGTTCTCCGTTCAGCAGGGTAAGTTCCAGACGGCCGTCCGCCATGCGTTCGAACGCGGCGAGCTCGCCCTGGATGACAGCCAATCCGGGAAGCGAAGTGATTGCCTCTCGGGCCACTTCGCTGTAGTACTTCATGTCGCACTGGGCGCGGGGACCCCACACCGCGGGGCCCTTGCTCATGTTGAGCATGCGGAACTGGATTCCCGCCTTGTCGGTGAGCAGCCCCATCAGGCCGCCCAGAGCGTCGATGTCGCGAACAATCTGGCCCTTGGCCACCCCGCCTACCGCAGGGTTGCAGCTCATGCGTCCGATGGCGTTTATATCCATCGTGAGCATGGCGGTCTTTACGCCGAGCTTCCAGGCGGCATGAGTCGCCTCGATACCGGCGTGTCCACCGCCAACGACAACGACGTCGAAAGAGGTCATTTATTTAGCGGCGGCAGGTGCAGCAGGGGCGACAGCCGGGGTGTCGACCTTGGCCGTGTCAACAGCGGAAGCGGCAGGCGCTTCCACCTTCCATTCCACGGGCTTTCCGTTCAAGAGTTCGGCGATTTCCTTCTTCAGGTCTTCCTTCTCGCGTTCGAAGGCAGCGTAAAGCTTGTAAGAGCCGTCGGGGTTCACCAGGTAGACCTTGGGAACATAACCGTCGCTGTAGAGTTCGCCAAACTGGCGGGATTCGTCCCACAACACGTCAAAGGCTCCATCGAACTTGACATCGTCAGAGAAACGACGGATGCCGGACTTGTTGTTTCCACCGCTGGCGACAGCCACGGAGGTCAGTCCCTTGGGGTTGAATTCCTTGGCAATTTCCACCAACTGGGGAGCGGCATGGGCGCAGTGACCGCAAGTAGCGGAGAAGTAGAACATCAGCAGGGGCTTGCCGGCGTAGGCTTCCAGATTTTCAGCCTTGGTAGAAATGCCGGTGGCCTTTACCTTGAAGTTGATCTTGGCAGGCATGCCATTGGGAAGAGTTTCACCCTTCAGTTCGGCAACTTCCGCTTCCAACTTCTTCTGTTCTTCCTGCTGCTTTTTATAAGCTTCCTCGCGAATAGCCTTTATCTTTTCGTTAAAGCGTTCGCCCACGGCCTTCAAGGAATCCTCAGGCAAGGCAAGCGTCTTGGTAGAATCCTTTGTCTTGGCGGCTGCGTCATAAACGCCCAGAACAAAATAGTTCACATCGAATTCCGTATTGAACTGGTTTCCAATGGATACGAACTGGGATCCAAACTGTACGCCGATCAAGTAAGAGAACTTCTGGTTGTCGGTAGCATTGGCACCAAGAGTTACAGGAGCCTTTTTAGGAGCAGGAGCCGGCAGCACGGGCATGGCCTTAGTCACAGAATCCACGTACGCACGCATCTTTTCCTGGTCCCCCTCAAACGAAGCCGTGGTGGCGCTATCGGGCCTGGTTTTATCTATGCGTTCCCGAGCTTTCGCAGAATAGCGGTTCCCCACAGCCTGCATGGAATCCGAAGGCAGCTGGAGTTTGAAACTGGTGTCTTTTTCGGCCTTAAGGTTGTCAAAGACGCCCTGAACAACCACGTCCTGATCCAGCTCTTCACCCACCTGAAGGGGAATCATGGTAAAATTCTGGCCACCAAACTGGGCGCCCAGCATGTAGGCAAATTTCTGTTCGTCCGTAGAATTGGGACCGATAGCGGCCTGCTTGGAGCCACTCTGCATATCGCAAGCAGCCAACGCCAAAGCACAAGCACCGAAAGCAAAGATTTTGGACTTCATTTCAATCATCCTCTAGTTAAAACTAAAAGTGGCAAAGGGCCATTTTCTTACCGCCAAATCTAGCAAAAAAGCGCTAGGCAGGCCACCCATTTACTATTTTTAGGTCCACGTCAAGGATATTTGAAAGATCCCCATAGATTTTGTCTAGGGAACCTCAAAAAATTGCTTTGATGAAAAAAATTGAGCGAAACCGAGGGCAGGCAGGAACGAAAAGTGGCAAATACTGGAGGTATTGGGCACTTTGAGTGACGAAACTGCACGAAGTGTTGCAGCCAATTTTTTGAAAATGAATTTTTAGAGGTGACCTCTATAAAGGAAAGACCATGAAACTCTCCAAGTACTTTTACGTGACGCTCCGCGAAACGCCGAGCGACGCCACCATGCCCTCCCACATCTTCCTCATGCGCGGCGGCTATATCAAGCCTGTTTCTACCGGTATCTACTCCATGATGCCCATGGGCTTCCGCGTGATCCAGAAGATTGTGAACATCATCCGCGAAGAAATGAACAAGATTGGCGGTATCGAAGTGGACCTGCCGGTGGTGCAGACCGCTGAACTCTGGAGCGAATCTGGCCGTTACCAGGCTATTGGCGAAGAACTGCTCCGCTTCAAGGACCGTAACAAACACAACATGGTGCTGGCCATGACCCACGAAGAAGCCATGACCGACCTGGTGCGCTACGTGCTCAACAGCTACAAGCAGCTGCCGGTGATGCTCTACCAGTTCAAGACCAAGTACCGTGACGAAGCCCGTGCCCGCGGCGGCCTTATCCGCGTCCGCGAATTCTTGATGAAGGATGCCTACAGCTTCCACACCAGCCAGGAAGACCTCGACCGTCACTACCAGGAAGAATACGACGCCTACCTGCGCATCTACCGTCGCGTGGGCATTGAACCGGTGGTGGTGCAGAGCGATACGGGTATCATGGGCGGTAA